>NZ_JFHW01000008.1:0-85856 GCF_000612205.1 Enterobacter sp. 5-4 | reverse complement strand
GTGCGGATAGACTAAAAGTGTTACCTATGTTCCCGGTCTGATCTGTCACCTATGTATCCGGTCATACAATCGCGCCACCCGGCAGGAACGGCGGTGAAGGGAAGGTGTCAGAAATCCCCCTGCTGGCGCGCCACCAGCGTCAGGATGGAGTAGAGCGCCACGGCCTGCTGGTGCTGGTTGAAGATCTCAACCGCCCATTCCACCACGCCGGTTGGTTTTTCCTCGGCGGTACGCTGTTTCTTCAGCGTTTTACGCTTGCAGGTCAGACGCACCTGAATGGTATCGCCCGGTTTAACCGGCTCGATAAAGCGCAGGTTTTCCATGCCGTAGTTGGCGATCACCGGCCCGACGCCCGCATCAACAAACAGCCCTGCTGCGGCGGAAATCAGGAAGTAGCCGTGCACTACGCGCTCGCCAAAGATCGACTCTGCCGCGCCGATCTTGTCCATATGGGCGTAGAAGTGGTCGCCGCTCAGGCAGGCAAAGTTCACGATGTCCGCTTCCGTCAGGGTGCGGCGCGGCGTCAGCAGGCTGTCGCCCGGCTGGAGCTCCTCAAAGTATTTGCGGAACGGATGCACACGATCTTCCTGCACCGCTGCGCCACGCACCCACTGTTTGCCAATAGCCGCCAGCATGGTCGGGCTGCCCTGAATGGCGGTGCGCTGCAGGTAGTGCTTCACCGCGCGCAGGCCGCCCAGCTCTTCGCCGCCGCCCGCGCGGCCCGGGCCGCCGTGCACCAGCTGTGGCAGCGGGGAACCGTGGCCGGTGGACTCTTTCGAGGCTTCCTCGTTGAGGATCTGAATACGCCCGTGGGCGCGCGCCGCACCGGTAATAAACTGGCGGGCAATGTCCAGGTCTGCGGTGACCAGCGTACCCGCCAGGCTGCCGCCGCCCGCGCGGGCAAGCTGCATTGCGTGGCGCGCGTTGCGATACGGCATCAGCGTCGCAACCGGGCCAAAAGCTTCGGTTGAGTGCACTGCCGGAGTTTCATCCGGCTGCGGGCAGAACAGCAGGGTCGGCGGGTAGAACGCGCCAGCGGCCTGCAAATCCGCTTTGCCACCCAGGCGGACCTGGCAGCCTGCGGCGATCAGTTGCTCCACTTTCTCCTGCACGTCCGCACGCTGTTCGGCGTTGACCAGCGCCCCCATCTTTACCCCTTCCTGCGCCGGATCGCCCACCACCACCTTTTCCAGCCGGGCAACCAGCGCCTGGCTCACGGCGTCAATCTGGTTCTGCGGGACGATAATGCGGCGGATGGCCGTACATTTCTGCCCGGCTTTGGCGGTCATCTCGCGCACTACTTCCCGGATGAACAGGGCGAACTCCGGCTGCTCCGGCGTGACGTCTTCCCCCAGCACGCAGCAGTTCAGGGAGTCGGCTTCCATCGTGAACGGAATGGCATTCGCCACAATATTCGGGTGCACGCGCAGGCTTTGCCCGGTGCTGGCGGAGCCGGTAAAGGTCACCACGTCCTGACTGTCGAGCTGGTCGAGCAGATCCCCCGCGCCGCCGCAGATCAGGCTGATGGCGCCGTCCGGCACCAGCCCGCTGTCGACGATGGATTTCACCATCGCCTGCGTCACCTGTGCGGTGGCGGTGGCGGGTTTGATGATGGCGGGCATGCCGGCAAGCCAGGTCGGGGCCAGTTTTTCCAGCATTCCCCAGCAGGGGAAGTTAAAGGCGTTGATGTGCACCGCCACCCCGGATTTGGAGGTCAGGACGTGACGCGCAGCAAAGCCGCCTTCTTTCGACAGCGGGATCGGCTCGTCTTCCGGCCACACGGTGTCATCCGGCAGCTCGCGGCTGCCCAGGCTTGCGTAAGTGAAGAGGGTGCCGATCCCGCCTTCGATATCGACCCAGCTGTCTGATTTTGTCGCCCCGGTTTGGGCGGACAGGGCATAAAACGTCTCTTTCTCGCTAAGCAGGTGCTTTGCCACCGCCTTCAGCATGGCCGCGCGTTCGATAAAGGTCATCTCGTGAAGCGCTTCGCCGCCGCGCTCAATCGCATAGCGACGGGCGGCCGCCATGTCCAGCCCTTCGCTGGTCACGCTCCACAGCGCTTCGCCACTGATGGCGTGATGAATAGTGCGTTCGCGGCCCCGGCCAGACTGCCAGGTACCGGATAAGAAGCTGGCTAACTGCTGCATCGCTTATCTCCAAATGTTACGTAATTTACCCATTAATAGTTTGATCATGAATCATAAAAATCAAGCTGAGTTTTAATGAATTGTTAACGTTGTGATCCGCTCTGATGAAACACGGCGCTAGGACGCTCTTCAGCGCGCCTGCAGTAAAAGCCTTGCGAGCAATGTCACATAATCAGGAAACAATTCTTGGGGTTGTATTTAACCTTTGTGTAACTTTTAAAAAACAAAGTGATTCAACATTACGCTTTAATTTGCAAACTAACGAATCATAAAGGTGATGACGTGACGCAAGAACAACGGTTTGAGCAGCGCATAGCGCAGGAGACGGCGATTGAGCCTCAGGACTGGATGCCTGACGCCTACCGTAAGACGTTGATCCGCCAGATTGGCCAGCATGCGCACTCCGAAATTGTCGGCATGCTGCCGGAAGGGAACTGGATCACCCGCGCCCCGACGCTGCGCCGAAAAGCGATCCTGCTGGCGAAGGTGCAGGACGAAGCCGGACACGGGCTTTACCTCTACAGCGCGGCGGAAACGCTGGGCTGCGCGCGGGAAGACATCTACCAGAAGATGCTCGACGGCAAGATGAAATACTCCTCCATCTTCAACTATCCGACCCTGAGCTGGGCCGATATCGGCGTGATCGGCTGGCTGGTGGACGGCGCGGCCATCGTCAATCAGGTGGCGCTGTGCCGAACCTCCTACGGTCCGTATGCCCGCGCGATGGTGAAAATCTGTAAAGAAGAGAGCTTCCACCAGCGTCAGGGCTTTGAAGCCTGCATGGCGCTGGCGCAGGGCAGTGAAGCCCAGCGCCAGATGCTGCAGGACGCCATCAACCGCTTCTGGTGGCCGGCGCTGATGATGTTCGGGCCGAACGACGACAATTCGCCGAACAGCGCCCGCAGCCTGGCGTGGAAAATCAAACGCTTCGGCAACGACGAGCTGCGCCAGCGCTTTGTCGACAACACGGTGCCGCAGGTAGAGATGCTGGGCATGACGGTGCCCGATCCCGACCTGCGTTTTGATGAAGAGAGCGGTCATTATCGCTTCGGCGAGATCGACTGGCACGAGTTTGACGAGGTCATTAACGGGCGCGGCATCTGCAACCACGAACGCCTGGCCGCCAAACGTAAAGCCTGGGAAGAGGGGGCGTGGGTGCGGGAAGCCGCACTGGCGCACGCGGAAAAACAACACGCCCGCAAAGTGGCTTAAGAGGAATCACGATGAGCAATGTCTACTGGCCGCTGTACGAAGTGTTCGTACGCAGCAAACAGGGGTTGTCCCACCGTCACGTGGGCAGTCTGCATGCCGCCGACGATCGCATGGCGCTGGAAAATGCGCGTGATGCCTACACCCGCCGTAGCGAAGGCTGTTCTATCTGGGTGGTTAAGGCGAGCGAGATTGTCGCCTCCCAGCCGGAAGAGCGCGGCGAGTTCTTCGACCCGGCGGAAAGCAAGGTTTACCGCCATCCGACGTTCTACACCATTCCTGACGGCATCGAGCATATGTGAGGCAAAGAATGAATTCAGTGACTGCCTATGCCCTGCGTCTGGGCGACAACGGTCTGGTGCTTTCTCAGCGTCTCGGCGCCTGGTGCGGCCACGCGCCGGAGCTGGAGATCGATCTCGCGCTCGCCAATATCGGCCTCGATCTGTTGGGACAGGCGCGCAATTTCCTGACCTATGCCGCGCAGCGGGAAGGCCAGGGCGATGAAGACACGCTGGCGTTTGGCCGCGACGAGCGCCAGTTCAGCAATGTCCTGCTGGTGGAGCAGCCGAACGGCAGCTTCGCCGACACCATTGCCCGCCAGTACCTGATGGATGCCTGGAACGTGGCGCTGTATGAACGCCTGATCCAAAGCCGCGACGGCCAGCTTGCCGCCATTGCCGCCAAGGCGATTAAAGAGGCGCGCTACCACCTGCGCTTCAGCCGCGGCTGGCTGGTGCGTCTGGGCGACGGGACCGAAACGTCCGCGCAAAAAATGCAACAGGCCATCGACAACCTGTGGCGTTTTACGGCCGAGCTGTTTGAAGCTGATGACGTCGAACGGGAGCTGATTGAGTCCGGCGTGGCGGTTGACCCGCGCCTCCTGCGTCAGCCGTGGGAAAGCGAAGTGTATGCCGGTCTGAATGAAGCCAGCCTGCAGGTGCCCGCCGAGGTGGCGTACCGCACCGGGGGCAAGCAGGGGCTGCATACCGAACATCTGGGCCCGATGCTGGCGGAAATGCAGTATCTCCAGCGCGCGTATCCCGGTCAGCAGTGGTAAAGGAGAACGCTATGCAACGCCTCGTCGACATCGCGCCCGCGCAAATCCCGCAGATCTGGGCGCTGCTAAGCCAGATCCCGGACCCGGAAGTGCCGGTGTTAACCATCACCGATTTAGGCATGGTGCGCAGCGTGAAGGCGCAGGGGGAAGGCTGGGTCATTGGCTTTACGCCGACCTACTCGGGCTGTCCGGCGACGGAACACCTGTTGGGGGCGATCCGCGAGGCGATGACCGCGCACGGCTTTACTCCGGTGCACATTGTGCTCCAGCTCGAACCCGCCTGGACCACCGACTGGATGACCCCCGACGCGCGTGAGCGCCTGCGGGCGTACGGCATCAGTCCGCCCGTGGGGCATAGCTGTCACGCGCACGCGCCGGTGGAGGTGAGCTGTCCGCGCTGCGCCAGCACCGACACTTCGCTTATCAGTGAATTTGGTTCGACGGCCTGCAAAGCGCTCTACCGCTGCAATTCCTGCCGTGAGCCCTTCGACTATTTCAAATGTATTTGAGGCTGCCATGACAACGTTTCATTCATTAACAGTGGCAAAAGTGGAACCCGAAACCCGCGACGCGGTGACCATTACCTTTGCGGTGCCGCAGGCGCTGCAGGAGGCCTACCGCTTTCGTCCCGGCCAGCACCTTACGTTAAAAACGACGCTAGGCGGAGACGAGCTGCGCCGCTGCTACTCCATCTGCCGGAGTACCGCTCCGGACGAAATCAGCGTGGCAGTCAAAGCCATCGACGGCGGGCGCTTCTCCCGCTATGCCCGGGATGAGATCAAAGCGGGCATGGCGCTGGAGGTGATGGTTCCTCAGGGGCAGTTTGGCTACCAGCCACAGGCCGAACGTGAAGGCCACTACCTGGCGATTGCGGCAGGCTCGGGGATCACTCCGATGCTGGCGATTATCTCCGCGACGCTTGAGACCGAACCGAACAGCCATTTCACCTTGATCTACGGCAACCGCAGCAGCCAGAGCATGATGTTCCGCCAGGCGCTGGCGGACCTGAAAGACAAATACCCGCAGCGGCTGCAGCTGGTCTCCATCTTCAGCCAGGAGCGGCTGGACAGCGATCTGCTCTATGGCCGCATCGACGGGGAAAAACTGCAGGCGCTGGCGAAAACCCTGATTAATTTCCGCCAGTATGACGAGGCCTTTATCTGCGGCCCGTCGGCGATGATGGACGACGCGGAAGCCACGCTGAAGGCGCTGGGGATGTCGGACAAATCCATTCACCTTGAGCGCTTTAACACCTCCGGAATCACCGTTAAGCGCGCGGTGCACGTGCAGGCGGGCGGACAGAAAGTGACCGTTCGCCAGGACGGGCGCGACCGTGAAATTACCCTGACGGCGGACGACGAAAGCATTCTTGATGCCGCCCTGCGTCAGGGGGCAGATCTGCCGTATGCCTGCAAGGGCGGCGTCTGCGCCACCTGTAAATGCAAAGTGCTGCGCGGGAAAGTGGACATGGCGACCAACTACAGCCTGGAGCCGGACGAGCTGGCCGCCGGGTATGTGCTGAGCTGCCAGTCGTTACCGTTAACCGCCGACGTGGTCGTCGACTTCGACGCGAAGGGGATGGCATGAGCGAGCTGACTGTTACCCGTCATGGCCGCGTGCTGCAGCTGACGCTAAACCGTCCGGCGGCGCGCAACGCCCTCAACAACGTGCTGTTAACCCAGCTTGCGGAACAGCTTGAGGCCGCCGCTGTGGATGCCGACATCGTCGTCTGCGTGATTTACGGCAGCGAGCGCTGCTTTGCCGCCGGGGCCGATCTCAATGAGATGGCGGAGAAAGACCTGCCCGCCACTCTGAACGATATTCGCCCGCAGCTGTGGGCGCGTATCAATGCTTTTCCTAAACCGCTGATCGCCGCCGTGAACGGCTTCGCGCTGGGCGCGGGCTGCGAGCTGGCGCTGCTGTGCGACGTGGTGATTGCCGGTGACAACGCCCGTTTCGGCCTGCCGGAAATCACGCTCGGCATCATGCCCGGCGCGGGCGGCACCCAGCGTCTGATCCGCAGCGTCGGGAAATCGCTCGCCAGCAAAATGGTGCTGACCGGCGAGAGCATTTCCGCCGAGCAGGCGCTGAACGCCGGGCTGGTGAGCGATGTTTTCCCGGCGGCGCTGACGCTGGAGTATGCCCTGAAGCAGGCGGCCCTGATGGCGCGCCACTCGCCGCTGGCGCTGCAGGCGGCCAAACAGGCGCTGCGGCAGTCACAGGAGGTGCCGCTCCAGGCCGGTCTGGCCCAGGAGCGCCAGCTGTTTACGCTGCTTTCCGCCACTGAAGACCGCCGGGAAGGCATCGACGCCTTCTTACAAAAACGCACCCCCGACTTTAAAGGACGCTAATTGTGGAATTTATTCTCAGTCATGTAGAACAGGGCGTGATGACCATTACGCTGAACCGTCCGGAGCGTCTGAACAGCTTTAACGACGTGATGCATCAGCAGCTGGCCGAGTGCCTGAAACAGGCCGAGCGCGATGACACCGTTCGCTGTCTGCTGCTCACCGGGGCAGGACGCGGTTTCTGTGCCGGTCAGGACCTGAACGACCGCAACGTCGACCCCAACGGCCCGGCGCCCGATCTGGGCATGTCCGTTGAAACCTTCTACAACCCGCTGGTGCGCAGCCTGGCAAAGCTGCCGAAGCCGGTCATCTGTGCCGTTAACGGCGTGGCGGCGGGCGCGGGCGCCACGCTGGCGCTCGGGTGCGACATGGTGATTGCGGCGCGCTCCGCCAGCTTTGTGATGGCCTTCAGCAAGCTCGGTCTGGTGCCGGACTGCGGCGGCACCTGGCTGCTGCCGCGCGTGGCCGGACGCGCCCGCGCCATGGGGCTGGCGCTGCTCGGTGACAAACTCAGCGCTGAACAGGCGCAGGCGTGGGGGATGATCTGGCAGGTGGTGGATGACGAACAGCTTTCCGCTACGGCGCAGCAGATGGCCCTGCATTTTGCGTCGCAGCCGACCTTCGGGCTGGGGCTGATCAAGCAGGCCATCAATGCCGCGGAAACCAACACCCTGGACGCCCAGCTCGATCTCGAGCGCGACTATCAGCGCCTGGCCGGGCGCAGCGATGACTACCGCGAGGGCGTCAGCGCCTTCCTGGCGAAGCGCGCGCCGAACTTTACGGGGAAATAAGATGCTGAATATACGGACTGTCGCCGTGATCGGCAGCGGCACGATGGGCGCAGGGATTGCCGAAGTCGCCGCCAGCCATGGTCATCCGGTGCTGATCTACGACATCTCCAGCGATGCGATATCGCGCGCCATCGACGGGATCCGCCAGCGTCTGGCCTCCCGGGTAACGCGCGGAAAACTCTCTGCCGATGCCGGGAGCCAAATCCTTGCCCGGCTGGTTCCCGTCACGGATATCGAGGCGCTCTCCGCGGCCGATCTGGTGATTGAAGCGGCCTCAGAGCGGCTGGAGGTGAAAAAGGCGCTGTTTGCGCAGCTGGCTGAGATCTGCCCGCCGCAGACGGTGCTGACCAGCAATACCTCTTCCATCTCCGTCACGGCGATTGCGGCGGACGTCCACCACCCGGAGCGGGTCGCAGGGCTGCACTTCTTTAACCCGGCGCCGGTGATGAAGCTGGTGGAGGTGGTCAGCGGGCTGGCGACCTCTCCGGAAGTGGCCGACGCGCTGTGCGAGCTGGCGCTGAACTGGGGTAAACAGCCCGTTCGCTGCCAGTCCACGCCGGGGTTCATCGTCAACCGCGTTGCCCGTCCGTTCTATTCCGAGGCCTGGCGCGCGCTGGAAGAGCAGGTCGCGCCGCCGGAGGTGATTGACGCCGCCCTGCGCGAAGGCGGCGGTTTTCCGATGGGGCCGCTGGAGCTGACCGACATGATTGGTCAGGACGTGAACTTTGCGGTGACCTGCTCGGTCTTTAACGCCTTCTGGCAGGAGCGTCGTTTTCTGCCTTCGCTGGTTCAGCAGGAGCTGGTGCTGGCAGGCAGGCTGGGCAAAAAGAGCGGGAAGGGCGTTTACGACTGGCTGGGTGACAAACCCGACGTGCAGTGGGTCAAGGCGGTGAACGACAGCTATAGCCCGATGCGCGTGGAAAAAATACGTGACGGTGTCACAGAAATTGATGATGTGTACCTGATTGAAACGCAGGGGGAGACCGCGCAGGCGCTGGCGCTGCGGCTCAACGGCCCGGTGGTGGTGGTCGACCGCATTGAGCGCGACGTGGCGGTCATTGCCGCCGCGGCCAGCAATCCGCATACCGCGACGCAAAAAGCCATCCGCTACCTGCAGCAGCAGGGGCTCCGGGTGGTGCAAATTGCCGATTATCCCGGCCTGCTGATCTGGCGAACGCTGGCGATGATTGCCAACGAGGCGCTGGATGCCCTGCAAAAAGGGGTCGCCAGCGAGAAGGACATCGACACGGCCATGCGCCTGGGCGTGAACTACCCGAGCGGGCCGATCGCCTGGGGCGAGCGCCTGGGCTGGCAGCGCCTGCTGACGCTGCTGGAGAACCTGCAGCGTCATTACGGCGAAGAGCGCTATCGCCCCTGTTCACTGCTGCGCCAGCGCGCGCTTCTGGAGAGTAGCTATGAGTCATAACGCCTGGCATAACGCCCGCACCATGTACGAACGCGACGCCTGCGCGCAGGCGATGGGGATGGACATTGTCGAGATGGACGAGGGCTACGCGGTGGTGACCATGACCATCACCCCGCAGATGCTGAACGGCCATAAAACCTGCCACGGCGGCCAGCTGTTTTCGCTGGCGGACACCGCCTTTGCCTACGCCTGCAACAGCCAGGGGCTGGCGGCGGTGGCCTCCGGCTGCTCGATTGATTTTCTGCGTCCGGGCTTCGCCGGGGACACGCTCACCGCCACCGCGCGGGTGAAGCATCAGGGCAAGCTGACCGGCGTGTATGACATTGAAATCCATAACCAACAACAGAAAACCGTCGCCCTTTTTCGCGGAAAATCTCACCGCATCGGCGGCAGCGTGACAGGAGAGGCCTGATGCGTGACGCATTTATTTGTGATGGCGTTCGAACCCCCGTGGGCCGCTACGGCGGCGCGCTTTCCGCCGTTCGAACTGACGATCTCGGTGCCGTGCCGCTGCGCGCGCTGCTGGCCCGCTACCCGCAGCTCGACCTGGAGCGGATTGACGACGTGATTTTCGGCTGCGCCAACCAGGCGGGGGAAGATAACCGCAACGTGGCGCGCATGTCGTCGCTGCTGGCCGGTCTGCCGCAGACGGTCTCCGGCACGACGATCAACCGCCTGTGCGGTTCCGGGCTGGACGCGGTTGGTTTTGCCGCGCGCACCATTAAGGCGGGGGACGGCGACCTGCTGATCGCGGGCGGCGTGGAGTCGATGTCCCGCGCGCCGTTTGTGATGGGCAAAGCCACCGCGGCGTATCAGCGACAGGCGGAGATCTTCGATACCACCATCGGCTGGCGATTTGTGAATCCGCTCATGCATCAGCAATTCGGAACTGACAGTATGCCGGAAACGGCAGAGAATGTAGCTGAATTGTTAAATATCAGCCGTACCGATCAGGACGCCTTCGCGCTGCGCAGCCAGCAGCGTACCGCGCAGGCGCAGCAGAACGGCATTCTGGCGCAGGAGATCGTGCCGGTGCCGGTGCCGGGCAAAAAAGGGGCGGTCAACGAGTTCAGCGTGGATGAACATCCGCGCGCGGACACCACGCTCGAACAGCTTGCCGGTCTGAAAACGCCGTTCCGTAAGAACGGGGTGGTCACGGCGGGCAATGCCTCCGGGGTTAACGACGGCGCGGCGGCGCTGATCGTCGCCAGCGAGAAGATGGCGCTGGCGCAGGGGGTAGTCCCGCGCACGCGGATCGTGGCGATGGCGACGGCGGGCGTGGAGCCACGTCTGATGGGGCTCGGCCCGGTACCGGCCACCCGCAGGGTGCTGGAGCGCGCCGGACTCAGTATTCACGATATGGACGTCATCGAGCTTAACGAAGCTTTCGCCGCGCAGGCGTTGGGCGTGCTGCGTCAGCTGGGCCTGCCGGATGATGCCGCGCACGTCAACCCGAACGGTGGCGCGATTGCGCTGGGCCACCCGCTGGGCATGAGCGGCGCCAGGCTGGCGCTGGCCGCGAGTAACGAACTGCACCGACGCGGCGGGCGCTACGCGCTGTGTACGATGTGCATCGGTGTGGGTCAGGGCATTGCCATGATCCTTGAGCGTGTTTGAGCATAAAAACAATGTGAGTACCCTGCGATGACAAATACAACAAAGCTTGATCCGATTGAAACGGCCTCCCTTGACGAGTTACAGGCGCTACAAACCGCGCGTCTGAAATGGACGCTGCATCACGCCTATAACAACGTGCCGATGTACAAACGCAAGTTTGATGCCGCGGGCGTTCACCCTGACGATTTCAACGAGCTGGCGGATATCCGTAAGTTCCCGTGCACCACCAAGCAGGACCTGCGGGATAACTACCCGTTCGATACCTTTGCCGTGCCGATGGAGCAGGTGGTGCGCATTCACGCGTCTTCCGGCACCACCGGCAAGCCGACCGTTGTCGGCTACACGCAATGCGACATCGACAACTGGGCCAACCTGGTGGCGCGCTCCCTGCGCGCGGCGGGCGGCAGCGCGAAGGACAAAATTCACGTGGCGTATGGCTACGGCCTGTTTACCGGCGGGCTGGGGGCGCACTACGGGGCCGAGCGCTTAGGCGCGACGGTGATCCCGATGTCCGGCGGCCAGACGGAGAAACAGGCGCAGCTGATCCGCGATTTCCAGCCGGACATGATCATGGTGACGCCATCCTACTGTCTCAACCTGATAGAGGAGCTGGAGCGCCAGATGGGCGGCGATGCCAGCGGCTGTTCCCTGCGCGTGGGCGTCTTCGGCGCCGAGCCGTGGACGCAGGCCATGCGCCGCGAAATTGAAAAACGCTTAGGCATTACGGCCCTGGACATCTATGGCCTCTCCGAAGTGATGGGGCCGGGCGTGGCGATGGAGTGTATCGAAACCGTCGACGGTCCGACCATCTGGGAAGATCATTTCTACCCGGAGATCGTTAACCCGAACGACGGCACGCCGCTGGATGACGGCCAGCAGGGCGAACTGCTGTTCACCACGCTGACCAAAGAGGCGCTGCCGGTGATCCGCTACCGCACCCGGGACCTGACGCGTCTGCTCCCGGCCACCGCGCGCAGCATGCGCCGTATGGACCGGATCAGCGGCCGCAGTGACGATATGCTGATCATTCGCGGCGTTAACGTCTTCCCGTCGCAGCTGGAGGAGGAGATTGTGAAGTTCGAACATCTCTCTCCGCACTACCAGCTGGAGGTGAACCGTCGCGGACATCTTGATTCACTTTCCGTGAAGGTGGAGCTGAAAGAGAGCAGCCTGACGCTGACGCACGAGCAGCGTTGCCAGGTGTGCCACCAGCTGCGCCACCGCATTAAATCGATGGTGGGGATTTCCACCGACGTGACGATCGTGAACTGCGGCAGCATCCCGCGCTCGGAGGGGAAAGCCTGCCGGGTGTTTGACCTGCGTAAAGTTGCGGCCAACGGCTAAGTTTCCTCTCACCCCGGCCCTCTTCCAAAGGGAGGGGGTTAGGGTGACGGGCTATCCCAGAATCCTATGCTATGATTCATCCAGGACAAAAATAACAACAGAATGAATCACATGAATAAACTCGACGCCTTTATCCAGCACGCGGTCAGCTCCGTTCCCGTCAGCGGGACCTCGCTTATCTCCTCGTTATACGGTGACGCGCTTTCCCATCGCGGCGGTGAGATTTGGCTCGGCAGCCTGGCTGCCTTACTGGAAGGCATGGGGTTTGGCGAACGGTTCGTGCGTACCGCGCTGTTTCGCCTCAACAAAGAGGGCTGGCTGGACGTCTCGCGCATCGGGCGGCGCAGCTTTTACCGCCTGAGCGATAAGGGGCTGCGCCTGACGCGTCGCGCGGAGAATAAGATCTACCGCGCGGAACTGCCCGCCTGGGACGGTAAATGGTTATTGCTGCTCTCCGAGGGGCTGGATAAAACCACCCTGGCCGACGTTAAAAAGCAGCTGATCTGGCAGGGGTTTGGCACGCTGGCACCGAGCCTGATGGCCTCGCCGTCGCAGCATCTGGCGGACGTGCAGTCCCTGCTTCACGATGCCGGCGTGGCCGAAAATGTGATTTTTTTTGAAGCCCACTCGCCGCTGGCGCTCTCGCGCGCCGCGCTGCGTTCACGCGTAGAAGAGTGCTGGCAGTTAACCGAGCAAAACGCGATGTACGAGTCGTTTATCAACTCGTTCCGGCCGCTGCTGCCGCTGCTAAAAGAGGCCGCGCCGGAGGAGCTGACGCCGGAACGCTGTTTCCAGATCCAGCTGCTGCTGATTCACTTTTATCGTCGCGTGGTGCTGAAGGACCCGCTGCTGCCGGAAGAGTTACTGCCTGCGCACTGGGCGGGGCAAAGCGCCCGACAGCTCTGCATAAATATCTATCAGCGTGTCGCGCCGGGAGCGCTGGCGTTTGTCAGCGAGAAGGGCGAAACCTCCGTCGGCGAACTGCCCGTGCCCGGCACGCTCTACTATCAACGCTTCGGTGGTCTTACAAGCGCATAAGGAGGGAAGATGCCTGTTTATCAAATTGACGGCCTGACGCCGGTCGTGCCTGACGAGAGCTACGTTCATCCCACTGCGGTGCTCATTGGCGACGTGATTCTGGGCAAAGGCGTGTATGTCGGTCCCAATGCCAGCCTGCGCGGTGACTTTGGCCGTATCGTGGTGAAAGACGGGGCGAACATTCAGGATAACTGCGTGATGCACGGTTTCCCGGAGCAGGACACGGTGGTGGAAGAGGACGGGCACATCGGCCACAGCGCCATTCTTCACGGCTGCGTGATCCGCCGCAATGCGCTGGTGGGCATGAATGCGGTGGTGATGGACGGGGCGGTCATTGGTGAAAACAGCATCGTCGGCGCGGCGGCGTTCGTGAAGGCCAAAGCGGAGATGCCTGCCAACCATTTGATCATCGGCAGCCCGGCCAAGGCGATCCGTGAGCTGAGCGAGCAGGAGCTGGCATGGAAGCAGCAGGGCACGCGGGAGTATCAGGTGCTGGTGGAGCGCTGCAAGCTCACTATGCACCAGGTCGAGCCGCTGCGTGAGGTTGAGCCTGAACGGAAACGGCTGACGTTTGACGAGAATTTGCGGCCGAAGTCGGCGGTGTAAGGGGAGATCCGCTTCGTGCTGGAGCGGACGTTGCCTTAGAGCGATTATCGTTTTAAAAAAACTGACAAAATGTAAAAGGACAATCACTATGCTCCTGGAGAAGCTTATTGGACTTGAATGTTCTCTACATGGCGAGATGCGAAAAGACAGGGAATGGCTCGAACAGATACTTCATAAAGAATTCAGAGAAATAACGCGTACAGGTGTGTTAGTCACTCGTACTGAGACAATAGAATGCCTTTCTGATGAAGTAAACGCGCCGACTATTCTCAGCAGCGATTTTCAACTCATTAGCGTAAGCGATAATATCGCAATATTATATTACAGGACGTTTAATCAGGATGGCAGTCGTGCTTCTCTTCGTTCTTCATGTTGGGAGCGTTTTGATAATGACCAGTGGAAGCTGGTGTTTCATCAGGGGACACCCGAATCGCAATAGAGTTAGATGTAAATAAGCTCATCGTTCATTCTTTTGCATTGCATAGCGCAATATACCTATCGACTTAGTTTTTTTGGTGAAATGTAAGCCTTAAAAAACTCGTATTATATATTTTTAATGGTGAAGTACAATGCAGTCGCTGTTTTAGCCAGCTGTAAATGGCACTAACGGGAAGATGTTCCCCCGCCTCACCATGCTATAAATCCTCCGACACAGACTCATCACGATAAAGGACGCAGAGTTATGCTGAGAGGAAAACGCGCTGTTATCACGGGTGGCGGTGGGGGATTTGGTCAGGCGCTTTGCGTCTGGCTGGCGCGAGAGGGCGTTGACGTGGATTTTAGCGCCCGTCGGGTCGAGGATATTGAAAAAACCTGCGCCCTCATCGCGGCTGAAGGGGGTGTGGCAAGAGGGTATCTCTGCGATTTAGCCCAGCCGGAATACATTTATCAGTTCTCTTCACAGATCTTACGTTCAGAAAAGCCAATCGATATTTTAATACTGAATGCTGCTCAGTGGCTGTCAGGGACGATAGACGAACAATCGAGCACAGAAATCGTCAGTACCGTCAGTTCAGGCCTGACTGGTTCAATCCTGCTCACCCAGGCGCTGCTTCCAGGATTGCGACGCTCAGAGAGCGCTGACATCATTGCGATTATTTCCGCATGCGGTATTCCGAATTTTACAGATTCCATTGCCCATCCCGCTTTTTTTGCCAGCAAACACGGGCTCAGCGGCTTTACAACGAAACTGTCAGAACACTTATCCAAAGAAAATATTCGGGTAACCGGGTTATATCCGCCTGATTTTGAACTGACCGGTTTAGATGCGCATGTCGATAATCAAACAAGAATGGGGCAGCGTCTGATGAATGGATGGTCAATCTGGGAAACGATGCGTTTTGTACTGACTCAGCCTCGAAGTTGCCATATTAGTACCATCTACTTTCAGGGGCCGACTCGTGAAGATCTGGCACATCAGGCCTGAATCTGACGGCGGGCGTTCACCGTTATTGCTGATAAACGCGCTCAGGCATCCTATTATTCGCAAAACGGTTGCCAGAGGTAATAAGGCCGTCTTTTTTCGCCATATCCATCAATAGCGCAATGCCAATGTAATTACTCCAGTTAAAGGTATTTTGCAGCACTACCACCGCATTGCCTCTTTCTTTGTCATAACCGATAAAGCTGGAGTAGCCGCCGATATAGCCGACCTGATAGGTGATTTTCTCCAGACCGATAAAGTCGGTGGTCCAGGCAATACCCTGTACTCCGTCAGGTCGTTGAATGTCGGTATCCCTGACTTCGGCAAAGACGCTGTCCAGTAAGCGATTGTGAGTCGTCGATACGTGATAGCGCGCATAGGCCGCCAGATCTTCAGCGTTGCTGTATAAGCTCGCTGCCGCCACCATATTATTGGAAAAATGCCAGTCCGGTGTGAGCTGCCCGCGTGGGATAAATTTAGGCTGATCGCCCGCGTGGCCTAGCGCCCGCTGGGGGTATCCTTTTAGCTGCTGCGGCGTAAAGCTGCTGTTAGCCATCTGCAGCGGATGGAAAATATAGCGCGAGGCTAAACTCTGGATATCTTCGCCGGTTTTGTGCTTCAGGATATAGCCGATCAGGGCGTAGCCGGTATTGGAGTATTGCGGCACTTTATTCTTTGGCGCTCGCCAGTCGGCGAGGTAGAGCAGCACGTTATCGCTATCCAGCTCACCGTAGAAATTATCGCCGGTGCTTAAGTAGCTGATGAATTTCCCAAGCATCGGAACATCCATATTCTGACGCGGCAGGCCGGAGGTGTGGGTTACCAGTTCAAGTAGGGTGATTTTTTGTGCATCCGCGCTAAGCGCCGTCCCCGGCGGAAGCAATGTCGCCAGGCTATCGTTCCAGTTCAGTTGCCCTTCATTCACCAGACAAGCCACCACTTCTGCCGTGATCCCTTTGCTGATCGAGCCGAGCGCAAACAGGGTGTCGGGCCTGACCGGATAGCGATTGACCGCATCGGTTACGCCCCAGGTGTAAAACTGCGGTGAGCCGTGATTATGGATCACCGCGACCGTCATCCCGGGAACAGATTTTTGCGCCATGTAGTGACGCACCACGCTGTCAACGTCGCCATCCAGCGAATCATGAGTGAGAAGTTCCTGAGTACCTTCCGGGGAGGACATTTGCGAGAGCGTGCCACAACCGCTGAGGAGTGGCAGAGTAAGCAGAAGCCAGTGAATTTTTTTTGTTATGTTCTGCATACCTGATAGCGAGTGTGGTGGTCATTGACGCGCCAGGAATGTATCACAAATAGCCTGCTTGAATGTAAACTTTCTACACGGTGACGGCCCTGCGGGTGGTCACCATGACTTTTCGGCCAGCTTTGAGGGATATTAGTATGACTCGCTTTTATCAACTTACCGCCACCCGTCTGGATGGGCAACTTATCTCTATTGCCGACTATGCGGGTAAGGTGGTTCTGGTTGTTAATACGGCCAGCCAGTGCGGCTTTACGCCACAGTATGCGGGGCTTGAAGCGCTGTACAAAAAATACGCCGATCAAGGGCTGGTGGTGCTTGGCTTCCCCTGCAACCAGTTCGGTAAGCAGGAACCCGGCGGTGCCGACGACATCTCAAAGACCTGTTACATTAACTACGGCGTCAGCTTTCCCATGTTCGAGAAAGTCGAGGTCAACGGTGCCGCAGCACATCCGCTTTTTCGTTATCTGAAAGACGAATTGCCCGGCGTGCTGGGTGGGCGGATCAAGTGGAACTTTACCAAGTTCCTGATCGGGCGTGACGGTAAACCCCTCAAGCGCTTTGCACCGATGACTACGCCCGAGAAAATGGAGGGGACAATTGTTGCGGCACTGGGAAGGTGAGTGTTTTTGTCGCCAGAGCCATCCGTTTGTTGGGGATAGCCGATATTCTGATGTCCGCTCTGTGCCAGATGCGGACGTCGAGGAGAATGTTATTTTGATGCGAAATATTTGCGTAATATTTTTTCTAATAACGAGAAAACGACCGTCACCCTTTTGGGAGTAATCAGCTGGTAAGGCCGATATAAATAAAATTGCCATTTCTCCTGTCGCAGTTCTGGCAATGGGGGAACAAGTTGGCCGCTTGCTAAGTACTCCCTACAGATAAAGTCGCTGGACTGTACAACCGTTCTCCCGGCCAATGCAGCCTGAATTTCGGCATATGGATCTGTAGTATAAAACTCAATATGACGAGGGACAAAAGTATTTACTGCGTCACTCATAAACTCAAATGATTTTCCCGTTTCAGGATTAATTAAACCACTAAATGGATAACGCTGTCGAAGATCTTCTAAATCAGTAGGTGCTCCCAGGCGCTCAATAAGTTCAGGGGATGTAACCAAAATATGTTCAACTTGTCCGATATTTTTAATGATAAAGTTTGGATTAGGTTCTCGTCCTACGCGTATACCTATATCAATACGATGCTCAATAGTATCAAGTTTCATCATATCTAAACGCCAGTCGATAAATAACTCAGGATAGGGACGTAGTGCAGTCAATAGTTCATACAAGATTTGTTCATGATTTGGAAATCGAAGTAATGTGATACGAACAATACCCTTCATTTCATTATCATCTTTCCCTGTCTGAAAAAGTTTTTCAGAATCTTCAAGCAGTCGCTTCGCTTGGGGTAAAAATAGTTCGCCGAAACTGGTGAGAAAGATCGAACGCGTATTGCGTTTGAATAAAGGTTCACCAAGTTGTTTCTCCAGCTCAGCGACTGTTCGGGTTACTACTGATGGTGAAACCGACAGCTTGATGGCTGCTTCGCGGAAGTTCAAGGTCTCAGAGGCGATGATAAAAAATTTTAGAGCGTCAAGTTTGTCCATGATTATTGTGAAATTTGCAATAATGTATTTTGATAATAGCAATTAATTTGCAACTATTCCAGCCATATAATCGAACAATCAAATAAGTAACCAGTCTTACTTTTTATCAGAACTCAAAAGAGTAAATTATGTCAATTCAACCAGTAGAGTTAAACAAAGCCTATCGTTTATTACAGGTCGGGCCAACGACGATGATATCGGCTAAAAATGATGGCATTGAAAATGTCATGGCAGCGGCCTGGGTGGGATTAGTAGGCAATAACAAAGTGATGGCTTTTATAGGTCCACAGGCATTTACTCGCGGGCTTGTAGAAAAAAGCGGATATTACGTTGTACAGATCCCAGTAGTGAATCAGATGGAAATGGTTTTATATGCTGGAGGTCACAGTTATTCCGACACACCCGATAAAAATAGTAAAATCCCACTATTTTATCAGAAAGAGTTTGATCTGCCTTTAGTGGAAGGTTGCGCTGGCTGGTTAGTATGTAAGGTCATACCCAATGAAGAAAATGAAAAGCAGCACAACTTGTTCATGGGTGAAATTGTCGGAGCATGGAGTGATGACCGCGTTTTCAAAAATGGGCACTGGATTTTTGATGATGCACCAGATGAATTACGTACTGTTCATTATGTAGCTGGCGGACAGTTTTACGCCATTGGCAAAGGGACAAAATTTAATTATGGGCCGGGAAAAGACTAATCCTTACTTCTGTATAAATGTAGCCATATAACATGGCTACATAGAGGTAGTAGCATAAAAGAACAACCTACTTAAGATGTTTGCTTCTCACTCACAGCGGACCTTTAGCTCAGTTAGCATATCCGCTCAGTGCCAGAAGCGGATGTCGTAAGATTCGTTCGGCTAAAAGAGCAAATTCTTCTGCATCAGAGTGACAGGCCCTGCGGATTCACATTTATCATTACTCTCTGCAAAGTACTTTTATTTTTGCCCGGGGTTACGATAAATATCGGGTCGATTGATTTGCCAGACAAAATCTGGTCGGTTCAATGGGTTATACCCCAGCTTCTGGTATAACCATGGCGCGCTGTCGGTTACCAGCATTATCCGTCGCAGACGTGACAACAATGGATGGGCATGACAGCATTCAATCAGCCAACGGCCAAGACCACTTTTCTGATAATCGTTCAGCACGTAGACGTCGCACAAATAACCAAAAGTGGCATAGTCTGTGACCAGACGGGCGAAGCCGATTTGTCTTGTTCCATCCAGGAGCGCGAAACAAAGGCTGTTCTGGATTGATATCCTGACCGTTTCAGCATCAATACCAGGAGCCCAGGACGATTGCGAGAGGTAATCATGAATGGCTTCCAGCTGAAAAAAGCTGGGATCGGTTGTGACAATAAATTTGTCTTTGGTAAAACGCAGATGCTGATTATTCACCGAACTCCTCCTTTTGGGCTACTTGTGATGAGGCACAGGGCTGTCCTCTATGCCGGGGAATGCTCAGGATGCTTTTTCATGTACTGTCATGATAAATACCAGCGGGTTCTCCCCCTGGTTTTCATAGAAATGAGGAACGTCCGTTCTGGCGGTTGCCGAACAGCCAGTATTTACCCGATACACGTGTTCCTGTACGCCGAGTGTGAGCGTGCCCGCCTGCACATAAAACAGTTCAAGCGTACCTTCCGTGTGGCCGGGGGACGCAAACTTTTCCCCCGGCTGCATTTCCCACATCCAGAGCTCGGTCATATCAGGGCCACCTGACCCTGCGAGCAATCTTGCTCTCCCGCCTTTTTCACCTTCCCACAATTCTGGGATCTCATCTTCAGCAATGAGATGCACGGTCGGTTTTGAACTGACATCCACAAAATCAGCCACCGAAACCCCCATTGCGGCAGCCAGGCGGCATAACAGGGCAATGCTGGGATTCGCCCGGCATCCCTCTATCTCAACCAGCGCTCCCTTGCTGACGCCTGCCCGACGGGAGAGTTCATCGAGGGATAACTTCTTATGCTTACGATAGAGTTTAATTCGCTGAGATACGGCTTCATTCACAGTGTTGACGATAGCGTTTGCATCGGTCATTAAATTGACTTTTTTGGTCATTGGTCATTATCATGGGATAAAATGGTCATTACAGGATTATCACGTGCTAACAGTATCTCCGTCAATTACCCCTGAAATTTATCGTATTGCTCCCGGTTTTCGTGCACTGAGCATTTGCGTAAAAGCTGCGCCAGTGCTTAATCCCGACATTGGGGAAACGGCGCTGCGTGAAGCCTGTGAAGCCGTTCTGGCCGATGAACCAGATTGGGCGGACTCTCATCTGGCGGCATGGGCCGACGTTTTTCAAAAGTTTGGTGCTAAACCTAAACGCACCCCTTGCTCAGCAGATGCGTTACGCAAGCGCGTGTTACGTGACGGAACGATGCCAGCGCTCGATCCTATCGTTGATCTTTATAATGCCGTTAGTCTCCGCTATGCCGTTCCGGTTGGTGGAGAGAATCTCTCTGCCTATCAGGGGGCGCCGCGTCTGACTGTGGCAAAAGGAACAGAGCCTTTTGATACCGTCAAAGAGGGAGAGGCCACCGTTGAGTATCCTTCACAAGGCGAGGTTATCTGGTGTGATGATATCGGCGTGACCTGCCGTCGCTGGAACTGGCGACAGGGGATCAGAACCCGCTTAGGCGTGGAAGCTCAGCAAATGTGGTTCATTCTGGAGAGTCTCCCGCAGATGCCGCTGGATAGACTTCATGAAGCCGGGAAGATGCTGACCGACGGCCTGGAAAAAATGATGCCCGGTCTGTGGTTTGAAGTTGCTCTCATCGAAGAACAACAGCTGTAATACCCTTCAGGAGAAAGAGTTATGTTTACCGGTTTGTCGGCGTTTCCATTAACCCCAGTCACTGCCCGCGGCGTGGATGAAAAGGGTTTTAGCCATATTCTTTCCCGTCTTACAGACGCTCGGGTTGATTCTATGGGCATCCTGGGGTCAACCGGAAGCTACGCCTATCTGACCCGGGAGCAGCGCAAGCGCGTAGCAACGCTGGCTAAACAGCATGCAGGGAACATCCCCGTTATGGTGTGTGTGGGAGCGGTCAGTACCGATGCCATTCTGCATCTGGCAGAGGATGCACAGGCAGCTGGTGCGACTGCGCTGTTACTCCCGGTGGTCAGCTACCAGCCACTCCGCGACGAAGAAGTCTTTTCACTCTTTGAGACCGTTACCCGGCACGCGTCTGTACCGGTGTGTATCTATGATAATCCGGGCACTACGCATTTTACCTTTACGGATGAACTTCACGGTCGTCTCTCCTCACTTGAGGGGGTTCGCTCGGTCAAGATCCCTGGCGTCCCGGATAGCCCCGCTGCAGCGATTGAACGGGTGAATGCGTTACGTCAACTTTTGCGCCCTGGTGTAACAATCGGTATTAGTGGCGACGCTTATGCGGGGCTGGGATTAAACGCCGGTTGTGAAGTGTGGTATTCCGTGTGTGGCGGTCTGTTCCCTGAGATGGCGAAACAAATCACCGAAGCTGCGGCGGCAAACGATCGTCAACGCGTTACAGCCCTGACAACCCGCCTTGAGCCGTTGTGGTCGCTCTTCCGGAAACATGGCGGAAGTATTCGCGTTATTGCCGCTGCGGCTGGCGTGCTTGGGCTTACCGACATGGATTGCCTGCCTCGCCCTCTGCAACCGTTGTCAGCTGGCGACATCGCGGATATTGCCCATGTAATAAGCACGCTGGAGCTGAAGTGATCTCCGCAGGACTGGGTGTCTACCGGTCCTTACCGCAAAATTTTATTATTGAAGTGACTCTTCTTCGCCTGATAGCTTATCTGCATCAGGAGAATAATTCCGGTAAACGCATGCCAGTTTATGCCCGTCAGGATCGCGCAGATAGGCAACATAAAAATCGGGGCCGTAGGCGGTTCGTGTACCGGGCACGCCTTCATCCTTTCCTCCCGCACGGAGGCCCACTGCATGGAAGCGTCTGACAACTTCCGCGCTATCGGCTCTGAATGCGAACATTGTCCCGTTTCCCGCCGTCGCGGGTTGCTGGTCAAAAGGAGGACAAATGCAGAAGCTAAATTCGTCATCCGGATGATTTTCGTTTCCCCACATTGCCCAGCTATCAGTCCAGGCGGGCAGACGTGAATAGCCCAGCACGTTAAAAATAGTGTCATAAAAGTTCACGGCGCGCTGAAAGTCATTTGTCCCTATCGTGATATAAGCCAGCACCTTATAACATCCTCTATCCACGCAGCCACGGCGTAACTGTTAGTCCGGTCAGCAAACCTTCCGGGCTGAGCAGGCGAGTAACGGTTTGCCCCCACGGTTCCGTGCGGTTGGCGACCAACAACCGATAACCTTTTTCACTCAGAACACGGGTAGCGGAATCGAGATCCTGCACCTCGTATTCAATCCATCCCTGCGGTATCGGATGCTCCACAGGCCATTCCGATTCACCAAAACAGGACGTTGCCGCCTGCGACAGCGGCCAGACGGCAAAATGCTTCACGCCCGGTAAGCGTCCCTCTTCAGTGAGCAGATAATCGGCATTGCCCTCCATCGGCTTCAGCGGCAGACCGAGTGTCTGGATATAAAACGCGGTGCTGGACGCTGTATCCTGTGAAATGGGCCCGAACCCGGCGACGAACATGACATCAATTCCCGGTAACGTCTGCGACATATCCACTCCTTAATAGCTTGAAATGATGGAATTTAGCGTAGAGCCGTCTGAAATACGACTCTTAATTATGGTACCGCATTCACCGCGCCTGCACGTTCGCGGTGGGTTTGAAAGTGAACGCGATAACGATCAACAGCACGACTCCCGCACTCATCACCAGCCATGCGCTGGTCAGCGAGACCGAACTGTCGCGAACGATCCCTGCAACTAGCGGCATGAGCGCGGCGATCATATATCCTCCTCCCTGAACTTTTGACAGTAACTTCCCGGCCTGGGCGGGCGTTCGCGCATGATCGAACGTGACGATAAGCGACAGCGGGAAGAGGGCGCCGATACCGATGCCAAGCAGCAAGGTTGATAAGACCGGCGTGGTACCTGGAGAGAAGACCAGACACAGTAACCCCGCCAGCAGCAGTAACAGTACAGTTATCAGCGGAACACGGCGGTCCGGGAATTTACCGATCAGCGCGGAGACGGCAAACCCGGCGGCCACCTCGGTTAAGGTCAGCCAGGCCAGCATATAGCCGCTGCTGCGTGCGGACCATCCTGCCTGAATATAGAGCGGGGGCAGCCAGGCTAAGACCAGCGTGTAGGCACCCGTCCCCACGCCGAAAAAGAGCAGAAGGAGTCCAGTCCGGGAGGAAGAGAGCGTAACGGATTCATGTGCTGTTTGTTCCCCTTGAGGCTGCATAACCAGGGGTAACCACAGCATCAGCGCCAGCAGCGCAAGCACGCCTGCCATAGCCAGCGCGGGCTTCAGCGTGAGCCATGAAAACAGCGGCTCGGCGCTGGCGGCGGCGACTGCCGCACCGGCCATAATGCCCGTGCTGAATAGCGACATGATCGTGCTGGCCGTTTGCGTATACGCCTTTTTTATCAGGGCAGGCATTAACGCCTGGATCGTGCCGATGCTGGCCCCGCCCAGTAACGCGGTGCCCATCAAACCCGTCAGCGAGGTGCTAAAACCGCGTAATGAACAGGCTACCAGCAGGATGAACAGCCCGAACAGAATTCCCCTGACGGCACCGACCCTGGCTAAAAGCCAGGGACCACACAGGGCAGCCAGTCCCATCATCGCCACCGGCAGGGTGGTCAGCAGGCTGAATTGCGTCGCGGTCAGCCCTGCTTCGCGCTGCAGCACGGAGAACAGGGGGCCAACCGAGGCCAGAATGGGGCGCAGGTTCAGCCCGACGATAAAAGCGATAACGGCGAAGAGTAACGGTGACGTGCGTTTCAACATGGCATCCTTTTCGGGTGTGAATGGCCCGGGCAAATTGCCGCGAGCATTTATCTTAACGTTAAGATAAAATCTGTTTTAGTGTAAGATGTACCGCACAACTCGATAAATTCCCACGCCATACGGGGTGAAGATGAAAGACCATGTAGACTTCGTTGTCGGCCAGTGGAGCCGCGCCATGCCCGAGCTGGACGCCTCGTCGATGAAAATTTTTGGCCGAATGCTCAGGCTGATGAAGCACCTGGGAAAAGAACGCGCGCTAGCTATGGCGCCGTTTGGCTTTCGCGAGGGCGAGTTTGACGTCCTCGCCACGCTGCGCCGCGCCGGGGAGCCGTACTGCCTTTCGCCCACGCAGCTGTATACATCCCTGTTGATCACCTCAGGGGCGATGACGAACCGGCTCAACCATCTCGAACAGCAAGGCCTTATCAGGCGGATTGCCGATCCCGACGACAAGCGCAGCTCGCTCGTCAGCCTGACGCCGCACGGGCAGGAGCGTATCGAACAGGCGCTGCTCGTGCACACGGAAACGCAAAATGCGCTGCTGAGAAACCTCTCTGAGGCGCAACGCGCGCAGCTTGAGTCCCTGCTCAGGGTGCTGCTGCTGACGTTTCCGGCTGAGGAATGGGATGAAACGTCATCGAGTGCCGATAATACAAAACCTGCATGATTACACCTGACAAAAAGGGAACATATGTCTTTACCGCCACTGTATGCGCTGCGCGCGTTCGAAGTTGCCGCACGGCTGAACTCCTTTAGCAAAGCGGCTGAAGTCCTGAATATCACGCCGGGGGCGGTCAGCAGGCATGTCCGGACGCTTGAGATGTGGTTTGACTGCGAGCTGTTTAAACGGCAGGGTCCGAGAGTGGAGGTCAGCGACGCCGGGCGCATTCTGGCCGGGCAGCTTAGCGAAAGTTTCTCGAATATTGAGTGGGCCTGTCGCGCATTCAAAAGTGAAAACCACCTTCTGCGCCTCAAAGCCCCCAGCACCCTGACGATGCGATGGCTCCTTAATGTGCTTAAATCCTTTCGCGAGAACCACGCGAAGCCGAAAATCGAAATCGCCAGCGTCTGGATGGACTTCGACACCGTTGACTTCAGCCGCGAGCCCTACGATTGTGCGATCCTCCTCGGGAACGGCTATTTTGGCGAGTCAACGGAGAGCCGGCTGCTGTTCAGCGAATGGCTTATTCCGGTTTGTACGCCGTCTTTGCTGGAGCCTGCCCGGCAGCAGCTTCCAGAGTGCGATCTTATTCATCCGTCACCGGACAGACGGGACTGGAAGCGCTGGCTGAAAAGGACGGGCTTATTCCCCGGCCTCGACATGGGCGGCGGGATCGTGTTCGACACCCTGGAGCAGGGCAGCCTTGCGGCCATGCACGGACACGGCGTAGCGATGGCGGATCTCCGGCTCACGCTCGACGCGCTGAAAAGCGGCCTTCTCGCGCTGCCCTTCAGGGAGGCGATAGCAACAGGGGACGGTTACTACCTTGTCTGGCCCAAAAATTCGCTCAGAGGGCAGAGTATTGAACGGTTGCTGGCCTGGCTTAACCTTAATGCGCCAGTGGTGCCCTCTTTGGATATTGTCTGTCTTGATTTCAATGAAAAGCGGATTTAATAAATAGCGGAATATTAACAGGGAAATATTCCGCACAGTGAACGTATTTATGCGTAGGGAATATTTGCCATCTTTTTATATCTTTCCGGCAGGGCGCTGTTCAGGTTGAGTAATTTATCCAGTATATATAGCGCAGGGGTTCCCTTTGCGCGTTCAGCTTCGATCAGCGCAGAACGTAACAGATTGGTAGCCGATGTCATTTCACGGAAGTACTCCTCAGATTCAGGCGTCTGAACTTCGCCTGAAGCGGCGTAGCGCACCCGGGGCCAGTCCGCGAAGTCCAGAACCGGAAGGATCCCGTCGTCTTTGGGTAAATGCGCAGAGAGCAACTCTTCGGCGTTACCCGGATTGCTTTGGGCGAAAGACAGAAGATGCAGTCGATGAATAAAGGGCGAAAGCACCTCACCGCTATCGTTTTCTGACGAAAGTAACGTTATTAACGCATGTATATTTTCACCCGCGATGTTTTTTTCAGGTGAGATCATTTTCATTAGATGAAATAAAACATCGAGTGTCATACGTACTCCATATGCATGCAGGTGTATTTATTATTTGAGTTTCGCTCTCTGTTCCAGGTCAGGAAGAGACCGGGAATGAAGGGATGGTATTTCAATGAGATTACGTTTGAAAAACGAGAAATAGTGGGAATCAATGTGAGTTTTACTCAACATAGGTTTTATTATTCAATGAGATTCTCCAGATGTGATGATTAACTTACAATGAACTGCAGAATATCTATCCGACAAGCGTCTACAGAGGCGAGCAAACATGAGATTAGAGAGTGCGTCAGTTTTAGAAGAACTCCGGACCAGGCTAAGACCCGCATCGGTCGCGCAGGTCGGTGGGTTCCGGCCGCCTGAAGATCCCATTACGTCATGGTTTCTGAAGGGCGTTTCTCGCGCAGATGAAGGATTACCCACCTGGAAGGGCAAACCCATGTTTCCACTTCTTCAGATCAGGGTCGACGAGCTTCCTGTTATTCCTGACCAGTTGAAGGGCATAGCCCTTCTGGTGTTGTTTCACAATGTGGAACAACATCCCTTTGACGAACCGCATGGTGAAGGATGGTTAATTCGCGAGTATGCCAGCCTCGAAGGGCTTCAGCCATTGCCTGAATTGGACACGCCGTATCGGCCGTTTCCAGTTCAATGGCTGAGTGTCGTTGACGATGCTCCTGGATGGGAAGATGCCTGGGATATTATTGATCTCTCTTGCGTAAATGATGATGAGCAGGCCAGTGATAGTTTTTTTGAAGATTTCAATCGCTACAGGGGAACCAAGGTAGGGGGATTTCCGACTGAGATACAACACGGTGTGGGAATCGAAGAGTTTGTTTTTCAGGTTGGGTCAGAGGAAAAAGTAAACTGGATGTGGGCGGATAACGGTATCGGTTACTTTCACCGGTCATCAGAAGGGGAATGGCGGTTTTCATGTCAGTTCTACTGATGAGCTTCCTGCCGGGGGATCGACCACTCGCCCGGCAGTGATTTGTTTCACAAATCCCATCGCTCCTCGACCGTCCAGGATGGTATAACGTCCTGCGGCAACCGGGTTGCCGCAGACAGCCCACATACCTAAAGGTGTATATGAAACAGATTACTTTCAGTGACCTGCAGCAGCAAAGCGAGCAGGCCGCACATTCTCCTCGCTTACGCGCTCATCGTAATTTACACCCTGACCTGAGCGACCCGGTGCAGCGTCTGGCCATTGCAATGGAACCCGGTACCTATGTCCGCCCCCACCGCCATCCGCACACGTTTGAACTGCTGACGGCGCTGAGCGGCCGCTTTCTGGTGCTGAATTTTGACGACAGCGGAAACGTGACCCGGCGTGTAGTGTTAGGTGAAGAGTGTAAAGTGCTGGAGATGGATGCCGGAACCTGGCATGCCGTGCTGTCGCTGGATAAAGGCGGCGTCATTTTTGAGGTTAAACACGGGGGGTACCAGCCTGTGCCCGAGCATGATACCGCCCCATGGTCACCGGCAGAAAACGAGCCCGGCACCGAGAAGCTGATGCAATGGTACGCTCAGGCACAGGTGGGTGACGGTGGTTTTACCCTGTAATTATTCTCTTATGTGCCCGGCGCGCGGAAAGGCGAGCCGGGTAAAGAGATAAGCGATCACCTGAGTCAACTCACCGTACTAAAAAGCCAGTCACGAGCAGTCGACAGCGTCACAAACGGGCCTGCCAGTGTGTTGTTGTGATGGGCAATAATGTCGCTGGCGGATAAATAGTCATTATCCATTGTGGTATGCGCATCTGAAATTAATACCGTCCTGAAACCCAGCTCCGGTGCGGCCCGGCAGGTCGTATCGACGCAAAACTCTGTTTTCATCCCGGCAATGACCAGCTGCTTGATGCCTCTCTGATTAAGTTCTTGCAGCAATACCGTATCCCGAAAACAGCTGGGATAGCGCTTGGTGAAAACAACGTCCTGCTCCTTCACGTCCAGTTCAGGTATCAGCTGTGTTAACGGCCCCTTTTCTGAGAAGGGGGAGTCGTCCGGCCCAATATGGCGGGCAAAAAAGACGGATACCTGCGCGTCTCGGGCGTTGGCGATTAACAAGCGGATATTGGCCAGAACGGCATCGGCGGAGCGAGGGGAAATCGGGCCCCGAAAGAGGCCCTGCTGCATGTCGATAATCAAGAGAGCATTGTCAGATGAAACCATTTCCTTTCTCCATTCAGAAGGTGGTGAACGGAGAAACATTTCCCCGTCCATGCCGGCGGGGATTGAGGTTCTGTTTGTCAGTCGTTTGCTACAGATACACTCACGCCGCCGAAGGGTCCGGTGGTGGTGAGGGTGGTTGTTGGCTTAACTGACGTAAACATGTTATGACCTTCGCTGATATATCTTTTAAATCATATCCGGACGAGCCGTTAAACTTTAAAAATTTGCTGCCGATAGTTCTTTTCAATGCCATCAATATGCCTGTAAAGATGAACAAAATCATATCAGCATATTTGGTAGTTGCGTATTTGTCGGCTCGACTTATTGCACATTCCAATAGTGCGAGAGACTGGATAAAAACCGTTGTGTTTCGATAAAAAATCACAAAAAGGATGTGCGTATGTTGAAAAGATTAGTCGCGGGGCAGATGAGCTTACCGATGACTTTCTGGGGATGGGGAATTTGCGGTAATTTTCTACTGGGTCTCATGGGGCTTGCTGGAGTGCAGACCGGTCACCCGGCCATGGTGCCGCTTTCCTATATACTTAAAGCCATTCTGTTCAGTGCTGTACTTTCCGGCATAACTTTCATTCTGCGTCGAAAAATCACGGTATTGGGTGGGATCGCTTTTTTTATTATTTTGATTCAGGTGATTATGAGTGTAGTGATGACGATAGGCCTTTTCTCGTTATTTTTTGAATAATCACAAGAAAGAGCGTTCCGGTTTGCCAGCAGGATCCCTGACGGTTAGTAACATCGAGAACTCGTGCCTCCTTATGGCGAAGGAGGCACGCCGTTGCTGGCTGGATAGCCGATATTATTTTAGGTTGCCGATCTCGCTCAGGAATTCGTCAACCTGCTCGGGCGTCGCCGTGTCTGCCTGGTAAAGGATATCGAGCTTAACGTTCTTCAACCCGCAGAAGCCAAATACCCCTTCGATGATTTGCGTCTGAATCGCCGTCGAGTAGCCGTGTTTGTCGAACCCGGTAAGATCGCTACCGCCAGTGGCAATCAGGCGGACGGGAACATCCCTTAAGTTGCCCACAATCCGGCCGTCGTCGGCCACCTTATACGCCCAGTTCAGGGTTAACACGCGATCGAACCAGCCTTTCAACAGCGCGGGAACCGACCACCAGTACACCGGGAAGACGAATACCAGCATATCCGCGCGCTCGACGCGCTGCTGCTCGCGCAGAATATCGTCGGGGAGGGCGCTCGGATCGCCGTGATACAAATCGAGATCGGCTCGGGTCATCGACGGATTAAACCCTTCAGCATGCAGATCGGCGATCTCAACCTGCGTACCTTCCTCGCGTAATTTCCCGGCAATACGAGCTGCCAGCGTATGGGATAACGAATTGTCGATCGGGTGTGCCGTCACGATCAGCGCGTTTTTAAGGGCATGTGTTGCAGACATAGCGACCTCCAGATGGGGGAGAAGTGATTTCTATATTACTGTTGGTAACTTAGGTGTCAATCCGCCCCCGGCGATCATTTTGTGCTATTCGCGTAGGTCTCCAGCACCCCGGTCATGGCGCCGCAGAGCATATCTTCTGCCACATTTCGGGCGAGCACGCCGTTGCCCGCCGCGGTGCTGAGCGCCTCCGCCGCGCCAATGATGGCCGTCAGTACCGCTTCTCCCTGAACGCCTTTTAAGACGATAAAAGGAGAAAGCGCGGTGCGCAGGCAGTCGGCACATTCGGCCACGCACGCTTCCCGAAACGTCTGCAGCGCGCGAGAACCGGACAGCGCCGCAGCGATTGGCCCGGTTTCAGGCCCGGCGGCAATCGCACAGTCGATATAGGCCGCGCTGAAAAAGCGGATCGTCTTCTCCAGCGTTTTGCTGTCCACCGCCAGCGTCTCGCGGAATTTTGCCAGCTGCCGATCGCTATAGTCCTGGTACAGCGCCATCAATAGCCCTTCACGATCGCCAAAGTGGTCGTAGGGGATGGGCTTGGTCACGTTAGCCCGTTCTGCCAGATAGCCAAGGGTCAACGCCTCCGTGCCTTGCTGACGCACGATCCCTCGCGCAACCTCCAGCAGCTGCACGCGGCGGTCCTCTTTTCTTAAGCGCTTAACAACCATGCTTGCCTCAGGTCAGTTATCTACTGATGGTAGTTTACACGTTTTCCGTGGCAGGCTGCACGCGTTGTTCAACCGGGCGGATCCGGAACCAGATCGCATACATCGCGGGCAGGAAGACGAGCGTAATGATCGTCCCGCCCAGCGTTCCGCCGATCAGCGTCCAGGCCAGCGTGCCCCAGAACACCGAATGCGTCAGGGGAATGAACGCCAGCACGGCCGCCATGGCGGTGAGTAAGACCGGCCGCGCTCGCTGGACCGTCGCCTCGACCACCGCCTGGAACGGATCGAGGCCGTCCTTCTGGTTATGATCGATTTGACCGATCAGGATCAGCGTATTGCGCATCAGAATGCCGGAGAGGGCGATCAGGCCGACCAGCGCGTTGATGCCAAACGGCTGATTAAATATCAGCAGGGTCGGCACGACGCCAATCAGCCCCAGCGGCGCGGTTAAGAACACCATGACCATCGCGGAGAGTGAGCGCACCTGCAAAATGATGATCAGCAGCGTCAGGGCAATCATGATCGGGAACAGCGGTAACATGGCCTGCGTGGCTTTGCCCGACTCCTCAATCGACCCCGCCATGTCAATGCGGTAGCCGGCCGGCAGCGAATCAACGATCGGCTGGAGCTGCTTCATGATGGCGACCGACACGTCCGGCGGCTGAAGATTGTCGGCGATATCGCCCCGTACGGTAATTGTGGGGGTGCGATCGCGGCGGCGCAGGACCGGGTCTTCCATGCCGACCTCTATCCTGCCAATTTGAGACAGCGGCACGCGCTGTCCCGCATTGCCGACCAGGGTAAAGCCTTCGATTTTTGCCGGGTCAAGGCGGATATCTCCCGCCGCGCGGGCAACGACGTCTACCGATCGAATATCCTCCCGCACGGAGGTGACAGGCACGCCTGATAACAGGAACTGAAGCTGCCCGGCAACGGCGCTGGAGGTTAAGCCGGTCGCCTGCAGGCGGTTCTGATCGAGAGTGAAATGGAGCACCGGAACGCGCGAGCCCCAGTCGGTGTTAACGGTTCGCATCATCGGGCTTGCCTGAAGCACGGCTTTCACCCGTTCGGCGATGTCCTGCACCTGTTTGACGTCCGGCCCCGACACGCGCCAGGCAACCGGGAAAGGCGAGTAGGGGCCAAACACCAGCTGCGTCACCCGCACGCGGGCTTCGGACGCAAGGCCGCTGGCGACGGCCTCCCTGAGCCTGAACTTGAGCGCCTCGCGTGACGTCTCGCTGTCCGTCAGGATCACGATTTTCGCAAAAGAGGGATCGGGCAGCTCGGGGGCCATTGCCAGATAGAAACGGGGCGAGCCCTGACCAATATAGGCCGTGACGATTTTGGCTTCCGGCTGCTTGCCCAGCCACGCTTCTATTTTTGCGGTAGCGGCGCTGGTTTGTGCAATCGAGGTGCCATAGGGCATCTGCACTTCAACCAGCACTTCCGGGCGATCGGAGGTCGGGAAGAACTGTTTTTTTACCAGCCCCATACCGAGCACGGCCAGAATGAAAATGGCGACCACGGACCCGGCCACGCGCCACTTTCTGGCGATAACGCGGCCAAGCAGCTGGCGAAAGCGGTTATAGCGAGGCGTGTTATAGATGGCGGCATGGCCGCCTTCCACTTTGGGGATCGCCGGCAGGATCTTCACCCCCAGAAACGGCGTGAACACCACCGCCACAAACCATGAGGCAATCAGGGCGAGGCCGACAATCCAGAACATATTGCTGGTGTATTCCCCGGCGGTCGACTGGGCAAACCCATTCGGCATAAAGCCAATCGCCGTCACCAGGGTACCGGCCAGCATCGGCGCGGCGGTGTGGCTCCAGGCGTAGGCCGAGGCTTTGATTCTGTCGTAACCTTCCTCCATCTTCACCACCATCATTTCGATGGCGATAATGGCATCGTCAACCAGCAGGCCGAGGGCGAGGATCAGGGAGCCCAGCGTGACGCGGTCAAAGTTTATTCCCGCGGCCTCCATCACTACGAAAACGACCGCCAGCGTCAGCGGTACCGCCGCCGCAACCACCACCCCCACGCGCCAGCCCATGCTGACAAAACAGACCACCATGACCACAAGCAGGGCGACGAAGAATTTGATCATAAACTCATCGACCGAGGAGCGGATATTCACGGACTGGTCGGTGACTTTGGTCAGGGTCATGCCAAGCGGCAGGCTATCGTTGATTTTCGCCGTCTCCGCATCCAGCGCTTTACCCAGCGCCAGGCCGTTCCAGCCCTCACGCATGACAACGCCCAGCAGCAGGGCGGGTTCATGCTGATTGCGTATCAGCATCGTCGGGGGATCTTCGTAGCCTCGTTCAACTGTTGCCACATCAGACAGCGTGAGCGTTTTGCCCTGAGCGACTAAAGGCGTATCGCGGATTTTCTGCAGTTCATCGAACGCGCCGTCCAGGCGGATAAAAATCTGCGCGCCCCGGGTCTCAATGGCACCCGCCGCGGCCAGGGCATTCTGGCCGTTGAGAGCATTGAAAATATCCTGCGGTGAGAGGCCCATCGTCGCCAGACGGTCATGGGAGAAGGCGATATAAATCCGCTCGGCCTGTTCACCGATGATGTTCACTTTTTTGACCCCTGGAACGTGCAGAAGCTGCTGGCGCAGGCCTTCGGCATCGCGTACCAGCTGCCGCTGCGGTTCGCCTTTTGCTTTCAGAGCAAAGAGGGCAAAGGTGACATCCGAGAATTCGTCATTGATCATCGGGCCGATGACGCCCGCCGGGAGACGCTGGGATTCATCCCCAAGCTTTTTACGCGCCTGATAGAACTCCTCCTGCACCTCAGAAGGCGGGGTCTTGTCCTGCAACGACAGCGTGATATACGCCATGCCGGGACGAGTATAGGTTTCGGTACGGTCATACCATTTGAGTTCCTGCAGGCGCTTTTCCAGCGGCTCCGCGACCTGATCCTGGATCTCCTGCGCGGTCGCACCCGGCCAGACGGCAATCGCCGTCATCTGCTTCACGGTGAAGGGCGGATCTTCCGCGCGTCCCAGTCCAAAAAAGGCGTAAATACCGGCAATCGTCACCAGAACGATCAGAAACAGCGTGACGGAACGCTCGCGGACGGCCAGCGCTGACAGGTTGAAGCGGCTTTGGCTCATGGCGCGTTCTCCGCCGGAGCGGCATGGCGCTGTTCTGCCAGCCTGACAACTTCACCTTCGTGCAGAAGATGGGCACCTAACGCAACGATCTTCTCCCCGGGCTTCACGCCGCCCGTGACCTGGACCGCATCTTCGCCCACGCTCAGCACCGTAACCGGCGTCCATGTGACCTTTGCCGGCTGGGCGGAAATGCGCCAGACGCCGGGCCCTTTACCCGCATCGTAGAGTGAGGCCAGCGGGACTTGCATGGCCTGACCTTCCGCTTTCGGGTCTTCAAGGCTGAGCGTGACGGTCGCCCCCAGCGGCGCGTTCGCCAGCTGGCCAGCCAGCACGTAGCGTGCTTCATACGTACGGGTTGTGGCATCCGCGGAGTCAGACAGCAGGCGCAACGTGGCGGTGACCGGGTGTTGTTCACGGCCATAAAGCGTGGCCCGTGCTTCGCTGCCGACGGCAGGGCGCAGCGTCTCCGGAAGCTGCACGAGCGCTTCGCGCTGTCCCGCTCTGGCAAGGCGGATCGCCACCTGTCCGGCGCTGACCACCTGACCGGGTTCGGCAAGCGTCTCCATCACCACGCCGTCTGAATCCGCCAGCAGGACGGCATAGCCCGTGGCGTTTTGCGCCACGTTGGCCTGCGCCCGGGCGGCGCTGAGATCCGCCCTGGCCGTATCGGCCGCCGCTTTAATCTGATCGTACTCCGCGGCGGACACCGCGCCGGACGCCACCAGACCGCGATAACGCGCCTCATCGCTGGTGGCTTTTCTCGCCCGCGCCTGGGCAGCATCCACCGCGCGCTGCTGCGCCTGAGCCTGTAATTTCAGGTCAACCGGATCCAGACGCAGTAAGGGCTGGCCCTGTTTGACGGTCTGCCCCGTATCCACCAGGCGTTCGAGGATTTTACCCTGAACCCTGAAGCCCAGGTCGCTTTGCGTTCTTGCCACCACCACGCCCGTAAAGGTGCGAGCGGCTGGATTCGCCCTCTCGACGGAGGCGGATCTGACAAGCGGTGGCCTGGTGCGCGGATCGTCACTCGCGGAAATATCGCCGCATGCCGCGAGGGCAAACGGCAGAAGACATATGGCAAGGCGGGCTGAAGTGAGCCTGAGCATGGGAAACCCTTTTGAAGTAACAGGACAGTTTCCGCATTCTGTGATTAGTGACCAATAAAGTCAATGGTCACCAATCAGGGGGCCAGGCTTCTTAAAATCAGTGAGGAGAGAAGTACCGCCGCCGTTGGGGCAGTTTCAAGGTTGTACTGCAGCTGAACGGGGTTAATGTAAGGGCACATCACCATGTAAACGGCAAAGGTGACCTCGTCCAGCGGCGTCTTCCTTTCGAACTCTCCAGCCTGTCTGCCTTCGATAATGATGGTCTCAATCAGCTTCAGGAGGCTTTCGGTATACCTTTCCGTCGAAGGCCACTTCTCCCGTGACGCGACGGCGGCGATGTCGTAGAGCTTGCGATCGTGGAAAAACAGCTCGCTGCCGGCCTCGGTGAGCGACTTAAAAAGACGGCGGAGTTTTTCGCTGGCTGACGGCGCATCCTCAATGGCGGAAAGCACGGCCGCCATGATCAGCTCCAGGCGGTTAGCGCAGATCACTTCGCCGATAGCCTGCTTGGAATCGAAGAACTTATAAATGTAGGATTTTGAAAAACCGATAGATTTCGCCAGCTCGGCGACGGTGGTTTTTTCATAGCCGTAATGGCCGAAGTGCTCAAAGGCCGCTTCGACGATTTGCTCTCTGACAGAATGGTCAAGTGGACCACGTATTGATGGGGCGTTCATAGTTTTAGTCATTATGTAAGCTTAGCGTGACGGGCCAGGGTTGGCAACGAGTGACCGTTTTGCACTTTGGTTACTGTTATGCTGTCTTACGTCGTGAAGACGGGACAATCGGCCAGGTGGAGTAAGTGTATCACTGTTTTTTACGTTAATGTTTTTTAAGCCAGTCGAGAAAAAACTGGCTGAACGCCGTAACCTGAAGCGGCTGCAGCTTGCGCTGCGGGTAAACAAACTGCAGCCCGACATCTTTGCGATCGTAGCGGCTAAAGCCGGTGAAGCTGTCGGCAAACAGCACCGTGAGTCTTCCGGCGTCAACGTCGTCTTTGACGTCCCACCACGATTTCCCGGCGATGCCCGCTCCGCCCAGGGCCCACTGACGAAGCAATGCCCCGTCGTCGCACACCATGGCGGGCTCGACGCGAACAACGCTTTCCTCTCCCTCATGTTCAAAGCGCCATTCGTTCATCACCACGCCCTGAGACTCCAGCGCCAGGCACCGGTGCCGGGCTAGATCGGCAAACGTGGCGGGGATACCGTGGTCGTTAAGATACGCCCCGGAGGCAACCAGCACCCGACGGTTCGGGCGGATGTTTCTGACGACAAGGCTGCTGTCCGGCAAATTGCCGAAGCGCACGCTCATATCCAGCCGGTTAGCGACCAGATCCTCAACGTGTTCTTTTAGCGAGATGTAAAATTTTACGGCAGGATGGTGACGCGAAAATTCAATGACGGCGGGGCTGAGATACTGTCTGCCAAAGTCCGAGGGCGCGGAAAGGCGAATATTGCCGCTGAGCACGCCCTCTTTTTGCGTCAGCAGCGACTCGGCGTGATGCACCTCTTCCAGCACGCGCAGCGCGGCGTGGTAAAACTCTTCCCCTGCGCGGGTCAGGGTGAGGGATCGCGTTGAGCGATGAAACAGGCGCGCCTGGTAACGCTCCTCAATCGCCTTCAGCCTGGCGGTCATCGTGGCAGGAGAAAGCGACAGGCGACGTCCGGCGGCGGAAAGACTCCCGGCCTCGGCAACTGCCACCAGTAAGGCCATGTCTTCGAGTTTACCCATTATTCATCTTTTCCGAAAAGTGCATCTATTTTTAGCGTAATTATCAAAATCAGATGCCGACTGTAAAGTGATTTCATCCAAACCATAAGGGATGAAAACATGAAACCTGCTTCACTCTTTGAACGCTACAGGCTGGGGTCGCTGGACCTGAAAAATCGTATCGTCATGGCGCCGATGACCCGCGCGCGCTCCCTTCAGCCGGGCAACATTCCCTCTGCGCTAATGGCGGAGTATTACCGGCAGCGGGCCAGCGCGGGGTTAATCATCACCGAAGCCACGCAAATCTCGCCTCAGGGTCAGGGATACTCCTGGACGCCCGGCATCCATTCGCCGGAGCAGGTTTCAGGATGGCAGCTCACGACGGGGGCCGTGCATCAGGCGGGCGGGGTCATTTTTTCTCAGCTCTGGCACGTTGGGCGAATGTCGCACGCCAGTTTTCACCAGGACGGTCAGCCCGTCGCCCCGTCAGCGCTGGCCCCGGACGCGCAGGTGTGGGTGGTGAATGAGCGAGGAGAAGGCCAGATGGTTGACTGCCCGCAGCCGAGAACGCTCTCACGCAAGGACATTCAGAACATCGTCGCGGACTATCGCCAGGCCGCTTTGAATGCCGTTCAGGCCGGGTTTGATGGCGTGGAGGTCCACGGCGGAAACGGCTATCTGATCGACCAGTTCCTGCGCCAAACCTCCAACAAACGCACGGACGAGTACGGCGGTACGGTGGCTAACCGGATCCGCTTCGCCCAGGACGTGTTAAGCGCGATTGCCGGGGCGATTGGTCACGAACGTACGGGCATTCGTCTTTCGCCGTTTATTACCCAGCGCGGGATGAACGACCCGCAGGTCTCTGAAGCCATACTCGCGCTTGCGGCCTGGTGCGAACAAAAAGGGATTGCGTTTATCCACCTGGCGGAAGCCGACTGGGACGACGCGCCGCAGATTCCTGAGCATTTCCGTCAATCGCTTCGCGAGACCTTCAGCGGCACCCTGATCGTCGCGGGTAACTATGACCTTGCCAAAGCCGAAGACATTCTGGCGGCGGGCTATGCCGATTTGATTGCCTTCGGACGACCGTTTATTGCCAACCCGGAATTGCCTCACCGGCTGGCGCACCGCTTGCCGCTGGCCCAGGTGTGCGACCCCGCCACGCTGTTTGGCGGCACCGCCACGGGCTATACCGATTACTCAACGTACACCCAGCAGGAGGAAACTTTATGACCCGTAAAACCTTAATTATCGGCGGCGCTTCCGGCATCGGTTTCGCCGTGGGCACCCTGCTTGCCGGGCGCGGCGAGGAGATTATGCTTGCGGGACGCGATAGCGCGAAACTGGACGCGGCACGGCAACGACTGGGCGCTCATGCCGCGTCTGTTAGCACTCTCGTGCTCGATTTCAGCCGTGAGGAAGAGCTTGTTGCGCTCAGTGAAACGCTGGGCGAGGTCAATAATATTGTCGTCACGGCGGGTTCACAGGCGCCGGGCGGGCTGCTTTCCGGACTGGATCTCCGTGCGGCAAGACAGGCCTTTGATACAAAATTCTGGGGAAGCCTGAATGTCGCCCGCTATCTCAGCGGGAACATCGCTCCCCGCGGTACGCTGACCTTCACCAGCGGCTTTGTGGCGCGCCGCACCGTGGCGGGCGCCATCGTAAAAACCACGATGAATGCCGCCATTGAGGCCGCGACAAAAGTGCTGGCGAAGGAGCTTTCCCCGCTGCGCGTCAACGTCGTGAGTCCGGGGCTGACCGACACGGAAGCGTATGCGGGGATGGACGCCGCCGCGCGGGAAAAAATGCTCGCAGGCGCGGCGGAAACCCTGCCAGCCAAAGCCTGGGGAAGGGCGCAGGACATCGCACAAGGGTATCTTTTCGCCATGGACAATCCGTTTGTCACCGGGTCGGTCATTGATATTGAGGGCGGGGCGTTAATTAACTGACCCCTCATTAATGTGATCCGCAGGGCATCGTCTGCGGGTAATGTAATACTCTGTAGAGAGACATCATGAAATATACGACGTGCTTTCGTCCCGCTATCGCGGCGCTTATTTTTGCTGGTCTGTCGGGCAATGCTATTTCCGCGCAGGGGGAAAGGGTACAGCCGAAACAGCTGATTGTGGACAAGAGCCTGCCCCAGGTGCAATTAAAGACGAATGAAGCCGTTGCCAGAGAATATGCCACGTTCTGGAACACCGGTAATGAAACTCTGGCGCGTGATGCCCTGGCGGCAAACTTTGTTGATAAAACACCGCCGGAAGGCCGTAAGCAGGGGCCGGAAGGCGCTATTTTAGCCTCGCGGGCGTTTCGCACGGCCGTGCCCGATTTGCGCTGCGACGTTGAGCAGATGATTATTTCAGGCGACCGCGTGGTCTCACATTTACATTTTTACGGCACATTCACCGGGACATTTGGCAGGCTGAAAGGAAAGGGGCAGAAAATAGATTTTATTGCCACGGATATCTATGCAATCCGTGACGGTAAAATTGCAGCGAACTGGCATATTGAGGACAACCTGACGCTGATGAAACAGCTGGGCTCGCTGTAAAGTCATCACTCCGGGGCGGCCCGGAGTAATGCGAAAATCCTATAACCCCAGATCGCTCAGCGAGGGGTGATCGTCCGGGCGTCTGCCCAACGGCCAGTGGAACAGTCGCTCGGATTCTTTTATCGGCATATCGTTAACGCAGGCAAAGCGGCGCTTCATCAAGCCGTCCGGTGCGAACTCCCAGTTTTCGTTGCCGTACGAGCGGAACCAGTTTCCTGAATCATCATGCCATTCATAGGCATAGCGGACCGCGATGCGGTTATCCGTAAAGGCCCACAGCTCTTTAATCAGACGATATTCCAGCTCTTTTTTCCATTTCCGCGCCAGGAACGCCTGCGCTTCCTCCCTGTTGGTGGCGAATTCTGCACGGTTGCGCCATTGGGTATCGAGCGTATAGGCCAGCGCAACGTTCGCCGGATCGCGGCTGTTCCAGCCATCTTCTGCCAGCCTGACTTTTTCAATAGCGCTTTCACGTGTGAAGGGCGGTAAGGGAGGACGTGTGTTCATGGCAATTACCTCGTTATGTGATTATGTAGACAGATCTGTCTACTTGCGCTAATCTATGCCTGAAAAATAACGCTGTCAACATCCGTTTTGAGGCCATCGACAAATGAAAGCAGAATTCGAAAGCAACGATAAAAAAATAAGCGTCAGGGATAAAATATTACTGACGGCGCACGATCTGTTTTATTCCACAGGCTTCAGAGCGACGGGGGTGGATACGCTGATTAAAGAGGCGAAAGTGACGAAGGTGACGTTTTATCGCCATTTTCCGAGTAAGAGCTTGCTTATTCTCGCCTATTTACACTATCGACATGAAATATGGATTAACTGGTTTGAGGCCACGCTTCGTCGACATCTCGTTGAAGGCCAGACGCCTGCGGACGCTCTATCGGCTACCCTTTATGAATGGTTTATTTCGCCTGAGTTTCACGGCTGTGCGTTTATTAATGCCAGCGCCGAAGCCAAATCCGAAGATATTGAAAGCGAAATAAAAGCGATATGCCGCGATCATAAAATCGAAACAAAGAACATTATTGCGTTGCTGACAAAGATTGCGGATGAGCGCGTCGTCAATGAAATCATGCTGCTCATTGACGGCGCCATTATTCATGCGCAGATGGGCATGGAGACGGATGAGGTCATCGCGTCGTTGAAGAGGGCGCTGGCAGACTTAATCGGGGGCTAGCGAGGATCCCCTTAGTCCTCCAGACGAAGGCTGACAGGTGCATTCAGCATTTGCGAATAACAGTCGGCTGGCGTGCGCCGAGGATGAACAATCCTCGGCCTCAGCATGTGCCGCTATACCATGCTGTAAACCCCCGCTCCCCAGTACCCCTTACCCGGACGAGTCTGTTCTTTCCAGCCTGATGCGGTCAGTTCTTTTGCAATGAACCGGTTGATGACCCCGTGCCCCATGAGCAAGACGGGGCCGTCAGAGTCCTTCGCTACATTCACCAGGATTTCTGCCGCCTTAACGGCACGTTCTTTTGCGGCGCTTACGCGCTCTGACTCGCCAGACAGGCCGCAGAGCCAAAGAACGCGAAACAGCGCTGCCCAGTAAAAAGGCGATAGCCGGAACCCCGGAATACGGAACACCGGCAGCTCTGCTTCCCGAAAAACCTCATCAATTAAGCCCGGTTCACACCCCAGCGTTTTCAACGATGAAAGGGCTCGCGGGAGAGGGCTGCTGAGAAACGTCAGTGCGCGGTACGCGAGGATTTGAGCCATCTCCGAAGGTCTGTCGCGGCCCGTTGAAGAGCGGTTATAGCTGTCGATCCATCCCACCATTTCCCTGTACGACACCTTTCCGGCGCCCCTGTATTCGGGTTCGCCGTGGCGCATCAAAATAATTTCCATATGTCTTCATCGCTCACCATCCATTCACCAGAGGCAGACTAGCGCGTTCTCACACTGATGTTCACCCACCCGTTTTGGAGTGTCAGGGCGGTGATCGCACTTATCAGACTTGTCGGTCTGTTAATTAATAAGTAGACTAGCCAGTCTTTTAAATGATCAAAGAGATAATTCAGTGTCAAAAATCACGTCATCTATCACAACACTCTGTCTTTCAAGAATTTTATTGACCTTTTTCTTCTGGATGGCAGGCTTTTATGGGTTGTTCAACTTTGGAGAGATTGTGCTGGAAATGGTGGATGTGGGTCTCCCCTGGCCCGTCTTATTCGCGACAGGCACCATTCTCTGTCAGCTTGTAGGCTCTGCTCTGGTGATTTCGAATTTTGCCGGCTACGGATGGATTGGATCGGCAATGCTGATTGTGTTTACATTACTCACCATTCCGGTGGGGCATCCATTCTGGAAATTTAGCGAGCCCCAGCGCACCCAGGAGTTTCATATCGCGCTTGAACACATAACCGTTATCGGGGGGCTCATGATGAGCATGCTTTTGTCAGGTCGTAAACGATGAGAGAAAAGGTTCGGCAGAAAGGCCGCCCAAAAGATCCGTCAAAGGAGCAGGCGATACTGCAGGCCGCAAGAAGCCTGTTTCTCGAGAAAGGCCTCGATGTCACGACGGAAGAAATTGCCCGCGTTGCCGGGGTGGCAAAAGCCACGCTTTATGCCAATTTCGCGGATAAAGACCTGCTTGTTGAGGCCGTACTCCGTAAGGAATCGGATCTGACCATCAGTGACAGTGATTTTTCCGAGCGGCATCATCTGTCGTTGACCGAGGTCTTAACCGCGTTTGGCAACCGTTTTGTCCGCTTCATCAACCAGCGCGAGCTGACGGGCTGGGACCGCTTAATTGCCTCCGCCGCTATTCGTCATCCGGAGTTACCCGCGCGTTTTTATGCGGCAGGTCCCGGCAGGGCGCAGCAGATGCTGGAGACAATTATCGGTGAAGCCGTTGAAAAGGGCTTACTGATCGCGTGCTCCCCGCGCGAAGCGGCTGACGACCTGGCCGGGTTGTGGCTCGGGATGACAAGCCTTGAGATAAAGCTTGGCGCCAGAAAAAGCTTATCTGATGAAGAAATTGCTCGTCGGGTTACGCATGCGATCGCTGTTTTTATGTGCGCGTATTCAGTGGAAAAGCGCTGAGCATAACCATTTAGAGTAAAGGTAACGGAAATGAGAACACAGAAACGATGCCTCGGCTGCGTGGCTATTGTGGTTGATGACTACGATCGCGCCATTGAGTACTACACAGACAAGCTGGGGTTTACCCTCGTAGAGGATACGCCGCAACCGGGTAAACGCTGGGTGGTCGTCTCGCCCAACCCGGAAAGCGACTGCAATATTTTGCTGGCTCGTGCGTCTAACGAGAGGCAGGAAGGTTTTATCGGTAATCAATGCGGTGGCCGAGTATTCCTGTTCCTTCAGACGGATGATTTTTGGCGCGATTACCATGCCATGAAGGCAAAAGGCGTTCATTTTTGTGAAGAACCTCGTGAGGAAGAGTACGGTACGGTGGTGGTGTTTGAAGATATGTACGGCAACCGCTGGGATCTCTATCAACATGCCCAACGCGGGTGATTACGCGGGATACCTTCCATGACGCTTCGAATTCGACAGGCCACCGGGGCCGATTCAACGCTATTAAGCGAGTTAGGATATCGTATCTATCCCGCGCATTTTCAGCATTTGTGGGTATCAGACGCCGAGATGACGGCTTTTCTGGACGCCGAGTATGCCCCCTCCGTCATTGAGCAGAGCCTGACCGAGAGCCATGTTTCCTGGTTTGTGGCAGAAACCGATCGGCCAGTGGGATTCATAAAAGTGACCTGGGACGCCATGCTTCCGGAAACGGACAAGAGGGGCGTTCTCCTCAACAAGCTCTACCTCGATCCTGCCGAGACCGGCAAGCACTATGGTCAGGACATGTTCAATAAAATTATCGACATGGCCCGGAGCAGGGGAAAGGACTCTCTCTGGCTGGAAGTGCTTGAGCAGAACGCAGGAGCGTACCGGTTCTACCAGAAGCAGGGCATGCTCTGCATTAAGAACGTCCTTTTTGAAACAGCCTCACAGCAGAGCATACTCAAAATTATGGGGATGTCTCTTTAGGGCCAGGGCTCTCGTCCCGCTGTGCCAGCGACAGCGCGCTGGCGCTAGCGGGATCGAACAGCGAGATGCTCTCAATCTGATTGAGTAAAATCACCTTGCGGAATGACATGGCGCTGCGGGGTTCCGAGTCGAGCGTAATGTCATGCTCCGCATACCACCGGCTGTAATTATTCTCGATGCGCAGGTTCATCGTCTTCGCATCCCGGTACCCGCTCAACATCGGGATCAGCACGATATTGGCCGTTTTTTCATATTCCAGCGTTGCGGTGTGGATCATACCCACGTATATCCGCCTCGAGCGGAGCGTGACCTGCGCCAGCTCGCCTTGCTCCATACACTGATAGAGCAGTTGTTCAATCCCGCTCGCCTGCGCAAGCCGTTTGTAGAGCTTTTTCCGACTCTCACCGTCCAGCCTGGCGCTGCCTGCCCAGTTAGAGCGGTAGAGGCAAAACAGAATGGCAAACGCCAGCATCACCACCACCGGTGCCTGAATGCCTAAAAAACTCCAGTTCATAAAGTCGATTTGCCAGTCGGTGTATTTCGGTGAGGCAAAGTGGAAAGCGTTGTTGGCGGCAGAAAGGGTGAGCAGCAGCAGCCAGAGCAGCCCCGTAGCAATCACCCCCTGCAGAACGAAAATACAGCCGTAAAGCGCAACGAGAAAATAGACGTCCCAGCCAAAGGAACGCTTGATTTTAAAGCGGGTCGACAGGTCGCGGCTGGTGTACCAGTACCCGCAGACCATCAGCACCATAAATATCGCCGTTCCCATATCAGGCCCTCTTCAGCGCGTTAACGTGACGCAGAAAGTCCTGCCGCACCTCGTTGCTCTTGTAGTTCACCGAGGCGTTCCCGTCCTGGTCGATAATGATGCGGTCGCCATCTTCCACGGCTTCAATAATTTCCTGCTGACTCATCACCTGCAGTAAGGATTCCGGGCTTGAGAAGAGGGAGAGAAAGAAACGTTTCATGTCAGGCATCCTTATGAATAAAAAGGATAAGCCTGGAAGATGACCGCTGAATTTGCCTTAAGGATAACCTGAAAGTGAAAGCCGGGTGGCGGCTACGCCTTACCCGGTCGACAAAACCGTCAAATGATTGAGTTATCAAGTTGTTGATATTTATGGTTAATAAAAAATAAATTTGCACAAACTTGGACAAATAACGTTAATTGTGTAAGTTTTAAGTATGCGATTACGCCACGTTGTTTACAGCCAGGATGTGACCCATGAGCACTTTGCCCTCTGTCGTGAGTCGGTTTGTTGAGTACTACGCCGCACTGGATAGCCAGCCGCCGTCCGCGCTGGTCGGGCTTTACCATTCAAATGCCACGCTTGTCGATCCGTTCGGCGAGCACGACGGTATCTTTGCGCTTCAGCGCTATTTCACCCATCTGCTGGCCAACGTCGAGAACTGCCGTTTTTCTATCGACCCGCCGCTCTGCAGCGGGAACCGGTTTGTTGTCACCTGGGTGATGCACTGGTCGCATCCGCGCATTGCCGGAGGCGAACCGCTCGATCTGCCGGGGTGCTCGGTGGTGGAGACGGAAAACGATCTCATCACCCACCAGCGCGACTACTACGATGCGGGAGAGATGATCTACGAACATCTTCCTCTGCTGGGCTGGGCGGTACGCGGCGTGAAGCGGAGGGTCAAATCATGAAGACGGTACTGATTACCGGTGCAAGTTCGGGCATTGGCGCCGGGCTGGCGAAATCCTTCTCCGCTGACGGCTATCATGTGATTGCCTGCGGGCGCGATCCGGCGCGTCTGGAAGCGCTGCATCAGACCTGCCCCAATCTCACCGTTCGCCTGTTCGATATGACGGACCGGGAGGCCTGCCGACAGGCGCTGACCGGCAGCTACGCCGATTTGATTATTCTCTGCGCCGGTACCTGCGAATACCTCGACGGTGGCGTGGTGGATGCAGCGCTGGTGGAGCGGGTCATGAACACCAATTTCCTCGGGCCGGTGAACTGCCTTGAGGCGCTGCAGCCGCAGCTGGTTCGAGGCAACCGCGTGGTGCTGGTGAGCTCGATGGCCCACTGGCTGCCTTTCCCCCGCGCAGAGGCCTACGGTGCGTCCAAAGCGGCGCTGAGCTGGTTTGCCGAAAGCCTGCGCCTGGACTGGGAGCCAAAAGGGATTACCGTTACGGTTGTCTCTCCGGGCTTCGTCGATACGCCCCTGACGCGAAAAAATGATTTTGCCATGCCGGGTCGGGTGACCGTCGATGAGGCGGTGAAGGCGATCCGTATCGGGCTGGCGGCCGGGAAAATGCACATCGCGTTTCCTGCCGGATTTGGCTTCATTTTGCGGCTGCTCTCAGGGCTGCCTGCTTTTCTTCAGCGCACGCTGCTGCGCAGGATGGTGCGTTCATGAACATTGCAATTATCGGCAGCGGCATTGCCGGGCTGACGTGCGCCTGGCGACTGGCAGGGCACCATCAGGTGACCCTGTTTGAAGCGGGATCCACACCGGGCGGCCATACCGCAACGGTTGACGTGACGACGCCACAGGGCACATACGCGATCGATACCGGGTTTATCGTCTACAACGACCGCACCTATCCGCGCTTTATGGGCCTGCTCAGCGAGCTGGGTATCAGCGGGCAAAAAACCCAGATGAGCTTTTCAGTACACAACCCCGAGACGGGGCTGGAATACAACGGCCACACCCTGACGTCGCTGTTTGCCCAGCGCCGAAATCTCGTCAATCCGACATTCTGGCGGCTGCTCGGTGAAATCGTCCGCTTCAATCGTCTGGCAAAACAGGCGCTGGACGGGGAAGTGGACCCGAACGCCACGCTGCAGACGTTTCTGGACCAGCACGGCTTTACGCCGTTTTTTGCGCGCCACTATATTCTGCCGATGGGGGCCGCTATCTGGTCATCCTCGCTGCAGGAGATGAAGCGTTTCCCGCTGCCGCTTTTTTTACGTTTCTTCCAAAACCACGGTCTGCTGGATATCACCCATCGCCCGCAGTGGTACGTGGTGCCGGGCGGCTCGCGAGAGTATATCCGCGCGATGCTGGACAAACTGGGCGATCGGCTGACGCTGCATCTCAATTCACCGGTTCAGCGGGTGAGCCGCCACGAGGACGGGGTCACGCTCCAGCTTGAAAACGGCAGCCATTCCTTCGACCAGGTGATATTTGCCTGCCACTCCGGCAGTGCTCTGGCGATGCTTGACGACCCGACCTCCGCAGAGCGCGAGGTGCTGGGCGATATCGGCTGGCAGCGCAACGAGGTGGTGTTGCACAGCGACCCGCGCTGGCTGCCGGTGCGGCCGCGCGCCTGGGCGAGCTGGAATTACCGGCTGAGCGCGCAGGCGCAGGCCAGCGCCTGTGTGACCTACAACATGAACATTCTGCAGGGGCTGCCTGCGGGCAGCCCGCTGTTCTGCGTCACCCTGAACCCGGACGCGCCGGTGGATGAGCGCTTCGTTCTGCAACGCTTCGTTTATGAGCATCCGCTGTTTAACCCGCAAAGCTGGCGGGCGCAGGCGCGGCGCGGCGAGATCAACGGTCACCAGCGGAGCTGGTTCTGCGGAGCCTATTGGTACAACGGTTTTCATGAAGACGGCGTGCGCAGCGCGCTGGACGTGGTCAACGCGATAGCGGCCGGAGAGGGGAACTGAGATGAACAGCTGCCTCTATCACGGCGTATTGCGCCACCGCCGCCTTCAGCCGAAAACCCATGAATTTCGCTACAGAGTCTTTATGGCCTGGCTGGATCTTGATGAGCTGCCGCTGCTGGCGTCCGTCGGCGTGCGCCGCAATCGCTTTGCCGCCGCCGCGTTCCACGACGCGGACTATCCGCTCGGCACGCCGCTCAAAGAGAACGTGCTCAGCAGGCTGGAGAGCCTGACCGGGGAACGGCCGGACGGGCGGGTCATGCTTCTGACGCAGTTGCGGTATTTCGGGTTCCATTTTAACCCGGTCAACTTTTACTACTGCTATGACGGGAAGGGGACTCTGCGCTGGGTACTGGCGGAGGTTCGCAACACGCCGTGGAACGAGCGTCATTATTACGCGGTCGACGGGCAACATGCCCAGCCCACGGAAAAAGCGTTTCACGTTTCCCCCTTCAACCCGATGGACATGATCTACCACTGGCGCTTCAACGATCCGGATAACACGCTGCATATGCACATTGAAAATCATCAGGAAGCGAAGGTGTTCGACGCCACGCTCGCCCTGCGCCGGGAGCCGCTGACCCGTCCGGCACTGCGCGCGCTGCTGCTGCGCATCCCGCTTATGACCCTGAAAACCGTTTTCGCCATTTACTGGCAGGCGCTGAGGCTGTGGCTCAAGCGCGTGCCGCTGTATAACCATCCCGTCAGCAGGAGTGAACGCTCATGACCGATCCCGTCTTTGCGTTAGAACCCGATATCCCGCGCAACGTCCGCCTCGCGCGATGGCTGCTGTTTCGTCTGTTAAGCGGCATCCGCGGTGGTTCGCTCACCCTGCGTGAAGGGGCGCAGACCTTCCATTTTGGCGAGCCATCCTCCACGCTGCACGCCGACGTGCAGATCCTCACGCCCGCCGTCTACTGGCGCGTCTTAACGGGCGGGAGCCTTGCCGCCGCTGAAGCCTGGATGGACGGCGAATGGGAAACCGCGCAGCTCACGCCGCTTCTGCAAATCCTTGCCCTCAACGGCGAGGTGCTTGGCCGTCTTGAGAAAGGGTTCCGGCTGCTTGGCCGACCGCTGGAGCGTTTTCGCCACTGGACGCGGCGTAACTCCCGCGCGCAGGCGCGTGAAAATATTGCCGCCCATTACGACCTGGGCAACACCTTCTATGCCCATTTTCTGGACAGGGAACTGCTTTACTCCAGCGCGCTCTTTACCGCAGACGAGCAGGATCTCACGACGGCTCAGCAGGCCAAAATGGCGCGCCTGTGCGACCAGCTGGCGCTTAGCGAGGCCGACCACCTGCTGGAAATCGGCACCGGCTGGGGGGCGATGGCGGAATACGCGGCCCGTCATTATGGCTGTCGGGTGACTACCACCACGCTGTCGCAGGAGCAATACGTCTGGGCAACCGAGCGGATCGCCCGCGCCGGGTTGCAGGATCGTGTTGAGGTGCTGCTCTGCGACTATCGCGACCTCACCGGGCAGTACGACAAGCTGGTCTCAATAGAGATGATTGAAGCCGTCGGGCAACGCTATCTGCCTACATTCTTCCGGACCTGTCAGGCGCGGCTGCGCCCGGGGGGACGAATGGCGATTCAGGCCATCACCATTCAGGACCAGCGCTATCGCGACTACAGCAAAAGCGTCGATTTTATTCAGCGCTACATTTTCCCCGGCGGCTTCCTGCCGAGCATCACCGCGATGAACGAGCTGATGACGCGCCACACCGATTTCGTGGTGCGCAATCTCTTCGACATGGGGCCGGACTACGCCCGCACGCTGGCGCACTGGCGGCAGCGCTTTGTCCACGCCTGGCAGGAGATTGAAAAGCTCGGCTTTGATGAGCGGTTCCGCCGCATGTGGCTTTATTACTTTGGCTACTGTGAAGCCGGGTTTAACGCCCGCACCATCAGCGTGGTGCAGCTGACCGCAGAGCGCGTATGAGACGATATCTTCAGGTCTTCCTGCTGGCCGTCGCGTTCGATCTCTACTGGGCGCTGGTGGTGCTCTTTCGCGAACAGGGCCTGATTATCTGGCTCGCGCTGGCGATCCTGGCGTGCCTGCTCTTGCCGTCTGTATACCGTTTTTACGCCATTGGGCTGGCCGCGGCGGGCAGTTTGCTGGATACGCTCTGGGCGCTGACGGGGCTGATCGCCTTCACGGGTGATGCCCTGATGCCGCTATGGATGGTGGCATTATGGCTGATGTTCGCCACCGTCTGGACGCAGCTTACGCGCACCACCACGTTGCCCGGCTGGCTGCTCACCCTGCTGGCCGCCGTGGGAGGGCCGGTGGCGTACCTGATTGGCGAGCGGCTGGGTGCCATCACGTTTCTGGAGCCGACCTTTATCGTCATCAGCTGGATGGCGCCGGGCTGGCTGGTGTTGATGCTGTTTTTCCACCTGCTGATGGGGAGACAAAAATGAGAGCTGCGGTTTTGTTGCTTTGTCTGACGCTGGTTGTTCCTGTTGCTCAGGCCGCCGACTGGCTGGCGTGGCGGAAGGTGGGTGATGCCACGCTCACCTGGGGGCCATTCACCGTCTATACCTCCCAGCTGCGTACGCCGGACGGGCGTTACGGTCGGGAGAACCAGGATCAGGCGCTGATTATTACCTATGCGCGCGATATCGATCGCGATGAGCTGGTCGAGGCGACCCGCGACCAGTGGCAGGCGCAGGGGATCCTGCAACGGGAACCCCGAAGCGAAGCCTGGTTACAGATGCTGCGCTCTCTGTGGCCGGATGTCCGGCCGGGCGCACAGCTGGCGTTTGTGCTCGACGACGGGCAGGGGCAGTTCTGGTATCGCGCGTCAGCGGCGCAAAAAGCCTTTATTCCACTCGGACCGCGTCAGTCAGAAGCGTTCAGCACCCGCTTCCTGGCCATCTGGCTCGACCCTCGTACGCAATACCCTGAGCTGCGTCAGCAGTTAATCGGAGGCCAAAAATGAAACGTATCCTGATGATGGCGCTGGCATTGACGATGCTGCTGGCAGGCTGTAGCACGGAGGTGACCGAGTATCGCCAGCAGCAGCCGCGGCTGGATATCTTCCATTACTTCCAGGGCAAAACCGAAGCGTGGGGGATGGTACAGGATCGCAGCGGCAAGCAGATCCGCCGCTTTCACGTTGAGATTGCCGGGGACGTTATCGGCGATACGCTGACGCTGAACGAGCACTTCGTTTATGACGACGGTGAGAAGCAGCAGCGGGTCTGGCATATCCGCCGCGTGGGGAACGATCGCTACGAAGGCACGGCGGGGGATATTGAAGGGGTAGCAACGGGGCAGGCCGCCGGCAACGCGTTCAACTGGCATTACAGCATGAACGTGAAGGCCAACGGCAGCACCTGGCTACTGAACTTTGACGACTGGATGTACCTGCAGGATGAGAACCATCTGTTTAATAAAACCGAGATGAAGAAACTGGGCGTCACCGTCGCCACGGTAACGCTGTTCTTTACCCGTAAGACTTCAGCTTAGTCGCGGACGCTGCCGGTTTTGCTGCTGGAGTAGATGAAGTACAGGGCAATCCCCAGGCATACCAGCGCGCTCAGACGGCTCGGTGAAAACGAAATGGCGGGATTGCCCAGCCAGCCAAAGTTATCAATCAGCATACTCATGGCGAGCTGGCCGAATATCACCGCCACCGTGGCGACAGCGGTGCCGATCCGCTGTACGGCGAGCACCATTATCACGATATAGGGCACGCCAAACATCGCCCCGAGGAGCTGCCATTTCGGCACGTCCAGCAGCGTGACCGCCTGCTTAGGCTCAAAGAAGAAAATGAGCAGGGCGGTCACCAGCGCGCCGACGGAAAACGTTAGAAACGCGCTCTTGAAAACGCCCACGCTGCTGCCGAGCTGCCCATTAATTGCGGCCTGTATGCTCAGCGTCGCGCCGCCGCAGATGGCCAGAATTATCATCATCAGTGTCATGTGTTTACCCCTTTGCGACCAGTACCAGTGCGGCAATAATAAAAACCAGCGCCACGATGCGTCTTGCGTTTATCTTCCTGTGCGGCGTACCCAGCAGGCCAAAGTGGTCAATGATCAGGCTTTTAAAAACCTGACCTGCCAGAATGCCAATCATCGTCAGCGCGATGCCGATAGTCGGCGTGGCGAGCGTCAGTATGACGACGTAGATCGGACCCAGCACCCCGCCGAGGAGCTGCCAGCCGGGCTGTGCGAAAAACGACGGGCTGTTGCGCGGGCTGAAAAACAGCATCAGCAAAAACGTCAGCGCGGCGCCGACGCCAAAAATGCTGAACGTCGCCCATAAATCCCCGACTTTTCCCCCCAGGGGGCCCAGCAGTCCCGCCTCGACGGAGAGGCCCATCCCGCCAGCAATCACCAGTAAAATCAAAACCAACTGCATTCTTCTTCCTCCGTTTTCAGGCGAAGAAGATTACGTGGGTTGTGCAATGAGAAAAATGCCATAATGCTGCAAACACCTTTGCAGGATATGCATTAATGGTTGACGCCAGCAACATCAACATCCGCGCGCTGCTGATCTTTATCGACGTGTATGAAGCGCAGAACTTCTCCGTCGTGGCGCGGCGGCAGGGGATATCGGCCTCGCAGATATCGCGCGTGATCCACCAGCTCGAGGATGCGCTCGGGCAGCAGCTTTTCTATCGCAATACGCGGGCCGTCATTCCCACGGAAAGCGGTCATCTGTTTATTCGCTATGCCCGGTCAATGGCGGAAAACCTGGAAGAGGCGCGCCGGGAGCTGGACGCGCGTGCGGTGGAGCCGTCCGGTGCGATCCGCATTAACGGACCGGTGTTTTTCGGCCAGAAGCACATAGCCCCAGGACTTCCCGGCCTGTCGGCACGCTATCCTCGCCTGAGCGTAGAGCTGACGCTGACCGATGATTTCATTGACCCCCACCGGGATGCGGCAGACCTTATCTTCCGCATTGGCGTGCTGACGGACTCGTCGTTTCGCGCGCGGGTGTTTGGGCAGCAGGTGTACCATCTGGCCGCGTCGCCAGACTACGTGCGTAAACACGGTGCGCCAGAAGTGCCGGACGATCTGAACCGCCATCATTGCCTGGTGTATCGCGGATCGTCAGGGCCTAACCGCTGGCTGTTGCGCAGGGCGGGTGAGGCGTGGACACACTATCCCGTGACGCCATTGATGACCTCGAATAATGCGGAAGCGTTGCTGGCTGCGGCGCTTGGCGGGATGGGGATTGTGCTGTTTCCGGACTGGCTGGTGAGCGAGCCGCTCCAGCGCGGTGAGCTGATTCCGCTCCTGCCCGCGCTGGAGTGCGCCATCACTACGGAACAACAGGCTATCGCGGCGATCTACCCTGATGCCCGACATCCGCCCCTGAACGTCAGGGCGGTGATTGATTATTACGTCGAGCGCTTTGGTACGCCGCCGTACTGGCAGCGTAAGGGGATTACGCGCCAAGCTCCTGGCGGATAATTTCTGCGCCAGCGCTGAGTGCTTTAAGCTTGCCGTTGGCAACCTGACGGGAGAGGGGCGCCATGCCGCAGTTGGTTGACGGGTACAGCTTGTCGGCGTCGACAAACTGCAGCGCTTTTCGCAGCGTATCGGCCACTTCCTCCGGCGTTTCAACCGTGTTGGTTGCCACGTCGATCGCCCCAACCATCACTTTTTTACCGCGGATCAGCTCCAGCAGATCCATCGGCACGCGGGAGTTGTGGCACTCCAGGGAGATGATGTCGATGTTAGAGGTCTGCAGCTTAGGGAAGGCCTCTTCGTACTGGCGCCACTCCGAGCCGAGCGTCTTTTTCCAGTCGGTATTGGCCTTGATGCCGTAGCCGTAGCAGATGTGGACCGCGGTTTCGCACTTCAGCCCTTCAATGGCGCGCTCCAGCGCGGCGATGCCCCATTCGTTGACCTCATCAAAAAAGACGTTAAACGCCGGTTCATCGAACTGGATAATGTCCACGCCTGCGGCCTCTAGCTCTCGCGCTTCCTGGTTGAGGATTTTGGCGAATTCCCAGGCCAGCTTTTCGCGGCTTTTATAGTGCGCGTCATACAGGGTGTCGATCATGGTCATCGGCCCCGGCAGGGCCCATTTGATCGGCTTGTCCGTGAGCTGGCGCAGGTACTTTGCATCGTCGACGAAGACCGGTTTCTGACGCGCAACCGCGGAAACCACGGTCGGCACGCTGGCGTCATAGCGGTTACGAATGCGCACCGTCTGGCGGTTCTCAAAATCGACGCCGCTCAGGTGTTCAATAAAGGTGGTGACGAAGTGCTGGCGGGTCTGTTCCCCGTCGCTGACGATATCGATTCCCGCGCGGATCTGCTCATCCAGAGACAGGCGCAGCGCATCCTGCTTGCCTGCCAGCAGTTCCTGATCCTGTAACTTCCACGGTGACCAGAGCGTCTCAGGTTGCGCAAGCCAGGTCGGCTTTGGCAGGCTGCCAGCCGTTGAAGTCGGGAGCAATGTTTTCATAATAAAAGACCTTTTTTAATGTATTAAAGCGTGTAGTTATCAGACCACTGCTCAAGAATGTGTTTGTAAGGCTTAATAAAGTACTCTTCGGTAAACCGACCCTGTTCAATCGCCAGACGGCTTCGCTCTTCCCGGTCATACACAATTTTGGTTAAGGAGTGATCCTGCTGGTTCAGATCCGGTCGGTAGCACAGTCCCGCCGCCGAGTTGGCGTTATAAATTTCCGGGCGATAAATCTTCTGGAACGTCTCCATCGTGCTGATGGTGGCGATCAGTTCGAGGTCGGTGTAATCACTCAGCAAATCCCCGGTAAAGAAGAACGCGAACGGCGCCACGCTGTGTTCCGGCATGAAGTAACGCACGCTCAGGCCCATCTTCGCGAAGTACTGCTCCGTAAGCGATTCGCCATCCGGCTGGTACTCAACGCCCAGCACGGGGTGCTGGTTACCGGTGCGGCGATAGGTATCTTTGCTGGAGACGCTCAGGCAAATCACCGGTCCTTTTGTGAAGTTCTCTTTGTATTCAGGTGAATTCACAAAATGGCGGAAGATATTGCCGTGCAGTTCGCCAAATTTTTCCGGAATGCTGAAGTGCTGCTGGTTCTTGTTGTGCTCCAGCAGCAGCACGCTGAAATCATAATCCCGCACGTAAGACGAGAAGTTATTCCCGACGATGCCAGGGATACGCTGGTTGTTTTTCTTGTCGACAATGGTGGTTTGCAGTATCTCAATGGCCGGGAACGGCTTTTCCGCGCCAATATTCAAATCGACAGAGATGATTTCCAGTTCAACCGCATAGCGATCGGCGTTTGGGTTATCCCAGCGCGCTAAGGCATTAAAGCGGTTGTTGATCATCACCAGCGTATTGCGCAGGTTTTCCTGACGTTTTTCCCCGCGCGCCAGGTTGGCGAAGTTGGTGGTCGTACGCGTATTTTCTGACGGGTTGTAATTCTCATCGAAGCAACTGCGCTTAAGGGTATATGTGAAAGCTTTGCTCATTGTGGTTATGCATCCTAAGTTCATGTTGCTAAGAAGTTACCAATGCATAATTTATGCCTGAGCCCGTGGCGCAGGGGAAGTGACTTAATTTCAATGCAACATGAGGGAAGTTCATGAACGGACTGCGATGGTTATCTGCTTCGTGATTGTTCAGGCGGCGCTGGGAAGAAATAGGCTGGTTGCAATTACAACCAGCAATGGATGTTGCGGATTTCAGTTCATTGTATCAATCAGCGCGGACAACATTTCGCTGAAGTTAACATGTGATTCAATGGCAAATTCGGTCGATGCCTTATCACGGATCTCGAAACAGTCATCTTTGAAGTTGTAGGCAAACACGGACATAGCATCTTCACCAATGAGTACCTTGTCAGTAAGGTTTGGATCAACATAGATATCGTTGTCACGTATTTCAACGTTTCGAATGTAGATATTCGACCATACGGGTTCACCGTTTTCCGCCTGCGCCAGGCTGTACAGCGTCAAACCGTTATACTCAAGTCCATCCATGATTTCGAACATACCAGAGTAGTCCAGCCGGTTAATCATCAGGCGTTGGATATCCTCGTAAACTCTTCTCTTCTGAGCATCCCATTCAGCAGGGGCGGCGTTGCGCATCAAATCTGCTATTACGTCTGGATCTACTGGGTTCGCTACGGGGAAATTATTGTCAACCAGCAATGTTTTAAGGATATTTGGGGTGAAATAACTCTTCAACTGAGCGGGAAGCAAAGCAGGCATTGCTATTGTTCTTCCTTCTTCGTCGCAAAACTCGACAAGATAGGCCAGCGTCGGGGTATTGAAAACCATAACAATCGTACCAATAGTCCCTTTTACCAGCCCTTCATTCGGTAAATCCTCTCCTAAAACCACAACGTCTAATTCGGCTCTTTTCATTTGTATTTTCTCATTTAACGAATAGGGTTGTCAGGCGAGGAACTAACGCGTCTGTTTCATACATCCAGCCAGTACGCACGATTGCTGTTTCACCGTTGACGCCTAAAATGGGCATTTCGACAGCCATTGTTTGACCGTAACTATTTGCCTGCAAAACTTTTGCTGGGGCCAATAATACGCCGTCCTGAATTCTTGCGGCTAAAACATCTGCATTAGTTGGGTTGTATCCCAGCGCTGACTCAAACACTCGGGCTTTGTGTCCTCCAGTAGGATGTGTTGAATCTAAAGCATAAGCCGCGAGTTTTTTCGGGTCGACAACCGCGTGTTCAGCATTCACTAGTGTGCCGCTCTGAGAGGTGAAACCTTTTACATATGGGCTCTCAAATGCTGGTATTTTACTGAGCCCCGATATTTCATCTATTTCGCTTAAAGGATTTAACCTGCCCATTGTTAATCCTGCCGCAACGGAGGCGCTCGCAATGATTAACCCTTTGTTGTTCATGACTTGCTCATAACCTGCTGGAGCATCTCCGCCAAGCTGCAGCGCGGTTTCTTGAAACCCTGTAATATTGCCGTTATAAATACCACCAGCGGCGAGCAGACGACCCACAGCTTTACTGTTCAGCGTTTTCTCCGACGGTGCAGAGGTTGGCGCGTAATAATCATAATGCATCCGTTGAGTAGGAGCGGGCTTCCTGCCTTGCCGATCGGCAATAACGTGCCGGTAGGCACTCAGGATTTCGTCCTTATACCATGCATGCCACGATGAGGAAGTAGGGGTAAAAATTAGCTCGCCGTTATTGTCGATATAAAACGGGTTCCGGTCGCTGCTCCAGCGCCTGGAGGTATCCACACCAACAAGCCAACCAATTTTCAGCTCGTGTTTTACTTCGTCATAAATGGGATCTGCGTCGCTGCGATACCTGCGTTCATACGGTCTTTGATGTGGGGATACGCTATATTTTTTCTTGGGGAGACCAAAAGTAAGACTGTGACCGTTCGCTTCATAAGAAAGATCGTAATAAATACATGCCTCTCTCAGCGAGCCCGCAGGCGTCAGAATATATTGAAAATCTTCAGGGTCTAATCGCCGTGTTAATTCATGTGACCTGTAGAGTCGAAACATATGAAATCCTTATCCTTTATTTTTGTGTGGATTCTCCGCCTCGACAGTTTAAAAATCAACCGATGAACACAGTGAATTTTTAACAATTCAGTGCTGATCGTGAATAGAAGCAGACAAAAAATGTAAATTACAGTCTCCTGAAATGCGCTATGAATATACTAACGCCTGTAGTGGGTACAGATATAAACCTCACATCATATTTATGAACGGCTCATTTTTTAAGAAAATGACCTGGTAATTTTTAACCACTATTCACGCATTACCATTCGTAGAAGCTGCATGAAGAATGAACCAGACTCCGGCAGCAAAACGCCATGCCTGCTTCTCTGGCACACGCTCTGCAATTCCCGCTATAATCCCCAAAATTTCCAACCGGTTTAGAAATAATCATGACAAAACTCACCTTACAAGAGCAGATGCTGAAAGCGGGCCTCGTCAGCAGCAAGAAAGCGGCGAAAGTGCAGCGCACGGCAAAGAAATCACGCGTTCAGGCGCGTGAGGCTCGGGAAGCGGTAGAAGAGAACAAGAAGGCGCAGATCGAGCGTGACAAGCTGCTGAGCGAGCAGCAGAAGCAGGCCGTGCTGGCGAAAGAGTTTAAGGCGCAGGTGAAGCAACTGATCGAGATGAACCGCATCACCGTCTCAAGGGGTAACATTACCTTTAACTTCACCGACGGTAATCTGATCAAAAAAATCGAGGTGGACAAGCAAACCCAGGCTCAGCTGATCAACGGCCGTCTGGCGATTGCCCGCTTGGTCATCAACGCCAGCGGCGACTGTGAATACGCGATTATCCCGGCGGTAGTGGCCGATAAAATTGCCCAGCGCGATGCCGACAGCATCGTGTTAAACAGCGCGCTCAGCCAGGAAGAGCAGGACGAAGACGATCCGTACGCGGACTTCAAAATCCCTGACGATTTGATGTGGTAAACCACATTTAGAAAGGGACGGCGTGGCGGGCGTTAACCGGCTCGCCGCTCGCGGGATGAATAAAATTCAGCTCGCTGGCATGCAGCATCAGCCGGGGCGCGTTTTCAGCGCCCGGCACGTCAAGACCGCCATACAGATCGCAACCCAGAATCGGATGCCCCAGCTGCTGGCAGTGAATACGCAACTGATGGGTTCGCCCGGTCTCCGGGATCAGTTTCACCCGCGTTAACGGTAATCCCGCCCCCTGATAAAACCGTTCCACGACCTTGTAGCGGGAGCGGGCGGGTTTACCGGTAATGGCGCAGATCGACATCAGCGGAAACAGCGCCGGGTCTTTGGCAATCGGTGCATCAATAACCCCTTCATCATTTTCCACGTGGCCGCAAAGCAGGGCGCTGTATACTTTCTCCACGCTGCGCTGGCTAAACTGCTGGCACAGTGCCGCGTTAATGGCCTTATTGCGCGCAACCACCATCAGCCCGGACGTGCCAAAATCCAGACGGTGCACCAGCGTGCAGCCCGGGAACGCCTGAACCAGACGATAGTGGACGGAATCGAGGTTTTGCGGATTTTTGCCTGAGAGGCTGAGCAGGCCGGAAGGCTTGTCGATCAGCAGCAGATGTTCATCCTGCCAGAGGATCTGAATGTCATCGTGACACGGTGGGGCAATAAAAGAATCAATGATCGCAGACATCAGGCCGCCCGGCTGGAGAGTGGGAGCGGATGATAACGAAATGCGGGGGAAAAGAAAAACCCTCCCACCGGGCGGTGAGAGGGGGAAATCTTACGCGGCTACCAGGCTGTCGATGGCGGCTTTCGCGTCGGTCTGCGCTTTGGTCGCCACTTCCGGACCGTAAGCGATACCTTCCGCGAACACGAAGTTCACGTCAGTGATACCGATGAAGCCCAGGAACAGGCTCAGGTACGGCGCAACCAGGTCGGTTGGGGTATCTTTGTGGATACCGCCGCGGCTGGTCAGCACGATAGCGCGTTTGCCTTTTACCAGACCTTCAGGGCCGTTCTCGGTGTAACGGAAGGTTACGCCAGCACGCGCCACCAGGTCGAAGTAGTTCTTCAGCTGGGTTGGGATGTTGAAGTTGTACATTGGGGCGTTGATGACGATGACGTCATGCGCCTGCAGCTCAGCAATCAGCTCGTCGGACAGGGCCAGCGCTTCCTGCTGACGCGGGCTCAGCGGCGCATCGCTTGGGCGCAGCGCGCCAACCAGCTCGCCATCAAGCACAGGAATGGGGTTTGCAGCCAGGTCACGCACGGTGATTTCGTCAGCAGAATGCTGTTCACGCCACTGTTCAACGAAGTAATCAGACAGCTGACCAGACTGAGAGTACCCTGCCAGAATACTGGATTTCAAAACTAATACTTTGCTCATGGGTGATTCCTGTTGTTGCATTTGATTGAAGGGGGTTGCCCCGTTGCTTGTTGACACTCTATTCACAATCCTGCCACAGAGATAGCGCAATATATCGAAGCCTATGTTCGAATTTTTTGAATAAGGCACGAAAGGCGTCAGTGTGGTACTCTATAGCAATCATTAAAAAGAGAGTTTATCAGGGCGTGTACTGCCCTTTAACGCTATGACAGAACAACAAAAATTCACCTTCCCGATGCTCCTGCAACAGCTCGATTCTCTGACGCTGCGCGACAAACAGCGCTTCGCCCGCCGTCTGCACGGCGTCAAGAAGGTTAAAAATCCTGATGCTCAACAGGCCATTTACCAGGAGATGGCGAAAGAGATTGAACAGGCGGCAGGGAAGGTTGTGCTGCGCGAAGCTGCGCGCCCGGCGATTACCTACCCGGAAAACCTGCCCGTCAGCCAGAAGAAACAGGACATTCTTGAGGCCGTACGCGACCACCAGGTGGTGATTGTCGCGGGTGAAACCGGTTCGGGGAAAACCACCCAGCTGCCGAAAATCTGTATGGAGCTGGGCCGCGGGATCAAAGGCCTGATTGGCCATACCCAGCCGCGTCGTCTGGCGGCGCGCACCGTTGCCAACCGTATTACCGAAGAGCTGCAGACGGAGCCGGGCGGCTGCATCGGCTACAAGGTGCGATTCAGCGACCACGTGAGCGATAACACCATGGTCAAGCTGATGACCGACGGTATTCTGCTGGCGGAAATTCAGCAGGATCGCCTGCTGATGCAGTACGACACCATCATCATTGACGAAGCGCACGAGCGCAGCCTGAACATCGACTTCCTGCTCGGCTACCTGAAAGAGCTGCTGCCGCGTCGCCCGGATCTGAAAGTTATCATCACCTCCGCGACCATCGACCCGGAACGCTTCTCGAAGCACTTCAACAATGCGCCGATTATTGAGGTGTCGGGACGCACGTATCCGGTTGAAGTGCGCTATCGCCCGATTGTAGAAGAGGCGGACGATACCGAGCGCGACCAGCTGCAGGCCATCTTCGACGCCGTTGACGAGCTGGGCAACGAAAGCGCGGGCGACATTCTGATCTTCATGAGCGGCGAGCGCGAAATCCGCGACACCGCCGATGCGCTCAGCAAGCGCGACCTGCGCCACACCGAGATCCTGCCGCTGTATGCCCGCCTGTCCAACAGCGAACAGAACCGCGTCTTCCAGCCGCACAGCGGACGCCGCATCGTCCTGGCGACCAACGTGGCGGAAACCTCGCTCACCGTGCCGGGCATTAAATACGTGATCGACCCGGGCACGGCGCGCATCAGCCGCTACAGCTACCGCACCAAGGTTCAGCGGCTGCCGATTGAGCCGGTCTCTCAGGCTTCTGCTAACCAGCGTAAGGGCCGCTGCGGCCGCGTGTCGGAAGGGATCTGCATTCGTCTCTATTCCGAAGACGATTTCCTGTCGCGCCCGGAGTTTACCGACCCGGAAATTCTGCGCACCAACCTGGCGTCCGTTATCCTGCAGATGACCGCCCTGGGGCTGGGCGACATCGCGGCGTTTCCGTTCGTCGAAGCGCCGGATAAACGCAACATTCAGGACGGCGTGCGTCTGCTGGAAGAGCTCGGGGCGATTACCACCGACGAGCAGGCGACGGTTTATAAGCTGACGCCGCTGGGCCGCCAGCTCAGCCAGCTCCCGGTCGACCCGCGTCTGGCGCGCATGGTGCTGGAAGCGCAAAAGCACGGCTGCGTGCGCGAGGCGATGATCATTACCTCGGCGCTCTCCATTCAGGATCCGCGCGAGCGTCCGATGGACAAACAGCAGGCCTCGGACGAAAAGCACCGTCGCTTCCACGACAAAGAGTCCGATTTCCTCGCCTTCGTGAACCTGTGGAACTACCTCGGCGAGCAGCAGAAGGCGCTCTCTTCGAACCAGTTCCGCCGCCAGTGCCGGGTGGATTTCCTCAACTACCTGCGCGTGCGCGAGTGGCAGGATATCTATACCCAGCTTCGCCAGGTGGTGAAAGAGTTGGGCATTCCGGTGAACAGCGAACCGGCGGAGTACCGCGAAATCCATATCGCGCTGCTGACCGGCCTGCTGTCCCACATTGGGATGAAGGACGCCGAGAAGCAGGAGTATACCGGCGCGCGCAACGCCCGTTTTGCCATCTTCCCCGGTTCCGGCCTGTTCAAGAAGCCGCCGAAATGGACCATGGTTGCCGAGCTGGTAGAAACCAGCCGCCTGTGGGGACGCATTGCCGCCCGTATCGATCCGGAATGGGTCGAACCGGTGGCGCAGCATTTGCTTAAGCGCTCGTACAGTGAACCGCACTGGGAGCGCGCGCAGGGCGCGGTGATGGCGACCGAAAAAGTGACCGTTTACGGCCTGCCGGTGGTCGCCGCGCGCAAGGTCAACTACAGCCAGATCGATCCGGCGCTCAGCCGCGAGCTGTTTATCCGTCACGCGCTGGTGGAGGGAGACTGGCAGACGCGCCACGCCTTCTTCCGCGAAAACCTGAAGCTGCGCGCGGAAGTGGAGGAACTTGAGCACAAGTCCCGCCGCCGCGACATTCTGGTGGACGATGAAGCGCTGTTCGAGTTTTACGACCAGCGCATCAGCCACGATGTGATTTCCGCCCGCCACTTCGACAGCTGGTGGAAGAAGGCCAGCAAAGAGACGCCGGACCTGCTCAACTTCGAAAAGAGCATGCTGATTAAAGAGGGGGCGGAGTCGGTCAGCAAGCTCGACTACCCGAACTTCTGGCATCAGGGCAACCTCAAGCTGCGGCTGACCTATCAGTTCGAGCCGGGGGCAGACGCGGACGGCGTGACCGTCCACATTCCGCTGCCGCTGTTAAACCAGGTGGACGAGAGCGGTTTCGAGTGGCAAATTCCCGGCCTGCGCCGCGAGCTGGTGATTGCGCTGATCAAATCTCTGCCGAAACCGGTGCGCCGCAACTTTGTGCCTGCGCCAAACTACGCGGAAGCGTTTTTGGGCCGCGTCACGCCGCTGGAGCTGCCGCTGCTGGACGCGCTGGAGCGCGAGTTCCGCCGCATGACCGGCACCACCATCGACCGCGACGACTGGAACTGGGATCAGGTGCCCGATCACCTGAAAATCACCTTCCGCGTGGTGGACGATAAAAACAAAAAGCTGCAGGAAGGGCGTTCGCTCGGCGAACTGAAAGAGGCGCTGAAAGGCAAAGTCCAGGAGACGCTCTCTGCGGTGGCCGACGACGGCATCGAGCAGAGCGGGCTGCACATCTGGAGCTTTGGCCAGCTTCCGGAGAGCTACGAGCAGAAGCGCGGTAACTATAAGGTCAAGGCCTGGCCTGCGCTGGTGGACGAGCGCGACAGCGTGGCGATCAAGCTGTTTGATAACCCGCAGGAACAGCAGCAGATGATGTGGCGCGGGCTGCGTCGCCTGCTGCTGCTCAACATCCCCTCGCCGATCAAGTATCTGCACGAGAAGCTGCCGAACAAGGCCAAGCTGGGGCTCTACTTTAACCCGTACGGCAAGGTGCTGGATCTGATTGACGACTGCATCTCCTGCGGCGTGGACAAACTGATCCACGAGGCGGGCGGCCCGGTCTGGACGGAAGAGGGCTTTGCTCAGCTTCATGAAAAGGTGCGCGCGGAGCTGAACGACACCGTGGTGGAGATTGCCAAACAGGTCGAGCAGATCCTCACCACCGTGTTCAATATCAACAAGCGTCTGAAAGGGCGCGTGGATATGACCATGGCGCTGGGGCTGTCGGACGTGAAGGCGCAGATGGCGGGGCTGGTTTACCGCGGCTTTGTCACCGGCAACGGCTTCAACCGTCTCGGCGATACGCTGCGCTATCTGCAGGCGATTGAAAAACGGCTGGAGAAGATGGCTATCGACCCGCACCGCGACCGCGCGCAGATGCTGAAAGTGGAGAGCGTGCAGCAGGCGTGGCAGCAGTGGCTGAACAAGCTGCCGCCAGCGCGCCGCGACGATGAAGACGTGCAGGCTATCCGCTGGATGATCGAGGAGCTGCGCGTCAGCTTCTTTGCCCAGCAGCTCGGTACGCCGTATCCGATTTCGGATAAGCGTATCCTTCAGGCGATGGAGCAGATTTCCGGTTAAACCCTTGCCCGGTGGCGCTGCGCTTACCGGGCCTACGAGTGCGAAATGTAGGCCGGGTAAGGCAAAGCCGCCACCCGGCTGGTTATCGTTCTACAATCGCCAGCGTAAACCCATCCCATCCCTTAATCCCCACCGTTTGCAGCGCGGTGGCGGTTAAGCGCGGGTTATCGCCCATCATCTCAATAAAACGCCGCACGCCCAGCACGCGCGCGTCGTCGCTTTGGCCGTTAATGACTTCGCCATCACGGACCACGTTATCGCCGATAATTACCGTACCGGGGCGGGAGTAGTGCAGCGCCCATTCCAGATAGCCGGGATTGTTCGGCTTATCGGCATCAATAAAGATCAGGTCGAACGGCGGAACCTCGCCGAAATTCTCCAGCGAGCTCAGCGCCGGGCCTTCAATTAATTCAATGCGTTCGTTTAACCCCGCAAGCTGAATATTCTCGCGCGCAACGCGGGCATGCGTGGGATCGGCCTCAAGCGTAATCAGCTTACCGTCCGGCGGCAGCGCGCGCGCCATCCAGATTGAGCTGTAGGCACCCAGCGTCCCGATCTCAAGAATGCGTCTTGCCTGCGTCATGCGCACGAACAGCGCCAGCAGCTGCCCCTGATTAGCCGCGACATCATGTTCAGGCAGCCCGGCGCGTTTGTTGTTTTCCAGCACCTGATTCAGTACGTCATCGTCAGGAATAAGCGAAGAAATCATGAAATTATCAACTGCAGACCACTGTTGTTGCATAGATTGACTCCTTGTGGGGATTGCCGGGTGGCGGCTACGCCTTACCCGGCTTACAGGGCTGAGGAATAAACGCCGGGTGGCGCTTCGCTTACCCGGCCTACGGGGCGAAATGTAGGCCCGGTAAGCGAAGCGCCACCGGGCAGGTTTTCAGGCACTGACCCAGCCGCCGCCCAGCGCTTTATACAAATCAATCTGCGCCAGCAGCAGGTTATTTTTCACCTGCACGACGCTGGTCTGGACCGAGAACAGCGTGCGCTGCGCGTCCAGCACGTCAAGATAGGAGGAATAACCGTTGCGATAGCGATTCTGCGCAATGCGCAGCGTCTCCTGGGCCACATCCTGCTGGGCAAGCAGCTCCGTCAGCTGTTCCTGATAGCGCGTAATCGCATCAAGGCTGTTGTTCACTTCGGCAAACGCGTTACGCACGGTCTTTTCATAGGCGTACAGCGCCTGGTTTCGCTGGGACTGGGAAATGTCCACCTGCGCATTCAGCGCCTGGCGGTTCAGCAGCGGGGCAAGGATACTGCCTCCGACGCTCCAGAGCTGGAGCGGGTTGTCCAGCAGGCCGGAAAGGGTGCGATCCTGAACCGAACCGTTGGCGGTCAGGTTGATCGACGGCAGCAGGCTGGCGCGCGACGCCGCGAGCGAGGCATCCGCCGCCACCAGCTGGCGTTCGGCCTGGACGATATCCGGCCTGCGGTTCAGCAGCGTAGAAGGCAGCTGCGACGGCAGCGTTAGCGGCGTCAGTGCTGCAAAGCTTTCGCTACGCGCCAGGTCGCCCGGGTTGCTTCCCAGCAGTAGGCTGAGGGCATTCTCCTGCTGTGCAATCTGGTGCTGCAGCACGGGCACCTGCGCCCGCGTTGAGCGAAGTTCGGAATCCGACTGCATCAGCTCCAGGCGCGAGCTGTAGCCCGTCTCAAACTGACGCTTCGCAAGGTTAAACGCCTCTTCGCGCGATTTCAGCGTGGACTCGGTCACCCGCAGCTGCTCGTCAAGCGAGAGCAGGGTGACATACCCGGATGCCACAGACGAGGCGACGGTCAAATCCGCGGCCGCGGCGGCGGCTTTTTGCGCCGCAAGCGTAGCTTCGGCAGCGCGCGAGGTGCTGCGGTTGACGCCCCAGATATCCACGTCATAGCTTGCCGTCAGGCTCCCTTTGTACAATGTGCCGTAAACCGGCAGCCCGGTCGCCGCGGATTGTGAACGGGCGCGCGTCCCGGTTACGCCCGCGTCGAGGGAGGGAAACAGGCTGCCGTCGGCCGCATAGACCCGCGCCTGATACTCGTTTATCCGTTCGCGGGCGATCAGCACGTCGCTGTTGTGCTGTAGCGCCTGATCCACATAGCGGCTCAGGTGGTTGTCATGGAAATTACGCCACCAGAGCTGCTCCGTCGGGCTGGCAGGGCCGGAGACGGTGCGCCACTGGGTGGGGATGTGCAGCGTCGGCTGTGCCGGTTTGACGTCAACGGACTGGCATCCGGCCAGCATGACCGCCACCACCAGCGCGGCTATCGGGCGAAGGATCATTGCTTCGCCTCCCGCGTATCAATGGTTACCTGCACCGACATACCCGGACGCAGCAGCGCGGAATCTTCTGGCTTACCGAGCACCTCAATGCGCACCGGAATACGCTGGGCAATTTTGACAAAGTTCCCGGTGGCGTTATCCGGCGTGATGGCGCTGAATTCAACCCCGGTCGCCGGAGAGATGCTCTCCACGCGCCCCTGATACGCCTTGTTGTTCAGGGCATCAACGGTGAACTTCACCGGCTGGCCGACGCGCAGCTCCGCGAGCTGGGTCTCTTTAATGTTGGCGATGACCCAGTGCTGCGGCGGCACCAGGGTGGTGAGATGGGTTCCGGCGGTCACGTAGGCCCCGAGACGCACGGCGATCTGGCCGAGCTGGCCGTCACGCGGCGCCACAATGCGGGTGTTTTGCAGGTCAATCTGCGCCAGTTCCAGCGCTGCTTTGGCGTTTTCAACATCCGCTTCCAGCGCACCGCGATTGACAATCACCGTCTGCAGATCCTGACGCGACATCTCAAGGGCGGCTTTCGCCTGGTCGATGTCGGCGCTGCCCTGAGCGGCACTGGCCAGCGCGGCGTCGCGCTCGCGAATGGAAAGCGAGCCGTCCGCCGTCAGCTCTTTCACCCGTTTTAAATCCGCCTGGCTTTTCAGGCTCTGGGCGCGGGCATTTTTCAGCGCGGCGTCATTTTTGGCGATCGTTGCTTCGGCGCTTTTACGCTGCTGCAGGTTGTTATTCAGGGCGGCAATTTTCATCGCCAGCTGCGCCTCTGCCTGATGCACCCGCTGACGATAGATACGGTCATCGATCTGCAGCAGCAGATCGCCTTTTTTGACCTGCACAAAGTCCTGAACCTTCACCTCGGTGATATAGCCGTTCACCTGCGGGCTGATAAACGTCGTCTGGCCGCGCACGTAGGCGTTATCGGTAAACTGCGCGTGACGGGTGAACGGCGGGAGTTGCCACGCATAAAGGATCACCAGCACGCCGACAATACCGATGGCGGCGGCGGTGAAAACGGAAACAATGCGCACATTTTTGCGGGTGTTGGCCTGCTCTTTGGCGGCATCCTGCTGACTCATAAACTCTCCAGAACTCTTTCAATTATTTGTTGCCGGTGGCGTTCTTCAGCGCCAGACGGGCAGTGATGCGCAGGCGCAGCAAGCGCCATAAAATCCAGACCAGCGTGGCGGCAGCGATGCTCGCCGTCAGCAGATAAGTATCGTTATAAGCCAAAATATTCGCCTCCAGCGCGGTGACCGTTTGCAGCTGCGTTATCGCCTGGGTTCCCAGCAGCGCGCTGTCGCCAATCAGGCTTTTGTACATTTGGGTATAAAGCTGAATTCGCTCGTTGACCAGCGGGTTGAGCGTGGTGAGCTGGTCCGCCAGCAGGCTGGAGTGGTATTTCTCGCGCCAGGTCTGGAAGGTGCCGAGGATCGCGGAGCCCAGCAGGCCGCCCAGGTTCTGGCTCATGCCAAACATCACCGAGAAGCTGACCAGGTTACGCGGGTCGGCGATCACCCCGCCAATGGCGGCCAGCATAGCGGGCGCCAGGAAGAAGGCGCTGCCGAAGCCCAGCAGGAACTGGCTTACCATCAGCTGATCCGGACGGGTCAGGTTGTTGGACTGGCTGTCCAGCAGCGAGGCAACAATCATCAGCGCCAGAGACGTGATGATTGGCCACGCCAGTTTCGTCGGCTTGATGGTGAGACAGCTGGTGACAATCCCGCAGACGATACCGGCGAAAATGGACCACGCAAGGTGCGTCATCTGCTCGTTCTGTAAGCCCACGTACTGCAGCCAGCCGATGACGCCGGTGTTCTGCTCGGCCAGCACGATACGGATCAGCAGCATAATCAGCCCCAGGCGGACGATGCTGCCGCTCGACAGCCAGCGGGTGTTCAGCAGCGGGTTGCTGCGGTTATGTTCAAAGACGATGGCTGCGACAATCAGCACCAGCGATAGCGCCAGCGACCAGCCGATCCACGGCGCTTCGAACCACCAGTCAAGGCGGCCCAGAGAGAGGACGGCACAGAGCAGGGCCATCCCGGGGGCCAGTAAAAAGAAGGTGATAAAGTCTTTTTTCTCAAAGACCTTGCGCCGGTCGCCCGGTGGTAGTTTTAAGGCGATGACGCAGGCCAGGGAGATCAGCGCCAGTCCCAGCTCGAAGAAATAGAGCCCGCGCCACTCGTCCAGCTGCAGCAGCTCGGTTGAAAACAGGCGGGCCAGCGGGATGGCGAGCGACGATCCGGTGATGCCGATGGTCAGTGCCTTCAGGCGGTGCTTCGCAGGCCAGGCCTGGATCTGATAGTAAATCCCCAGCGAGCTGAGCGCGGCGGCCACCATGCCGTGCGCGGCGCGCACCATCAGCGCCGAGCTGAGATCGTTAACGAACAGGTGGAAAAAGGTGACCAGCACGTACAGCACCAGAAAACCTTCCGTAAAGGCGCGCAGGCCGTACTGCTGGCGGAATTTAACCAGCAGCAGGTTGATGGAGATGTTGGTCATCACATAAACCGCGGGCAGCCAGGCGATTTCGGTTGACCAGGCGCCGAAGGTCCCCTGCAAATTTTGCAGGTTGGCGGTTACCACCGCATTCCCCAGCGCTCCCGTCAGGCAGACCAGCAGGCCCACGACGCCATAGGCAATGCGTTTTGGCGTACTGTGTTCGGGCGTGGAGGGCGAACCCAGCAGGGCGGGTTTCTCATGTGGCTGCCACTCGCGAGGAGCATAAGGGTCGCGTTCGGGCAGGCGCATAACGTCGTTTACCTTAGAAATGATTGAATAATTAGCGGGCTAGCGATTCTACGACTCCCGCAAATGATAATTCAAGTGAATATGATTTACGCATGTTAATCAAATGGTGAAGGGAAATTTAAGGAAAAAGAGCGGCCCGCAGGACGGGCCGGGAAGGGTCAGAGACGTTCGGGCTGCGCCTGGATGAGAGTGGCGCGCTTAACGCGGCTGGCGCAGAAAATCGCGATTAAAGAAATGGTCACCGTGACGGCAAGATACCAGGCCACCGGCACCCAGTCGCCGTCGTATTTTGCCAGCAGGCCGGTGGCAATCAGCGGCGCGGTACCGCCTGCCAGCGCGGCACCCAGCTGATAGCCGAGCGTAATGCCGGTGTAGCGCACGTTTGCGCTAAAGATTTCAGAGCACAGCGTGCCGAGTACCGCCGTGACAGGGGCCCACAACACGCCAAAGGCGATGACCGTCGCGAGCACGATACCCCACGTGGTGCCGGTATTGAGCAGCATAAACCACGGTACGATAAACAGGCCCAGCACGAAGACGCTGATTGCGTACATGCGCTGACGGCCTACCTTATCGGAGAGCAGCCCCATTAGCGGGATCATAATGGTCGCCACCAGGGCTCCCAGCGTCACGGCTTCCAGCGCCTGCGATTTCTGATACGTCAGCGTGCTGGTGGCATAGCTCACCACGAAGGTCGAGAAAATATAGAACGGCGCGGTTTCAACCACCTTCAAACCGGCGGCAATCAACACTTCACGCCAGTGATGTTTCAGCGTATCGCGCAGCGGGGCCTTCGCTACCTGACCGGACGCTTTCACTTTCTGAAAATCGGGCGTTTCGTCAATATCTTTGCGGATCCACAGGCCGAGCAACACCAGTACCGAGCTCAGCAGGAACGGGATGCGCCAGCCCCAGGAGAGAAATTCCTCCTCGCTGAACAGGGTCATCAGCGACACGATAAAGGTTGCCATCAGCATGCCGATGGTGACGCCCGCCTGCGGAATACTGCCGAAGAAGCCTTTACGTTTTTCTGGCGCGTATTCATAGGCCAGCAGCAGCGCGCCGCCCCATTCACCGCCGATGCCCATCCCCTGAATGATGCGCATCAGGATCAGCAGAGCAGGCGCCCACAGGCCAATCATCTCATACGTGGGCAGCAGGCCAATCATAACGGTTGCACCTCCCATCAAAGAGAGGGTCAGCACGAGGGTTTTTTTACGTCCGATGCGGTCGCCGATGTGGGCGAAAAGTACCCCGCCAATGGGGCGAATAAAGAAGGTTAATGAGAAAGAGAGATAAGAGAGGATGAGTCCGATCACCGGATCGACCATCGGGAAAAAGATCTTATTGAAGACCAGCGCGGCCGCCGTACCGTAGAGAAAATAGTCAAACCATTCAATGGCGCTCCCGGTAAGGCTGGCGATTAACACCTTTTTATTTTTACGTAACACCGTCGTCGTACTTTCATGTTCTGTCATGACCTGAAACCCCGCCACGTTGATGATGAGAGAGGTGTCACCTGGCGCGCTTCAGGTGCAACCTGTGATGATAAAAAAGGTTGTGAAATTGTTAAGCAACTTAGGGTTGGATGTTGTCTTTGGCAAGCGCAGGGGGGATAAAACTGGTCAGATCACGGCGAAATAAGCAGCGTTGGGTGCTTTTTCATGCCGCCTGCACAATACAATGTTTTGTAGGGCTGGAAATCAAAAGCATAATAGGCAGGTGCAACCCGATGATTTTTGGATGTTTCTGGTTATTTCAGAAAAATGATAAATTCGGCGCTTCAACAACGTGAGGAGATCACCATGGTTCAGGCCCATTTTCCCGTTCTGGCGGATGCCACGCTGGCGGCTTTCAATACTGTCGGTGAATGGCTGGCGCAGGACGACCTGAGCGCGACCCGTCCGAGCCCGGAAGTCGATGCGGTGATTCTGGCCGGAAACGCGGTGATCCCCACCATTGATGCGGCCTGCCGTATTGCCGCCCAGAGAGATGTACCGCTTCTGATCAGCGGCGGCATCGGCCATTCGACCCCCTTTTTATATACCGCCATTGGTAATCATCCGCGTTACCACACCGTACCGGTCACCGGGCGGGCCGAAGCGAGCATTCTTGCCGACATTGCGCGGGCGTTCTGGCAGATCCCCGAGGCGCAGCTGTGGGTTGAGGATCGCTCCACCAACTGCGGTGAAAACGCGCGTTTTAGCTGGAACATGCTGAAACAGCATCATCGAACGACCGGGCGGGTGCTGGTGGTGCAGGATCCGACGATGCAGCGCCGCACGATGGCGACGTTTGCCCGCGTGTGTCGTGATGAGCCCATTTCGCCGCAGTGGGTCAGCCATCCCGGGTTTACGCCGACGCTGCAAAACGGTAACGAGGGCGTGGAATTCAGCGAGGGCCACACCGGGCTGTGGTCCGTTGACCGTTACCTTTCACTGGTTATGGGGGAGCTGCCGCGACTGTATGACGACGCCAACGGCTATGGCCCGGCCGGGCGGGATTATATTGCTCACGTTGAATTCCCCGAGGCCGTCATGGCAGCGTGGAAACAGCTGCAGCAGGATCCTGTCCTGAAGGGCGCACGTAAAATAATTTAGGCTCGGAACAATCCCCTCGCCCCATTGGGGAGAGGGTGAGGGGGGAAATCACAGCGCCGCAAACTTATCCAGCGTCCGCACCAGCTGCGTCACAAACCCATACTCGTTGTCATACCAGGCAACGGCTTTCACCAACTGAAGGTCTCCCGCTTCTGACACCTCCGTCTGCGTGGCGTCAAACACCGAACCATAATGCGAGCCAATCACATCTGACGACACAATCTCTTCATCGGTATACCCGAACGATTTATTGCCCTGAGTGGCCTTTTTCAGCGCGGCGTTGATCTCCTCAACGGTCACTTTCTTGCCCAGAATGGCCACCAGTTCGGTCACGGAGCCCGTTTTAACCGGCACGCGCTGGGCGTGGCCTTTCAGTTTGCCGCTGAGCGCAGGGATCACCAGACCGATGGCCTTTGCGGCTCCGGTGGTGTGCGGAATGATATTCTCTGCCGCCGCCCGGGAGGCGCGAAGATCTTTCCCGCGCGGGCCATCCACCAGCGCCTGGGTACCGGTATAGGCATGAATGGTGGTCATGGTGCCCACCTTAATTTCAAACGCGTCGTTCAGGGCTTTTGCCAGCGGGGCGAGGCAGTTGGTGGTGCAGGAGGCGACGGAAATAATGGTATCACTGGCGTCAATGGTCTCGTCGTTCACGCTGTAGACGATGGTTTTCATGTCCCCCGCGGGCGCAGAGATCAGCACCTTCTTCGCGCCCGCGTCCAGGTGCGCCCGTGATTTCTCTTCAGACGTATAAAAGCCGGTGCACTCCACAACGATATCCACGCCCGCGGTTTTCCACGGAATGTGCTTTGCCTCTTTTTCGGCATACACCGCGATGGTTTTACCGTCAACGATCAGCGCATCCTCGGTGAAATCCACGCTCCACGGGAAGCCACCGTAGTTGGAGTCGTGCCTGAGCAGGTAGGCCAGCACTTTGGGAGAGGTGAGGTCGTTGATGGCGACGACGGTATTACTGTCCTGGGTTTCAAGAAGGCGGCGCAGAACAAGACGTCCGATGCGTCCAAATCCGTTAATGCCAATTTTACTCATGGTGTTCTCCTGTAAACGTGTCGATGTGACAGTTTGAACTCATCCAGGCTTAGACCATCACGGGCAGGGCGGCAATTGAAGATGCTTCATGCGGGAGGATGTATTTGAAAAACCATACAGAAAAGTTAATGAATTTTTAAGGAAAGGAGATTATGTTGGCGCGGTAACTGTTTTTAATCGAGAAATCACATGCGCACTAAATATACAAGCCTGCAAATTGGCATCCATTGGCTGGTGTTTCTGTTAATCATCGTCGCCTACTGCGCCATGGAGTTCAGAGGTTTCTTCCCGCGCACCGCGCGCCCGACGATCAACATGATCCACGTCTCATGCGGGATCAGTATCCTGGTGCTGATGGTGACGCGTCTGCTGGTTCGCCTGAAATTCCGCGCACCACCGATTCAACCGAAGCCAAAAGCGATGGTGACGGGGATGTCTCATCTGGGGCATCTGGTGATGTATCTGCTGTTTATTGCGCTGCCGCTGATTGGCATTGTGATGATGTATAACCGGGGCAGCGACTGGTTTGCTTTTGGCCTGGCGATGCCGCATGCGGCGGAGTCCAATTTTGACCTGGTAGATATGCTGAAAGAGTGGCACGAGACGCTGGCAAATCTGGGCTATTTTGTGATTGGCCTGCACGCCGCGGCGGCGCTGATGCATCACTATTTCTGGAAAGATAATACCCTTCTGCGCATGATGCCGAAAAAGCGTTCGTAGTCTTCTCGCCCGGCGGCGCTTCGCTTGCACGGGCCTACAAACGGCTCTGAATCGTAGGCCGGGTAAGCGCAGCGCCACCCGGCTTGTTTTTAACCCAGCAAAGCACGCTCTTCAACTGTTAATGCCAGCGCCTGGGTTGACCCCGTCTCAGACGACGTCACCGCCGCTTCCAGCACGGCCATCACCGCCAATGCCTCAACAGGGTGGACAGGATTGGCGATTTCCCCGCGTAGCGCATCACGCACGTTGATGTAGTACTGACGCTGATCGCCTTTCGGGGTAGGGATCGTCTGCGATGCACCGTCAGCGCCAAAGAACACCATGCTGTCGCTGTCTTCGCCCCAGGCCTCACTGCCGGGGATCACCCCGGAGAGCAGCTGTGCTTCCTGCTGATCGATTCTGGCCTTCACCACGCTGCCCTTGTCCCCGTGGACGGCAAAGCGCGCCGTACCGCCCGCCACCAGCATGCTGGCGTGCAGAATCACCTTATGCTCCGGGTAGTTTAAGACCACGTGCGCCCAGTCGTTAATTTCTGCACCGTCGCGCAGCGTCGCGATATTCCCCTGAACCGACTGCGGCAGGCCAAAGAGCTGCAGCGTCTGGTCGATAAGATGAGGACCCAGGTCAAACCATAAGCCACTTCCGGGGACGTTCTGCTCGCGCCAGCGCACGCGCACTTCCGGGCGGAAGCGGTCGATATGCGACTCCAGGTGTTTGACCTTGCCGAGCGTGCCCTGCTCAATAACCTGCTTAATGCCGAGGAAATCGCTGTCCCAGCGGCGGTTGTGGAAGACGGAGAGCAGACGCTGCTTTTCCTCCGCCAGCGCAATCAGGTCGCGGGCTTCCTGCATGTCGAGGGTGAAGGGCTTATCCACCACGACATGCTTGCCGGCGTTCAGAGCCAGCGTCGCCAGCGGGGCGTGCGTGGCGTTGGGGGAGGCAATCACCACCAGATCAACATCCGGATGCTGAATAGCCTCTTCAGGGGTGGCGACCACCTCTACGTCCGGCAGATCGCGTTTAACCTTCTCTTCATCACGAGAAGAGACCACGGCCAGCTTAAGCCCGTCCACAGACTGGATTAACGGGGCATGGAAGGTTTTGCCCACAAATCCATACCCGATCAGCGCAATGTTAATTGTTCGAACTGTACTCATGAACTTCTCCACGTTAATTCGCGCACACCGTGACCTGCAATGCGCCAGGGTCCCCAAGCTCAGGCCAGGGACGATCTAAAAAGAGTTGTTGAATGTTGGATAACCCGGAAACCAGATACGGCTCGCAGCGGTTGACCTTCAGGTGGTCGGCAACAATCCAGTGCGCATGGCTTGCGTCAAGCATCGCGCGCTTAACATCGGCATCCGCTTCTTTACCGGCGCTCAAACCGAGTTCGGCATGAATGGCGCACGCCCCGAGGATGGCGATATCTGCCCGATAACGGGACAGCAACGACAACGTGGCGCTTCCGGCAAACAGGCGCTGCTGGTGGTCCCATTTCCCCCCGAGCAGGATCAGTTCAACGTCTTCCCGGTCGCTAAAATGCTGGGCGATATCCAGCGACGTGGTTATGACGGTGAGCGGCCCGCGAAGAAAGGAGGCGACAGCCATTACCGTGCTGCCCGCATCCAGAAACAGGGTAGAACCCGCAGGGACCTGCAGGGCGACCTGTTTTCCGAGGCGCTGTTTGGTTTCCGGCAGCAGCGTATTGCGGCCCTGACGGTTCATGGCGGAGAGATTCAGCGCGATGGCTCCGCCGTGGTTCTTCTGCGCCAGGCCCTGGTTCTCCAGGTCGGTCAGATCCCGACGGATGGTATCGGCTGAAACCTGCAGCTTTTCTGCCAGTTCGGTGATGCTGGCCTGGCCTTGCTCGCTCAGGATATCCAGAACGTGGCGCTGTCGTGCAGTTTTGTGCATCGGTTACATTCCTGCAAAATATCGCAATAGTTTGCATAATACAGCATTTTAACGCAGAGAGAAGGGCAACGTGGTTTTGATGTCGGGGAGAGAGGTGATGATTCAGATGCGTGATTATTAAAATTTTATTAAACAGGTATAAGCAAGCCGTTTTGAATGTTAATCATAATGTTATCGTTATGTTTTATTTAACGGTTTGGATTATGTAACCAGTGCAACACCATTGTCTGGAGTTAAGTTTCGACAAAATAGATATTTATAGATATTAATTGCTTTGATTAGTTTTTTAATAGCGATAAATCCCAATTCATCCTGTTTGGCTACTTAAATTGACACTTCTTTGAAAATCTTTGTGTCTGACCCGCGCGGAAATTAACGCAAAAATGTGCAGGGAGCAAATTAAGAATTTTCCTTAAATAACAGACGGTTTATATGTTTCATCTGAAAGGTCATTTTAAGACTTTTGTCCAGAAACCCCATCTTTTTTCTTAATTGTAACACCACATTAACATTGTGGGTGTAGTGGCCTATAACACATTTTGTTATGCTGCTAACCACTTTAGGAAATAAGTAAATTCTTAATTAAATAAGACGCAGGCAGATCTCATCTCCAGGGGGAAATGGGTATGGGGAGTTTTACCTAAAATTCGGCAAGGATGCTAAAAAAGATATTTGTCTAATTATCTATACCTCTTTTTGGGTAATTGCTTCAGTGTCACTCAGAGTCAGGGAGATAAAATGACGATATTACGAAAGCCAATGTTACGCCGATTTACAGCAGCGCTGGCATTCATTTCATTAGCCATAAATACGGCGTACGCCAATAGTAATCAGGTGGGTATTGCCCCGGTTGCCAGGACCACCTTAAAAGAAAGTATTCTTTTTGCTATCGATCGCGATCCGTCTATTAGTCAGCAGGCCGCGCAGCTCGGTATTGGTCAGGCACAAATAGATGAAGCGCGCAGCGGCTGGATGCCGCAAATATCGCTGAACGGGAGCACGGGCCATAGCCAGACTACCGATTCCAGCGGGTCGCTGAAGAATTCAGCCGCCTGGGGACTGAGCCTGACGCAGCTGATCTATGATTTTGGCAAGACCAATAACAGCATCAGCCAGTCTTCCGCCCAGCGCGATAGCTATCGCTACCAGCTGATGAGCACGCTCTCTGACGTGGCGGAAAAAACGGCGCTGAGCTATGTCGAGGTCAAACGCTATGCCGATCTGCTGCAGGCAGCAAAGGAGAACGTTCAGGCCCTGAAAAATGTTGAGCAGCTGGCAAAGCTGCGCGCCGACGCGGGCGTGAGCTCGACCTCCGATGAGCTCCAGACCCGCACGCGTATTGCCGGTATGCAGGCAACGGTCGCGCAGTATCAGGCCGCCTTAAACAGCGCCCGCGCAAGGCTTGCGGTATTAACCGGCATGCAGGCAGAAAACTATTCGCCTGTACCCGCAAACCTCGCGGTTGAACCTGATTCGCTCAACCGCATTGATTATTCGCTGATACCGGCGGTCATGGCCGCGCAAAACATGGAGCGCTCTGCCCAGTATGGCGTGGAGACGGCGAAGTCCCAGCACTGGCCGACCCTCAGCCTGAAGGGCGGACGTACCCGTTACGAGTCGGACAACCGTTCGTACTGGGACGACCAGATCCAACTCAACATTGACGCACCGCTTTATCAGGGCGGCGCGGTCTCTGCACGCGTGCGGCAGGCTGAAGGCGCGCGGGCGATGGCCTCCTCTCAGGTCGATCAGGCGCGTTTCGACGTCCTGCAAAAAGCCTCCGTCGCGCAGGCGGACTGGACCGGCGCGCGGGGAAGAATGGAGGCCGGGAAACAGCAGCTGCAAAATGCGCTGCGCGCCCGTGATGTTTATAAAAATGAGTACACCCTGAGCAAGCGGAGCATTAACGATCTGCTCAGCGTTGAGCAGGATGTCTGGCAGGCCACCTCGGCGAAAATAATCGCTGAGTATGATGGCTGGAGTTCGGCAATTAATTATGCTTCCGCGGTTGATAATTTAATGCCGCTTATTGGAATAGAGAAAAGCGCTGCCGCAAAACTACCCGATTTGAGTTAAAAAAAGACGCGTATTGTCGCGCAAAATAAGTCTGAAAATAATGGGTGTTTTTTCCCAGGGATAGCTACATCCGTCTGGTGGACATATCCACAGGAATCCGCACACCTGCAAGGAGAGAAATATGAGTAACATAAAGGTTGTTGATGTCATCATTCGCAAAACGGCGGAGAAAACGAAATTAACCGGCGAAGGAAATTTGTCGGTCTCTATTTCCTCCCCGAGCGTGATTGAAGTCCAGGGTTCTGCTCAGGATGTGGTGCGATATGTCCGCCAGGGTAAAGACCTCCTCATTTATATGAAAGATGGCAGCGTGATTCGCTGCAATAACTATTTTGTTGAAGATCCTGAGACGCACAACCAGTCAGAGCTGGTGTTCAACGATCGTCAGGAACTGACGCATATTTCTTTTGCCGATACCGGGGAAGCGTCAGGCGTTGCGGTGACCGAGCTAACCGCGCAGGCCACACCGATTAGCAGCATTCAACCTTTCCTGGAGCAGGGAAGCGTCTTAAGCGACGCCCCGTGGGGCTGGATTGCGGGAGCTGCATTAGGCGGCGGTGCCATCGGGGCGCTGCTGGCAAACGGCGGCGACGGCGAGACTAAAACAAAAGTTATTGATAATACGAAAGAGGTGGAAAGCGCCACGCCAACCTTCCTGCTGTCGGATAAAGCGGGCGACAAGCAGGGCGTGCTGACAGCAAACGCGATCACGGACGACAACACGCCAACCTTTAGCGGTACCGGTCAGCCGGGCGCGACCATCCAGATCAAAGACAGCAGCGGCAGCACCATCGCCAGCGCCATGGTCGGTAAAGAGGGCACCTGGACGGTAAAATTACCGACCCAGACGGACGGGGAACACACCTGGTCGGTGGTGCAGATCGACGGCAGTAAAACCACCGATGCGGGCAACATTACCGTAACGGTCTCGACCGCCGAGGCTGCCATTACGCTGGCTACCACGGCGGGCGACAACGTGCTTAACGCCAGCGAGCAATCCGCGGGCTTTACGCTCTCCGGTGCCAGCAAGAATCTGGCGCAGGGTACCGCACTCACCGTGACGCTGAACGGTAAAACCTATACGACGGAAGTGGGGGCTGACGGGACGTGGAGTGTTAACGTGCCCGCGGCCGACGCGCAGGTGCTGGGCGATGGCACCTGGACGGTCAACGTCAGCGGCAAAGACGCGGCGGGTAACACGGTGAGCGGCAGTCAGACAATCGGCGTGGATAGCGTCGCGCCAACCCTCTCTGTCGATACCCTCGCGCAGGACAACATCATTAATGCCGCCGAGCACAGCCAGCCGCTGACGCTGACCGGCAAAACGACTGCGGAAGCCGGTCAGATCGTCACGGTCACGCTGAACGGTAAAAACTACAACGCCACGGTGGGCAGCGACGGTACCTGGTCCGTCACGCTTGCCGCGGACGACGTGCAGGCGCTCAACGAGGGTAATCACACCCTGACGGTGAACGTCAGCGACAAAGCGGGCAACGGTTCGTCTGTCACCGCAGATTTCACGGTGGATACCACCGCGCCGGTGGTCACCATCGATACCGTGGCGGGCGACGACATACTGAACACCAGCGAACAGGGCCAGGCGCAGATTATTTCCGGGCAGACGAGCGGCGCGTCGGCAGGCGATGTGGTCACCGTGACCGTTGGCGACCAGTCCTTCACCGGCGTAGTGCTGGCGGACGGCAGCTGGAGCGTGGGCGTTCCGGCATCCGTGCTGGGCGCGCTGGGTGAAGGCAACCACACGATTTCAGTATCCGTGACCGACGCGGCAGGCAACACCGGCAGCGCCACGCACGGCATTACGCTGAGCGGCAACCCGCCAGAATTTACGATTGACGCCATTAGCCAGGACAACGTGCTGAATGCCCAGGAGGCGATGCAGCCGCTGAGCCTGACCGGTACCAGCAACCTGCCTGACGGCAGCGCCATTACCGTGACGCTGAACAACGTCAGCTATCAGGCCACCGTTGAAAACGGCATCTGGGCGGTCCAGGTGCCGGTTTCCGACGTGCTGAATCTGGCGAACACCCTCTACACCGTCAGCGTCAGCGGCACTGACAGCGTGGGTAACAGCGGCTCTGCCGGGGCGACGCTGCTGGTGGATACCGTGCTGCCGCAGGTGATCATCAACACCTTTGCGGGCGACAACCTGGTCAATAACGCCGAAGCGGGTGTCGATCAAACCCTCAGCGGTCGCGTTACCGGCGCGGCGGCGGGCGATACCGTTTCTGTCACCGTGGGCGGCAAGAGCTACACCGCCACGGTGGGCAGCGATCTGACCTGGAGCGTGAAAATCCCGTCAGCGGATCTTAAGGCGTTCGGCGACGGCGATTTAACCTTCACCGCGTCGGTGACCAATTCGCACGGCAATACCGGTACCGGCGAGCGCGATATCAACATCAACGCACAGCTGCCGGGCCTGCGCGTGAACACCATTTCCGGCGATGACGTGGTCAACGCCATCGAACAGCAGCAGGATCTGACCGTCACCGGCGCCAGCACCCACCTGGCCGCGGGCACGCCGATCGTCGTCACCATTAACAACGTCGAATATAACGCCGTGGTTACCGCCAGCGGCGGCTGGAGCATTGGCGTTCCTGCTGCGGACCTGCAGGCCTGGACCGCGGGAGAGGTGACGGTTAGCGTCAGCGCAAAAGATGCCTGGGGCAATACCGTTGCGGCTGAACACCCGATTGAACTCGATCTCAACGCCGTGGCGGTCACCATTGATACCGTCTCCGGCGATGACCTGCTGAATGCGGCAGAAAAAGGTGCCGATTTAACCCTTTCCGGCCAGACGCAGGGCGTGGAGGCGGGGCAGACCGTGGTGGTGAAATTCGCCGACCAGACCTTTACCGCCCAGGTGCAGCAGGATGGCTCCTGGAGCCTGACCGTGCCCGCCAGCGCCATGGAAACCCTGATCGACGGGCGCGCGCAGGTGAGCGTCAGCGTCACGAACGTCAACGGTAACAGTGCCGACGCGTCGCGCGTGGTCACGGTGGATACGCTGCCGCCGGCGATTACCCTCGATAACCTCACCAGCGATAACATCATCAATGCGGCTGAGGCGCAGCAGGATTTAGCCTTAAGCGGCACCAGTACTGCGGAACCGGGCCAGACGGTCACCGTGACGCTGAACGGCAAAACGTATCAGACCACGGTCCAGACGGACGGAACCTGGCAGCTGATCGTACCGGCGGCTGACGTCGGTGCCCTCAACGATGGCATCGTGACCGTGACGGCCACCGTAAGCGACGTGGCGGGCAACAGCAGCAGCGCCGACCGCGTTGGGCTGGTGGACGCGACCGTGCCGCAGGTGACCATCAACCACTTCGTCACCGACACCAATACCGTTAACCAGCTCGCCCATGCACAGGCGCAGATCCTGAGCGGCTCCGTCACCGGGGCGGCAGCGGGCGATCGGGTGACTATCACTATTAACAGCGTCGATTACACCACCGTGGTGGATGCGGCGGGGAACTGGAGCCTTGGCCTGCCCGCGTCTGTCGTGCAGGGGCTGACGGACGGCACCTGGACCATCGACGTCTCCGTGACCGACCGATCCGGCAATACCGGAAGCAGTTCACTGGATGTGGTGGTGAATACCGTGACGCCTGTCATCGGTATCAACACGCTGGCGGTGGACGACGTGATCAACGCGGCAGAGAAAGGCGAAGAGCTGCAGATTTCCGGCACCAGCAACCAGCCGGAAGGCACGACCATTACGGTGACCCTGAACGGCATTCACTACACGGCTACCGCTGACGCCAGCGGAAACTGGAGCGTAACTGTTCCGGCGGCAAACGTCTCGGCGCTGGGCGAAGCGAATTACACCGTGACGGCGAACGTCACCGATAGCGTCGGCAACAGCGCCTCAACCTCGCACGACGTGCTGGTGGACAGCTCGCTGCCGGTGGTAACGATCGACACGCTGGCGGGCGACAATATCGTTAACGCGGCGGAAGTGGCGGCAGGGCAAACCCTGACCGGTAAGGTGACAAATGCGACGCCAGGTGACACTGTCACGATTACCCTGGGCGGCCAGACCTTTACTGCCACCGTGCAGGACGATCTCACCTGGAGCCTGCCGTTAACCCAGAGCCAGTTGACCGCGCTGGGCAACGGCGATCTCACCGTATCGGCCAGCGTCACCAACGCGCACGGCAATACCGGTTCTTCTTCGCTCGACTTCACCATCGACGCCCAGCTTCCGGGGCTGCGTATTGATACGGTCGCAGGCGACGACGTGATCAACGTGATTGAGCACGCGCAGAACCTGATTGTGTCCGGCACCAGCACCGATCTGGCGGCGGGCAGCGCCGTCACCGTGACCATCAACGGAAAAGCGTATTCCGCAACGGTGCTGGCGGACGGCTCCTGGCAGGCGGCGGTACCGGCGGCGGACGTGTCCCAGTGGGCAGATGGCTCGCTGGATATCAAGGCAAGCGCGCAGGATGCCTCCGGCAACCCGGTGGCTATCGGGACCGTCGTGGACGTCGATCTCGCGCCTGTCGCCATCACCATCAGCAGCGTGACCGACGACAACGTCCTTAACGCAGCGGAAAAAGGCCAGGATCTGGTGCTGTCCGGCACCACGTCCAACGTTGAAGCGGGCCAGACCGTCACCATTACCTTCGCAGGAAAAACGTACACCACGACGGTGGATGTCAATGGCGACTGGACCTGGACCGTTCCGGCTGCCGATCTGAGCGGCCTGAAAGACGGCGACGCCAGCGTGCAGGTCAGCGTCACCAACGTGAACGGCAACGCCGCGTCTTCGGCGCAGGCATTCAGCGTCGACACCACCGCGCCGACGGTGACCATCAACACCATCAGCAATGACAATATGCTGAACGCGGCAGAGGCGGCGCAGGATCTGATCCTGAGCGGCACCTCTACTGCCGAAGCGGGCCAGACGGTCACCGTGACCTTCAACGGCAATCAGTACACCGCGCAGGTGCAGGCGGACGGCAGCTGGACGCTCGACGTGCCTGCAGCCGATCTCGCGGGCATCACCGATGGCGGCGTCGCGGTCACGGCGACCGTGTCCGATAAAGCAGGTAACCCGGCCAGCGCGGGATCCTCGGTGCTGGTGGACACCACCGTGCCGCAGATCACCTTCAACATCGTTGCCGGCGACGACATCGTGAATATTGCCGAGCACGGCCAGGCGCTGATCGTCTCCGGTAAGGTGACGGGCGCGCAGGCGGGCGACGTGATTACCGTGACCCTGAACGGTAAAGATTACACCGCCATGCTGGACGCGTCCGGCAGCTGGAGCGTGGGCGTTCCGGCGGCGGACGTGGGCGCGCTGGTCAACGGCGACCAGACGATCTCCGCGACCCTCACCGACAAAGCCGGTAACAGCACCACTGCGACGCACGAATTTGACGTCTCCCTGACCGCGCCGGTGGTGGCCATCAATACCCTGGCGGCTGACGACGTGATCAATGCGACCGAGAAAGGCCAGGATCTGCAGGTGTCCGGCACCAGCAACCAGCCGGAAGGAACCGCCATTACGGTGACCCTGAACGGGATTAACTATACGGCCACCACCGACGCGAGCGGGAACTGGAGCGTGACCGTTCCGGCGGCAAACGTCTCGGCGCTGGGCGAAGCGAGCTACAACGTGACGGCGAGCGTAACTGACGCCGCGGGCAACAGCGCGAGCACCGGCCACAGCGTGCTGGTCGACAGCGCGCTGCCGCAGGTCACCATCAATCCGGTCGCGACGGACGATGTCATTAACGCCGCGGAAGTGGCTGCCGGACAGACCCTGAGCGGGAAAGTGAGCGGTGCGGCGAGCGGTGACACTGTCACCATTACCCTCGGCGGCAATACGTATACCGCGACGGTTCAGGACGATCTGAGCTGGTCGGTCAACGTGCCGTCCTCGGTCTTAACCGCCATCGGTAACGGCGATCTGACGGTGTCAGCCAGCGTCACTAACGGCCACGGCAACACCGGCACCGGCGAGCGCGACATCACCATTGATGCCAACCTGCCGGGCCTGCGCGTCGATACCGTGGCGGGCGACGATGTGATCAATAGCATTGAACACGCTCAAAATCTGATTATCACCGGTTCCAGCGACGGTCTGGCAACGGGCGCGGCGCTGACCGTCACCGTCAACGGCAAAACCTACGCGGCCACCGTACTGGCGGACGGCACCTGGACGGCGGCCATTCCGGCGGCCGACGTCAGCGCGCTCGGCGCGGGCACGGTTACCGTGAAGGTTGAAGGTCATAGCGCGGCGGGCAACCCGGTTTCCATCAGCCATGACGTGAAGGTGGATCTGGCGACAGTCGCCATCAGCATTAACCCGATTGCCTCTGACGACGTGATTAACGCGGCGGAGAAAGGCGCGGACCTGGTGCTGTCCGGCTCCACCACCAACGTGGAAGAAAACCAGACCGTTACCATCACCTTCGGCGGCAAATCGTACACCGCGACGGTGGATGCCGACGGCAACTGGACGGCCACCGTGCCGTCTGCCGATTTGGGCAGCCTGAAGGACGGCGACGCCAGCGTGCAGGTGAGCGTCACCAACGTGAACGGCAACAGCGCGTCGGCAGGCCGCGAGTACAGCGTGGACGCCACCGCGCCGACGGTGTCTATCGAGATCGTCAGCGACAATAACATCATCAATGCGGCCGAGGCGCAGCAGGATCTGGTCGTTAATGGTGTAACCAACGCCGAAGCGGGCCAGACCGTCACCGTGACCCTGAACGGCGTGGACTACACCACCACCGTGCAGGCAAACGGCAGCTGGAGCGTGACCGTGCCTTCCGCGGATGTCGGCGCGATTACCGACGGTAACTACACCATTAGCGCGGCGGTCTCCGATAAGGCGGGCAACCCGGCCTCTGCGGATCGCGACGTGCTGGTCGATACCACCGTCCCGCAGCTGACCATTCACACCGTGTCCGACGACGACGTGATCAACAGCGCCGAGCACGCGCAGGCATTGATTGTCACGGGCTCCGTGACCGGCGCGGCGGCGGGCGACGTGGTCACCGTCACCCTCAACGGCAAATCGTACACCGCCACCCTGGATGCCTCCGGCAACTGGAGCGTGGGCGTGCCTGCGGCAGACGTTACCGCGCTGGCCGCCGGGGATTACACTATTACCGCGGCGCTGACCGATAAAGCGGGCAACAGCAACAGCGCCACGCACGGTGTGGCGGTGAACCTGACCGCGCCGGGGCTGACCATTGACACCGTTTCCGGTGACGATGTGATCAACAGCACCGAGAAAACCCAGGATCTGACGATCTCCGGTACGGCGTCCGGCCTGGCGGCAGGCGCGGTAGTGACCGTGATGCTGAACGGCAAAGCGTACAGTGCGCAGGTGGACGATGACGGAAAATGGATCACCACCGTTCCGGCGAGCGAGGTCGGTCAGCTGGGCGAGGCACTTTATACCGTCACCGCGTCAGCCACGGACAGCGTCGGCAACAGCACCAGCGCGACGCACACGGTAAACGTGGAGTCCGTTCTGCCGGGCGTGATTATCAACACCATTGCGGGCGACGACGTGATTAACGCCGCCGAGCTGGCTGCCGGCCAGACCATCAGCGGTAAGGTGGTGAATGCCGAAGCGGGCAACACCGTGACCGTGACCATTGGCGGCAACCGCTACACCGCAACGGTGCAGAGCGATCTGACCTGGTCCGTCGATGTGCCGGAATCTATCCTGACCGCCCTGGGCAACGGCGATTTAACGGTGACCGCCAGCGTGACCAACGGCGTCGGAAACAGCGGATCCGCTGAGCGCGATATCACGATCGACGCTAACCTGCCGGGCCTGCGCGTGGATACCGTGGCGGGCGACGACGTGATCAACAGCATCGAGCACGGGCAGAATCTGATTGTGACCGGATCCAGCGATGGCCTGGCCGCAGGTACCACCTTGACCGTCACCGTAAACGGCAAAACCTACCCGGCCACCGTGCTGGCCGACGGCACCTGGCGTGCGGCCATCCCGGCTGCGGACGTGGGTGCCCTGGCGGCAGGCACGGTCACCGTGACCGTGGCAGGCCAGAGCAGCGCCGGTAATCCGGTCTCCATCAGCCATGATGTGACGGTGGACCTGGCGACCGTTGCCATCAGCATCGATGCGATTGCCGCCGACGACGTGATTAATGCCGCCGAGAAGGGCGCGGATCTGGTGCTCTCCGGGGCGACCTCGAACGTTGAGGAAAACCAGACCGTTACCATCACCTTCGGCGGCAAGAGCTACACCGCGACCGTCGGCGCCGACGGCAAATGGACGGCCACGGTGCCAGCCGCCGACCTGACGGGTCTGAAAGACGGCGACGCCAGCGTGCAGGTGAGCGTCACCAACGTGAACGGCAACAGCGCCTCGGCGGGACGTGAGTACAGCGTGGATGCCACCGCGCCGACCGTCACGATTAACACCCTGGCGACGGATGATATTCTGAACGCCGCCGAAGCGAAGAGCGATCTGACGGTTTCCGGTACCAGCACCGCCGAAGCGGGCCAGACGGTCACCGTGTCGCTGAACGGCAAAGACTACACCACCACCGTCAGCGCGGACGGCAGCTGGACGCTGAACGTTCCGGCGGCCGATCTGGCAGGATTAACCGACGGCAGCGTCACCGTGACCGCATCGGTCAGCGACAAGGCGGGTAACCCGGCTTCCGTGGACCACAACCTGACGGTGGATGTGACCGTTCCTGCGGTCACTATCAACACCATCGCGGGTGATGATGTGATTAACGTGGCTGAACACAGCCAGGCACACGTTATCAGCGGCACCGCCACCGGCGCGGCCGCGGGCGATAAGGTGACCGTCACCATCGGCGGCCAGACCTACACCACCGTGCTGGACGCGGCGGGGAACTGGAGCGTGGGCGTCCCGGCGAGCGTGATTTCCGGCCTCAGCGACGGCACCGTGACCGTCACGGCGTCCGTCACCGACGCGGCGGGCAACACCGGCACCGGCAGCCATAACGTGACCGTCGATACCGGTCTGCCTTCGGTCAGCTTCAACGCCATCAGCGACGATAACGTGCTGAACGCGGTGGAAAAAGGTCAGGATCTGAGCGTGAGCGGCACCAGCGCCAACCTGGCGGAAGGCACCGTGGTGACCGTGACCCTGAACGGCAAAAACTACACGGCGACGACGGCGGCAGACGGTACCTGGAGCCTGACGGTTCCGGCGGCGGATCTGGCCGGTCTGGGTCAGGCCAACTACACCCTGAACGCGACCGCCACCAACGGCGTGGGCAACAGCGTGAGCAACACCGCGAACCTGCTGGTGGACACCGCGCTGCCAACGGTCACCATCAACACCGTGGCGGGCGATAACGTCATTAACGCGGCGGAAGTGGCCGCAGGCCAGACCCTGAGCGGCACCGTGGCGAATGCCGAAGCGGGCAATACCGTGACCGTGACCATTGGCGGCAACAGCTACACCGCAACGGTGCAGAACGATCTGACCTGGTCTGTCAACGTGCCGTCTGACGTGCTGACGGCGCTGGGTAACGGCAGCCTGAGCGTGACGGCGACCGTTACCAACGGCCACGGTAACACCGGGACCGGCGAGCGCGAGATCGCTATCGACGCTAACCTGCCGGGTCTGCGCGTCGATACCGTGGCGGGCGACAACGTGGTCAACAGCATTGAGCATGCGCAGAACCTCATTGTCACCGGCTCCAGCGACGGGCTGGCACCGGGTACGGCCCTGACCGTCACCGTAAACGGTAAAGACTATGCGGCCACGGTGCTGGCGGACGGCAGCTGGAGCGCGGCTGTTCCATCAGCGGACGTGAGCGCGTGGCCGGAAGGTACCGTCAAAATCAGCGTTACCGGCGACAGCTCAGCGGGTAACCCGATTACCATCAGCCACGATGTGACGGTAGATCTGGCGACCGTTGCCATCAGCATCAATCCGATTGCGACCGACGACGTGATCAACGCGGCGGAGAAGGGCGCGGATCTGGTGCTGTCCGGTGCGACCATCAACGTGGAAGCCGGGCAGACCGTGACCATCAGCCTGAACGGCAAAATCTACACCACCACGGTGGACGACAGCGGCAACTGGACCTGGACCGTACCGTCTGCGGATCTGGCTGGCCTGAAAGACGGCGACGCCAGCGTGCAGGTGAGCGTCACCAACGTGAACGGCAACAGCGCCTCGGCGGGCCGCGAGTACAGCGTGGATGCCACCGCGCCGACCGTCACGATCAACACCCTGGCGACGGACGACATTCTGAATGCCGCCGAAGCGAAGAGCGAACTGACCGTGTCCGGC
>NZ_JFHW01000007.1:0-304554 GCF_000612205.1 Enterobacter sp. 5-4 | reverse complement strand
GCGGCCGATCTGGCAGGATTAACCGACGGCAGCGTCACCGTGACCGCATCGGTCAGCGACAAGGCGGGCAACCCGGCGTCCGTGGACCACAACCTGACGGTGGATGTGACCGTTCCTGCGGTGACCATCAACACCGTGGCGGGCGACGATGTCATTAACCTCGCAGAACACAGCCAGGCGCACATCATCAGCGGCACCGCCACCGGCGCGGCAGCGGGCGATAAGGTGACCGTCACCATCGGCGGCGAGACCTACACCACCGTGCTGGACGCGGCGGGCAACTGGAGCGTGGGCGTCCCGGCGAGCGTGATTTCCGGCCTCAGCGACGGCAGCGTGACCGTCACGGCATCGGTTACCGACGCGGCGGGCAATACCGGCACCGGCACGCATAACGTGACCGTCGATACCGGTCTGCCTTCGGTCAGCTTCAACGCCATCAGCGATGACAACGTGCTGAACGCGGTAGAGAAGGGTCATGATCTGCGCGTCAGCGGTACCAGCGCCAACCTGGCAGAAGGCACCGTGGTGGCCGTGACCCTCAACGGCAAAAACTACACGGCCACGACGGCGGCAGACGGCACCTGGAGCCTGACCGTTCCGGCAGCGGATCTGGCGGGTCTGAGCGAAGCGAATTACACCCTGAGCGCGAGCGCCACCAACGGCGTGGGCAACAGCGTGAGCAACACCGCGAACCTGCTGGTGGATACCGCGCTGCCAACCGTCACCATCGACACCGTGGCGGGCGATAACGTCATCAACGCGGCGGAAGTGGCCGCGGGCCAGACCCTCAGCGGCAAGGTCGCGAACGCGGAGGCGGGCAATACCGTCAACGTGACCATTGGCGGCAACACCTACACCGCAACGGTGCAGAACGATCTGACCTGGTCCGTGAACGTGCCGGAGTCCGTCCTGACGGCGCTGGGCAATGGCGATTTGACCGTGTCAGCAACCGTCACCAACGGCCATGGCAACACCGGGACCGGCGAGCGCGAGATCGCGATCGACGCTAACCTGCCGGGCCTGCGCGTTGATACGGTAGCGGGCGACGATGTGATCAATAGCATCGAACATACTCAAAACCTGATCGTCTCCGGCACCAGCGACGGGCTGGCGGCAGGCACAACGCTCACCGTGACCGTCAATGGCAAAACCTATGCGGCCTCCGTGCTGGCAGACGGTTCCTGGAGCGCGGCGATCCCGGCGGCAGACGTCGCGGCCTTCGCAGCAGGTACGGTCACCGTGACCGTTGCAGGCCAGAGCGCGGCGGGCAACCCGGTGACCATCAGCCATGACGTGACCGTCGATCTGGCGGCGGTGGCTATCAGCATCGATGCGATTGCCACCGATGACGTGATTAACGCGGCGGAAAAAGGCGCGGATCTGGTGCTCTCCGGCAGCACCTCGAACGTGGAGGAAAACCAGACCGTTACCGTTACCTTCGGCGGCAAGACGTACACCGCGAAGGTGGATGCTGACGGTAACTGGACGGCCACCGTGCCGTCTGCGGATCTCGCGGGCCTGAAGGACGGCGATGCCAGCGTACAGGTGAGCGTCACCAACGCGCACGGCAACAGCGCGTCGGCGGGCCGGGAGTACAGCGTGGACGCGACTGCGCCAACCGTGACCATTGATACGGTTGCAGGCGATAACGTGATTAACGCCAGCGAAGCGGCTGCGGGCGTTGCAATCTCCGGCACCACTACGGCGGAAGTCGGTCAGACGGTCACCGTGACGCTGGGCGGTAAGAGCTATACCGCGAAGGTGCTGCAGGGCGGCATCTGGAGCGTTAACGTGCCGGGCAGCGACCTCTCCACGCTGGCGGATAACGGCTACATCGTGCAGGTGAGCGTGAGCGACGCCGCGGGTAACTCGGGCAGCGCGGGCAAGACGATTACGCTTGATACCACGCCGCCGACCGTCAGCTTTAACGTGGTGGCCGGCGATGACGTCATTAACAGCGTAGAGCACGGCCAGGCGCAGATCGTCAGCGGGTCGGCAACCGGCGCGAACGTCGGGGATAAAGTGGTTATTACCCTTGGTTCGCACCAGTACACCACCACCGTTGACGCCAGCGGCAACTGGAGCGTGGGCGTTCCGGCCAGCGTGATTTCCGCGTTGACCGACGGCACCGTGACCCTCAGCGCGACCATTACCGACAGCGCGGGTAACAGCAGCACCCAGACCCATGACGTGGTGGTCAACACCGCCTCCGTGGCGCTGACGGTGAACACCCTTAGCGGTGACGACGTCATCAACGCGGCTGAAGCCGGTTCGTCACTGGTGATTAACGGCTCCAGCGCGCAGTTCGCCAGCGGGACCCAGGTCACCGTGACCCTGAACGGCAAGAGCTATACGGCCACCATTCAGAGCGACGGCACCTGGACGACCACCGTACCGGTTGCAGACGTCAGCGCCCTGACCGATGGCGCCAGCTATCAGGTGTCCGTATCGGCACAGGACAGCGCGGGCAACAGCGCCTCCGCAACGCATACTATCAGCGTGGATACCACTGCGCCGGTGGTGAGCATTCGGACACTGTCGGTTGACGACATGCTGAACGCCGCGGAAGCGCAGCAGCCGCTGACCGTGCACGGATCTTCCAGCGCGGAGGCGGGGCAGACCGTTACCGTGACGCTGGGAGGAAAAACCTACACTGCGCTTGTCGGCAGCGACGGCACCTGGACGCTCGACGTGCCGGCAGCCGACCTGGCCGCCCTGAGCCAGGGCGCGCTGACGGTCACCGCCTCGGTCAACGACAAAGCCGGTAACAGCGGCCAGACCACGCACACCTTAACGGTGGATACCGTCGCGCCAACCGTGACCATCAGCACCGTGGCCGATGACGATATCGTCAACAACGCGGAGCAGCTGGCGGGCCAGACCATCCGCGGCACCACCACGGCGGAACAGGGCCAGACGGTGACCGTCTCCTTCAACGGGCACAGCTATCAGGCGACCGTCGGGGCGGACGGATCGTGGTCGGTCTTCGTACCGGGCCGTGATTTCCTCGGCCTGAGCGACGGGGAGTACACCATCACCGCGTCGGTAAGCGACAGGGCGGGCAACCCGGGCAGCGCAACGCACGACGTGACGCTGAACGGCGATGTCCCAACCATCACCATTAACACCTTTGCGCAGGACGACATCGTCAACGCCGCCGAGCACGGCACGCCGCTGGTCGTCAGCGGTTCCACCAACGCGCCTGCAGGCCAGACGGTGACCCTCACGTTGAACGGTAAAACCTATGCGGCTACCGTCCAGAATGACGGCACCTGGAGCTACACGGTCAGCAGCGCTGACGTGGCCGCGCTGGCAGACGGCGGTTCTTACGTCATTAACGCGCAGGTCAGCAACACCATCGGCAACAGCGCCAGCGATAACCATACCGTCACGGTGGATCTCACCGCGCCGTCGATGGGGATCAGCATTGATTCGCTGCAAAACGACACCGGCCTTAGCGCAACGGATTTCATCACTAACGACAGCCAGGTCGTCGTCAACGGCTTGCTGACCGCGCAGCTCGGCAATAACGAGAAGGCGCAGATCAGCCTCGACGGCGGCGTCACCTGGATCGACCTGACCGTGACCGGCACCACCTGGCGCTACGCCGATGGCCGCACCCTGACGGACGGGACGTATCAGTACCAGGTCCGCGTGATTGATAACGCGGGCAACGTGGGGGCAACGGACAGCCAGGACGTGGTGATTGATCTGACGAAGCCTGCGGCAACCACCATTACCGTGGATTCCATTACGCAGGATACCGGCCTGTCCGGCAGCGACTTTATCACCAGCGACAACCAGATCAGCCTTAAAGGCACGCTCGGTGCGGCGCTGGGCAGCGGCGACCACGCGCAGATCAGCCTTGACGGCGGCGTCACCTGGATTGACGTCAGCGTCAGCGGCCTGAGCTGGACGTACGTCGATGGGCGCACGCTGGCCGACGGGGATTACAACTACCAGCTGCGCGTGATTGACGATGCGGGCAACATCAGCGCCACCGCCTCTCAGGTGGTGACCATTGATACGGTTGCACCGGACGCCAGCAAAACGATCGCCATCGACAGCATCAGCGACGATACCGGCCTGAGCAGCAGCGACTTTATCACTCGCGACACGTCCCTGACGCTGCACGGCTCGCTCGGCGCGACGCTGGCCGACGGCGAATACGCCCAGATCAGCCTCGACGGCGGCGTCACCTGGCAGAACGTGATCGTCACCGGCAACAGCTGGTACTACGTCGATAGCCGCACGCTGGGTAACCAGACCTATGACTACTACGTTCGCGTGGTGGATGCCGCCGGTAACGTGGGGGCCAGCGCCCATCAGCAGGTGACCGTCGATACGATTGCTCCGGATGCGGCGATCACGGTGTCGGTGGATAACATCACCGTGGATACCGGCTTCGACAATAACGACTTCCTGACCAGTTCGACCTCGTACACCCTGCACGGAACGCTCGGCGCTGAACTCGGCGCGGGCGAGTACGTACAGGTGAGCATGGACGGCGGCACGACCTGGGTGTACGCCACCGTCAGCGGCACCCAGTGGAGCTACAGCGATACGCGTGCCCTGACCGACGGCAGCCATAACTATCAGGTGCGGGTTGTCGACCAGGCGGGGAACGTCGGGGCCACCACCTCGCAGGCGGTGACGGTGGATACCCAGGCGCCGCAGTACGGCATCATCATCGACAGCATCAGCGACGATACCGGCCAGTCCGGGAGTGATTTCATCACCATGGACACCACGCTGACCCTCAACGGTTCGCTGGGCAGCGCGCTGGCAAGCGACGAGCGCGTACAGATCAGCCTCGACGGCGGGAATACCTGGCTTGATACCACGGTCACCAACCAGCGCTGGAGCTACACCGATACTCGCGATCTGCCTGACGGGGACTACACCTACCAGGTGCGGATTATCGACCAGGCGGGCAACGTGGGTTCCACCGCTTCTCAGGTCGTCACGGTAGACACCACGCCGCCGACCACGGTTGGCACGGTCGTGAGCTACACCGACGGTGAAGGTGAGCGTCAGGGCACCTTTGGCAGCGCGGTGGCAACGGACGATAACTCGCCGCTGATCAACGGGACGCTTAACCGCGCCCCGGACGACGGCGAGATCGTGCAGCTTTACCGTGACGGGGTTCTGCTCGGCCAGGTGACCATGAACGGCAGCGCAAGCTGGTCCTTCCAGGACAACGGCCTGAGCGACGGGAATCACACCTACATCGTGCGCGTCACCGACAGGGCCGGAAACTACACGGAGTCCGACGGCTTTGTGCTGAACGTCGATACCAGCATTCCGACCACCACGGCGGCGATTACCGCGCAGACCACGTCGGATACCACCCCGATTGTCAGCGGTACCGTTTCCGCTGACCTGGTGAACGGTGAATACCTGGTGGTGACGGTGAACGGCAAAACCTACACCTCCCAGACGGGCGGTGCGGTGGTGGTCGACCCGGATCACAACACCTGGTATCTGCAGATCCCGGACGGCGATGCGCTGAGCGTGGCGAGCTACAGCGTGACCGCGCAGGTGAAGAGCAGCGCGGGTAACGGCAACACCACCGGTACGGCGACCGGCAGCCTGGTGATTGATACCACCTCGGTGAACACCGACTGGGCAACCACGGCGGGGAACAGCAACAACTCCACCATGACCCTCGGCATGAACAGCAGCGGTCTGTGGAATATCATCGCTAACGGCCAGTCTTACTCCAGCAGCGATAGCTCGACCTATGCCGGCAATACGCTGACTAACACCCGTAACTACTACGTGGTGAGCCAGACCGCCGCCGACTTTGACCGTAACGGCACGCAGGACATTTTCGCGACGGAAAATACCTACGCCGGGTCAACGCAGGTGATGTGGACCTACGATGGCAGCACCTATAACGCCAGCCAGCTGGCAATGGGCACCACCATCTGGTTCGGCGGCGTGATTGCCTACGATAAAACCGGGGATGGGTATCTGGATCTGGCGTACGGTGACTCCGGCGCGGACTCCATTACCTATCTGATCAACAAAAACGGGGTACTCTCGCCTGACGGCACCTACGGCGGCGCGGGATTCTGGGGACAGTTCACCACCATGCGTGAAATCTCCGGCGTCGATATTAACAATGACGGCACCGTGGATGTGGTTCAGCACACCAACCGCAGCGGCGCGTACTCGTTAACCGTGATCAACAACAACGGCAACGGCACGCTCTCCATCGGTCAGAACCTGACGAACGTGTTTGTGCCCAACGCCTCGAATACCACCACGGCGGCGTCCATGACGTGGGCGGACTTCAACGGCGATGGCTACATGGATCTGTACCTGGGCAGCAGCTACAACAACAACGGCGGAGTGATCTACTACAACGACGGTACCGGGAAGCTCTCGGCCACCAAGAGCGCGGTGGAGGCGTCTAACGCAGCGGCGGGCTATCTGTCGGTGGCGGTGGACTGGAACGGTGACGGGCAGATGGACATCGTCAAGCTCAGCACCTACGGCGGCTCGCAGACGGCGACGCTGTTCACCAACAACGGCTACGGATCCACCTGGACCGCCAGCCAGCTGGCGTCCGGCATTGCTTACGCCACCGGCGTGGCGGCAGTGGACTATAACTGGGACGGTGCGCAGGACCTGCTGGTCTCTCAGCAGAACGGCAAGGTGGTGCTGGTGCAAAACAGCAAAACCATTGCTGACGGCACCGCGATGCATCTGCACATTGTCGACAGCGAGGGCATCAACGCCTACTACGGCAATACGGTCAACCTGTACAACGCCGCGGGCGTGCTGGTGGCCTCGCAGATCATCAACGCCCAGTCCGGTATCGGGTCGAACGATACGTCCGCGCTGGTGAGCTTCTACGGGCTGGATCCGAATGAAACCTATTCGGCCGAGATCCTGAAGATCACCAACGGCGTGTCGGATAACGTCACCTGGAGCGGTCTGGAAGCGGGCAACGGCAAAGAGGGCTACGTCCTGACGGCCGAAGCGGCCACCGGCGGCCACAGCGGAACCATTACCGGAACCGGGTATAACGACACCTTTATCGCCGAAAATGGCACCTATACCTACAACGGTTCCGGCGGCTGGGCTACCCATTCCGACCATGACACCTGGAGCAACACCGGCGGGGTGGACGTGGTGGATTACCGCAATGCGACCTCTGGCGTGACCGTTGACCTGCGCCTCTCAACCGCGCAGGACACCGGCTTCGGCACCACGCGTCTGCTGAACATTGAAGGGATTAACGGCTCGGATTACGACGACGTCATCACCGGCAACAGCGGTGATAACCGGTTCGAAGGCCGTGGCGGAAACGACACCTTCAACATCGGCAGCGGCGGTCACGATACGCTGCTCTACAAGCTGATCAACGCCTCGGATGCCACGGGCGGTAACGGTCACGACGTGGTGAACGGCTTTACGGTCGGCACCTGGGAAGGGACGGCGGACACGGATCGTATTGACCTGCGCGATCTGCTCTCCGGCAGCGGCTATACCGGCACGGGCTCGGCGAGCTACGTGAACGGCGTGGCCACGCTGGACAGCGGCGCGGGGAATATCAGCGATTACATCCGCGTGGTGCAGAACGGCAGCAATACCGAGATCCAGGTTGACCTGGACGGTACCGGCGGTCAGTTCTCGCCAACCACCCTGGTGACGCTGAACGGCGTGCAGACGGATCTGGCGACGCTGCTGGCGAACCATCAACTGTTAATTGCGTAAAACAACGCCGCGGGGAGCGATCCCCGCGGCCTTTTGGCGTTTCTTTAGACGAATTGCGTTACCCCGGAGATTATGAAGACACATCCACAGTACGAACCCTGGCTGCAGGGCATGCTCATCATCGCGAAGCACTACCGGCTGGACTTTTCGGTGGAGCACGTTCGGGTCACGATTAACCATGAAAGCCAGTCGCCGCGCCAGCTGGTGCTGGAGGAGATGGCGCGCCAGCTTGGGCTGGGGATGCGCGTGGTGGCGGCAGAAGCGGCATCCCTCGATCCGTGGCGCCTGCCGCTGCTGGCAGAATTCACCGGCGGGCAGATTGCGGTGATCAACCGCATGGACAACGAAGGCAACGTCAGCCTGCAGTTCAGCGGCGACGGCGGCCTGGAGACGACGCTGACGCGCGAGGCGCTCGGGTCGCGATTAAAGGGCCTGATGGTGCTGCGCCCGCTCGAGTCCACGCCGGATGCCCGCGTGGATGACTACATCAAACCGTATGAAAAAAACTGGTTCTGGCAGCTGGCGCTGAAGGACTGGCGACGCTACGGCGACATTATGCTGGTGGCGCTGGTCGCCAACGTGCTGGCGCTTTCCGGCATGGTCTTCTCCATGCAGGTCTACGACAGGGTGGTACCGTCGCAGTCAGAAGCCACGCTGTGGGTGCTGTTTGGCGGCGTGATGATTGCCATCGTGTTCGAATTCATCATGCGCATGCTGCGCGTGCACATTTCCGACGTGGTGGGGAAGCGCGCCGATCTGCGCATCTCTGAACGCGTCTTTGCCCACGCGCTGCGGATTAAAAACGGCGCACGCTCGAAATCAACCGGATCGTTTATCGCGCAGATCCGCGAGCTGGAGTCGGTGCGCGAGCTGATCACCTCGACGACCATTGCGGCCCTCTCCGATCTGCCGTTCTTCCTGCTGTTCGTCTTCATTCTGTGGATGATTGGCGGTCCGCTGGTGCTGGTGGTCCTGCTCGCCGTGCCGCTGTTGCTTATTCCTGGCCTGCTGGTGCAGCGCCCGCTGGGGAAACTCTCCAGCGAAGGGATGCGTGAATCCGCCATTCGTAACGCCACGCTGGTGGAAGCGGTGCAGGGCATTGAAGACATCAAGCTGATGCGCGCCGAGCAGCGTTTCCAGAACCAGTGGAATAACACCAACGACGTCGCCGCCAGCGTCGGCATGAAGCAGCGCTGGCTGACGGGCCTGCTGCTCACCTGGACGCAGGAGGTGCAGTCGATTGTTTACGCGGTGGTGCTGCTGGTGGGCTGCTATCTGGTCATCAGCGGTGACATGACCACCGGTGCGCTGGTGGGCACCTCGATTCTGGCGTCGCGGACCATTGCGCCGCTGTCGCAGATCTCAGGCGTGCTCTCGCGCTGGCAGTCGGCAAAAGTGGCCCGCAAGGGGCTGGACGACCTGATGCAGCGGCCGATTGACGATCCGCAGCACGGCAAGAAGGTGCACAAAGCCCACCTGCGCGGCGACTATGCCCTTGAGGACGTCGGGTTTTATTACGACGAGGAAGAGAAACTCACCGTGCTCAACATCAGCAAGCTGCAGATCCGCGCCGGAGAACGCGTGGCGGTGCTCGGGCGCAATGGCTCCGGCAAAAGCACGCTCCTACAGCTTCTGGCGGGCATGCAGGAGCCGCAGCAGGGCAGCATTCTGCTGGACGATATTGCCCTTAATCATCTCGACCCGGCCGACGTGCGTCGCGACATGCAGCTGCTGAGCCAGCAGGCCCGTCTGTTCTTTGGCTCCGTGCGGGACAACATCCTGATGGGCAACCCGCTGGCGACCGACGATGAGATTCACCAGGCGCTGGTCAACAGCGGCGCGCTGGAGTTTGTGCGCAAACAGAAAATGGGGTTGAACACCATCATCAACGAGGGCGGAACGGGCCTCTCCGGCGGTCAGCGTCAGGCGCTTTTGCTGGCGCGCGCCCTGATCACCTCGCCGACTATCCTGCTGCTGGACGAGCCTACCGCCTGGCTGGACGAAATGAGCGAGAAGCAGTTTATTCAGCATCTTCACACATGGCTGGGTAAGCGCCGGACGCTGGTGGTGGCGACGCATCGCCTGCCGATTCTGGACCTGGTCGACCGCATCATCGTGCTGGAAAACGGCAAGGTCGTGATGGACGGCCCGCGCGACGCCATCCTGCACCAGCACGGCATGGCGCCGCAAAAGACAGCACAGCGCACCGTGACCATGAAACCGGCGGCGGTTGCAGAGGAGGGCGCAGCATGAATGATTTCTCCCGTTTTAATAGCCGACTGAAAGAGCCGCGCCTTCCGCGCGCCACGCTGGTGGCATGGTCGCTGTTCGCCCTGCTGGCGGCGTTTATCGCCTGGGCGAGCCTGTTCCAACTTGATGAGGTGACGACCGGCAGCGGTAAGGTGATACCGTCTTCTCATGAGCAGGTCATCCAGTCCCTGGAAGGCGGCATTATCCACAGCCTGATGGTGCGCGAAGGCGACATCGTCGAGCGCGGCCAGCAGCTCGCGCAGCTTGATCGGACAAAAACCGAGTCGAGCGTGCTGGAGAGCGAGTCGCGTCTGAATGCGGCGCTGGCCACGGCGGCACGCCTGAAGGCCGAAGTTAACGACACGGAGCTGACGTTTCCCGAGGAGCTGGATGACGACGTTGAGCTGGTTAAGCAGGAAACGGCGCTCTATCAGTCCCGTCGCGAGAGCCTTGAAAAGGGGCTGGCTGGTTTACGTCAGGGTGCCGAGCTGGTGCAACGCGAGCTGTCGTTGACCCGTCCGCTGGTGACCCAGGGGGCGGCCAGCAAGGTGGAGGTGCTGCGTCTTGAGCGTCAAAAAAATGAGCTTGAGAATAAAATCACCGAGATGAAAAACCAGTATTACGTCCGCGCCCGTGAAGAGCTGGCGAAAGCCAATGCGGAGATTGAAGCCCAGCGTTCGGTGATGAAGGGTCGGGAAGACTCCCTGACCCGACTGACTTTCAATGCGCCGGTTCGCGGGATCGTAAAGGATATTGACGTCACGACCGTGGGCGGCGTCATCCCGCCGAACGGCAAGCTGATGAGTCTGGTTCCGCTTGACGATCAGATGGTGATTGAGGCGAAAATTTCGCCGCGCGATGTGGCGTTTATCCATCCTGGCCAGAAGGCGCTGGTAAAAGTGACGGCCTATGACTACTCCATTTACGGCGGGCTGGAAGGGGAAGTGACCATGATTTCACCGGACACCCTGCAGGATGAGGTGAAAAGAGATGTTTATTACTATCGCGTCTATATTCGTACCGACAGTAACCATCTGACCAATAAGCAGGGTCAGGAATTTCCGGTCTTTCCGGGCATGATTGCCACCGTAGACATTAAAACCGGCAGCAAAACCATTCTGGATTATCTGTTGAAACCGCTGAACAAGGCAAAAGAGGCGCTGCGGGAAAGATAGGTGAAGGGCGTTCGGAACACCGAACGCCTGGTGGATTATACGGTTGACGTCACGTTGTGAGGGTGGCGTCGCTCTTTAGGAACCACGTTGATGTAATGCGTGACATACGCAAAATATAATCCGGCATAATTTTCGACGAGTTCGATAAACGCCGGATAGACCGACAGCCGACCATCACCCCGATCTTTAAGATAGCCCGCCTCCTGAGCTGATTTGATAATCCGGTTGACGTGGATGCGCGATACAAAAAATTCTTTTGCGAGCGTGCTGGCTGAATAGTCAATAACGGCACCATGGGTGGATTTGTTTTTCATAGCCTGCAGGTAAAGATAAAGCATAATCATACGGCCACCATCTTTATCAATAAATAATCCTACTTCAGGCAAAACCTTTCTGAACGTTAATCCCCGAAAAAGATATTCTGCCGCGCGGCGGAAGAAGTTACTTCTCAAAATATCATTGTCCAGCAGGTTTACATTAATATTAAATGTCGGATAAAGAATACTGACGGGCAAAAAAGCGCCGGACATATAACGCTTTAGTTCATTCAGGCCTTTTTCGGTTGGCGCGATTCTCGTCTTTCGTCTGTCTTCCGTACAGCGCCAGGTCCTGATGCGCCCGGTGGTTCTGAGTATCGTAATGATCGCAATAACGCTGTTGGGGCTGGCTATCTTATAGCGAGAACATAACTCTTTAATTTCAGAAACTGACTCGGCCTGATTGCCAAAAATAAAACAACACATGGAGAGGATAATGTTGAACCGTGATTCCTGTAGCATTGTCTTGTAGAACAAAGGTTGTTTTTTGTAGATGGTGTCATTAATTGTGTAGTGCTCTAATATTGCCTCACCGAATCGTGGATTGCTCTTTATGACATCCCTTCGATGTAGCAAGGCCCTGGATGAGATATGATTATCCATAGCATTTTTCTCGTATTTGAATGAGCCGATAGATGAAGTGTCCAGTCTTCTTTTTCGGAATTTTCATTATACCCTGAGAATAAAATATTTGCCGTGGTTATTTGAAAAGAAAAGTATAGTTAAACGTTTGTGATTAACGCAAAGATGTTCCGGTGAATTAGGCTGATAACAGTTTCTTAACCCTGGGTGCTACTGTAAAATTATACTACGCAACAGATGCAATAGATTTTACGCATACTCAAACAGAAATGGCGCTTTGGTGCCCAGGAGCGGGTTATGACCCAAAAAATGTCTCTCAAAAATGGGGTTTGCGATGAACATAAATTTGTCATCTCAGCCTGCGGCTTCACATTTCAGGGGTATTGTTCGATCCTCAATAAGTACGGAATCCACGCTTCCCAAATTCACTTTAACGGAGATGAGGCATCCCAACAGGATGTTGAAAATATCCTTAAAAATCAGGATGCCCATATCGTGGTGTTCCTCGGGAAAGGTGTCGTCAATCTCCTGGAAAGCCTGAAGCGACTGGCCTCGGTACTCAATGCACTCCCCGTTATTCGGCATGTCACCCTGTATGGTGATATTCCTGACGGCTGGCTGTACCGCACGCTGGGCAGTCTTTTAAATAACAGTTATCAATTATCATTGATTCGCGTAGCCAGCGTTTCGGACATAGTAGGCTGTTTTAATACCCATTACAAAAGCTTTAAGGATCGTTCTCGAGTATTACGTGAACGCTACATGGATATTGGCTCGGAAGAAAATCTAAAGTGGTTAACAAGAAGAGAGATTGATGTTTTATTAAATTTCTATCGTGGTATGTCCGTAAAGGAAATGTGCGATAGAATGGGATTGTCGAATAAAACGGTTTATACCCACCGAAAGGAAGGTGTGCTTAAATTACGTTTAATTAAGCGCTGGTTACACGATCCGCACAATTTTAAAGCAGATAAACCTGATAAACACCCGCGTCAAAAAGTGGGGCTCACGGAAAAAGAAGCCGAAATTTTTAATGCGTTACGTAATCGGGAAATATTTCCGGCATATCAGATTATTACCGATCGAGATAAAAAAGGGGTTGGGTTTGAAATCCTGATTCGCTGGAATAAAAACGGTAAAATTGTCAAGCCTGCCAGTTTTTTAACGGATGTTTCGAATCATGAAATCTGGCTGAAAATTACGGCGTTGGTCATCCATGCCGCCGTTTCAGGTATTAATAAGTATAACGGGAAATACTATTTTTCAGTGAATATTCCGCCTCGTCTGGCGTCCGGGAATGCTTTGCCTGATATGGCACGGAAAGCCATCGGCATGCTGCTCAAACCGCAGTGGGCCGAAAAGCTGGTTTTTGAATTTGCAGAAGATATTGACGTGACGAAGGACAAAAGGATCCCTGAAACCATGCGGCATTTACGCAATACGGGGTGTCGATTGTTCCTGGATGACTGCTTCTCTAACCATCAAACCATGTTCCCGGTGCGCCAGGTGCATTTCGATGGGCTTAAGCTGGATCGGGACATCGTTGAGCATTTTGTGGCAAACGACAATGACTATAATTTGATTAAAGCGATACAGGTTTACAGCGACATGACCGGAACGGACTGTATTGCAGAGGGGGTTGATAGTGAAGAAAAGTTTGAGAAATTAGTCGAGCTGGGCATCAAGAACTTTCAGGGATATTATTTATCGCGCGCCGTGAAAGAGGAGGAGTTAGACCGCATGGTCAGGTTGTTTAGTTAAGAAAAAATAAAGCCCCGAAGGGCCCTGGGTTATTTCCGGCCCAGCAACAAGCCGAGAACAATACCGATTGCACCCGCGGCAACGAGGCCGGTGAGGGGATTGTTTCTGACGGCTTCAGTGACATCGGAAACGGCATCGCTGGCCTGAGCGGCATATTTTTTAGCAGCACCTTTAACCTGATGTTTTGGTGAATCAACGAATTCACCAAACTGCTGCTGCGCTGAACCTGCAAGTTCATCAAATTTATTTTTTGCTTTATCTTCAGCAAACTGGGTGTTTTTATCAGTACCGAAATCAGACATTTTTGCCTCCTTTTGTTGATAATTAAAGGATAGCCGCTCTTTGTGGATACGGCAGACGAAAGGCTAAATTCGGCACCTGAAAGGGCAGTTTTCGGATATATCTCTATACCCGGAACCCGTTATTTCTCATTGTCATCCTGACCGTAAAACAGTTTCCCAATGCGGATCAGCGGGCGGCCCTGTGACTTACGGTGCAGGTTACTGTCCCTGAGCGAATAAACGCAGCCGCAGTATTCCTGCTGGTAAAACTGTTCCCGCTTGCTGATCTCAATCATGCGTGAGGATCCGCCCTGTTTGCGCCAGTTATAGTCCCAGTACACCATACCCGGATAGCGCGCCGCCGCACGCTGGCCGCAGTCATTTATCTGCTGCATGTTCTTCCAGCGGGAGATCCCCAGCGAGCTGCTGATGACACTGAATCCATTTTCTGCCGCATAGAGCGCCGTACGCTCGAAACGCATATCGAAGCACATGGTGCAGCGGACGCCGCGCTCGGGTTCCCATTCCATGCCTTTCGCGCGCTCAAACCAGTTATCGGTGTCGTAATCGGCATCAACAAACGGCACGCCGTGCTTTTCCGCAAAGCGAATATTTTCCTCCTTACGAATGAGGTATTCCTTTTGCGGATGGATATTGGGGTTATAGAAGAAAATGGTGTACTCAATGCCCGATGCCTGGATAGCCTCCATCACTTCACCGGAGCAGGGGGCGCAGCAGGAGTGCAGCAGCAGTTTGTCAGCGCCGTTTGGCAGGGTGAGTTGAGGGCGGATAAAAGGGGCTGTCGTCATGGCGTTCTGCTCTATGTTTATGAAATTTATGGAAGGGTAGCATAAATTCATAATCTGTTGAGACGGGATCGACGCAGGAAAGCGCGATCCCGCGGGGCGGGATCTTCTCGGGTATGACGTGCCGCTATTCGGCAAATTTGAGCAACGCTTCTCCGTCAAGACGGTAGCGCACCCATTCGGACTGCGGCAGCGCGCCAATGCTCAGATAAAAATCGATGGCGGGCTGGTTCCAGTCCAGCACGCTCCATTCAAGGCGACCGCACTGCCGTTGTACGGCGAGCTGGGCGATATGTTTCAGCAGTGCTTTTCCCGCCCCCAGGCCGCGATAAGCTGGGGAAACATACAGATCTTCCATATAAATCCCGTTGCGGCCAAGCCAGGTTGAATAGCTGGTGAAGAACACGGCATAGCCAGCGATCTTGCCTTCACACTCCGCGATCAGCGCTTCGGTTTTAGTACCTGCGCCAAAGAGCGTTTCCCGGATCTCCTCCGGTGTGGTAACCACTTCTTCCGGGGCTTTTTCATACACCGCCAGCTCATAAATCATGGCGTAAATGGCTGCCGCATCTTCGGGGCGTGCCTGACGAAGGGTGATGCTCATTGTTTTTCCTGCTTTTTAGCGTGCGTCTTGATTGATGGCGTTAAGCATACGGCGTATTGTCTGAAGAATTAAGTGCAATGAAATCAACAAATGATGAATATTATGCATCCGGCCCTGAGACGTCTTGATTTAAACCTGCTGCCCGTTTTCGACGCGATTTACCGCCACCGCTCCGTTCGGCTGGCCGCTGACGAGCTGGCGATGAGCACATCCGCGCTCAGCCATGCGCTGTCGCGTCTGCGTGCCACCCTGAATGACCCGCTGTTCTTCCGCGAAGGGCACCGCATGTCCCCCAGCGTGTATGCTTCTCAGCTCGCGCCTTCGATTGCTTCCGCACTGTCGTTCCTGAATCATGAGCTGACTCCGCAGCCGGAGTTTGATGCAGCCAGCAGTTCGGAGTGCTTACAAATTGCGATAACGGACTTTACCGCGCTGTGCATTTTCCCGGCGCTGATGCACAAACTGCAGCTTGCGGCCCCGGGCTTGCGTTTCGAATTGCGCTATCTGCCGCACAGCCCGGCGCTGACGGAACTGCTGGCGGGCGAGGTGGATCTCGCGCTGGGCTTCAGCACTCAGGATGATATCCGACACCCGGAACTGGAAGAGATCGACTGGTTTGAAGATGAGTATGTGGTCATCAGCAACGCGCGCCGGACGCGTCTCACGCTGGAGGATTATCTCGCGGCCCGACACCTGGTGGTGACGCCATGGAATGAGAAGCAGGGCGTTCTTGACGTACGGCTTGAGCAGCTGGGCTATACCCGACAAATCGCGATCAAAACGCCGTCGATGCTCAGCGCACCGTTTATCGTAGCGGAAAGCGACCTGCTGATGGCGATCCCCCGCTATGCCGCGGAGAAGCTGATTAAGACAGCGGATCTCAGGATTTTTGCGTTACCGTTTCCGATACGCACGTTTGAAGTGAAAATTTACTCGCATAAACGCAGCGGCCAGCGGGGCGCGACCCGCTGGCTGAAGGAGGAACTGCAGATGCTGGCGCAGGCTGTCAGGGGACGGTAGGCTATTTGTTAGCGGACAGCCCAGCCCGCGCTTTAATATAGAGCAGAGCGAGTCTGTCCATAGAAGCTTAGGTCCTGAAGATTTTATTCATCCAGTAACGGTTTTCGATTATCTTTCGCTGGCTCTGGCTTGAGTTTTTCAACGGGAATACTGCACATGCTTTCCGCTATTATCCCAAAAAGAGAGTCTTTCGGGTAACTTTCCCATTGTCCCACATCCTGTGTCACATGTACGACATCGCCTTCCGCGAACGGTTTCGAAAAATAGGTTCGCGCCATAACGGCACGCTGGTTTTTGTCGCAGTTAATCACGTCGATTGCCCGTGAGCTCGCTATGTAGACGGGAGGATTTTTTATAATGAGTGTCTGCTCGGCGTAGTTATTGATGAAATAAAAGCGGCGTAAGTGATCGTTACCCTGATAAGTTGAAATCACCCGAAAATCGATATACGAAGCAATTCTTTTATCTTCAAGGATTTTTATGACGCCTGCCGGTGGCTTGGGGGTGGACTGGGGCTGGGGTTTACTTGTCCCGGTACAACCTGTCAGCATAAGTAATACCAGCCATGTTAGCTTTTTCATTTCGCATCCCCTGCGGATAAATCAGGTCGTAATGTCGTCAGCATGTCAGGCGTTACATTTCCCTGAACGGTACAGAGCAATAATGTCCCGTCTTTGCTTTTGCTGAGCATTAACAGCTTTTCGGTACTTTCTTTTGCCGGAGCAATACCTGACACCGCCTGCGCATTGTCTTCCCACTCACTGTTTGGGTTGATTTTAATCATCGTCTGAGAAACATAATCATCTCCCGCCTTTTTCCAGGACAAATGATCAAGTCTGGACATCACTTCTTCTTGTGACTCTTTGAAAATGAGTCCCCAGTAATAGTACTTACCGTAATTGATTTCATCGAGATTGCTGGTTTGCAGGTAATATCCCGATACCGTCAGATTTAATTCATGCAGCGGTTGAGCAAACCAGATGGTGCGATTGCCGTCTTCAGGGGCTTTGAACCAGGCCTGCGAATGCTTGTTGAGCGTTAAGGGGGCTACGCGGCTGAGTTTGGCTCGCTGATGATAAATCTCGTTGAAAAAGGTTGAGTCGCAGCGGGTCAACGTTTGTGTCAATGTGCTGGCGTGAACCGCGGGTGTGGCTATAGCCATACCTGCTATGAGCCCAATGGAGGAGATGAGTTTACGCATGTAATATCCCTATATTAAAAAAAGACCCTGTTTTTATCGGCTTATCAGGATGAGACTTTACGCTTTTTTATTTTGCTTCGTTATCTGGCGTATTCAATGCCTCCCCCGAGTTTTGTACAAAACCTCAACCCTCTCATCTTTAGGTTTACACAGCGGTAACAAAATAGGTACCATACCCCCCTATAGTATCAGGAGGGCGTATGCCACATTCACCCGAAGATAAAAAACGTATTCTTACCCGCGTCCGCCGCATTCGGGGCCAGGTTGATGCCCTGGAACGCGCGCTGGAGTCGGGCGACCCCTGTCTGGCCATCCTGCAGCAAATTGCCGCCGTGCGCGGGGCTGCCAATGGCCTGATGGGCGAAATGGTTGAAATTCACCTCAAAGATGAGCTGGTAGCGGGGGAAACCACGCCGGATCAGCGTGCCGTTCGCATGGCGGAAGTCGGCCATTTACTGCGCTCTTATCTAAAATAAATCCACATACCTGACAAGAAGGGAAGACATATGAAATCTCGCGCTGCAGTTGCATTTGGCCCCGGCCAGCCGCTCAAAATCGTTGAAATTGACGTGGCACCGCCGAAGAAAGGCGAAGTGCTGATCAAAATCACCCATACCGGCGTATGTCATACCGATGCGTTTACGCTCTCGGGCGACGACCCGGAAGGTGTCTTCCCGGCGGTGCTCGGCCATGAAGGCGGCGGGATTGTAGTAGAAGTGGGCGAGGGCGTGACCAGCCTGAAGCCGGGCGATCACGTGATCCCGCTGTACACCGCGGAATGCGGCGAGTGTAAGTTCTGTAAATCCGGCAAAACTAACCTCTGCCAGGCCGTTCGCGCCACCCAGGGGAAAGGGCTGATGCCCGACGGGACGACCCGTTTCTCCTACAACGGCGAGCCGGTTTATCACTACATGGGCACCAGCACCTTCAGCGAATACACCGTTTGCGCGGAGATCTCGCTGGCGAAGGTGAACCCGCAGGCGCCGCTGGACAAAGTCTGCCTGCTGGGCTGCGGCGTGACCACCGGTATTGGCGCGGTGCATAACACCGCAAAAGTCAAAGAGGGCGATACCGTGGCGGTGTTCGGTCTCGGCGGCATTGGTCTGGCGGTGATTCAGGGCGCGGTGCAGGCGAAGGCCGGTCGTATCATTGCGGTCGATACCAACCCGGAGAAATTCAGGCTGGCGGGTGAAATGGGCGCGACCGATTTTGTGAACCCGAAAGATCACGAGAAGCCGATTCAGGACGTCATCGTTGAGATGACCGACGGCGGCGTGGACTTCAGCTTCGAGTGTATCGGCAACGTCAACGTGATGCGTTCCGCGCTGGAGTGCTGCCACAAAGGCTGGGGTGAGAGCATCATCATTGGCGTGGCCGGTGCGGGCCAGGAGATTAAAACCCGTCCATTCCAGCTGGTCACCGGGCGCGTATGGCGCGGTTCCGCGTTTGGCGGCGTGAAGGGCCGTACCCAGCTTCCGGGTATGGTTGAAGATGCGATGGTCGGCAAGATTCAGCTCGATCCGTTCATTACCCACCGCTTACCGCTGGAGCAGATCAACGAGGCGTTTGATCTGATGCACGAAGGAAAATCCATCCGTACCGTTATCCATTTCGGCGACAAGTAACTCTTCTGCCAGCGGTTTTTCGCCGCTGGCATTTCTTTAATAATCTTCTCTAAAGTGTGACCAGTGCGGCGTTTTTAGCCGTAATCTAAATCTCTGCCGTGCCGATGACTATTTAACAGGCGTGTTTTTACGCATCTTACCTACAAGAGAGTCGACGGTCATGGACAACACTACTTCGATGCTGGCGCAGCGCAAGCTGGGCTTCTTGCATCACATCAGGCTGGTTCCGCTGTTTTCCTCCATTCTCGGTGGCATTATTCTTCTGTTTGCCTTGAGCTCGGGTCTGGCAGGGTATTTCCTGCTGCAGGCCGATAACGATCAGCAGGATGTCACATCCGAAATTCAGGTGCGTATGGGGCTGTCGAACAGCTCAAACCATCTGCGAACCGCGCGTATCAATCTGATCCACGCCGGTGCGGCAAGCCGTATCGCAGAGATGGATGCGATGAAGCAGAACATCAGCGAGGCGGAAACGCGCATTAAGCAGTCTCAGGAGAGCTTTACCGCCTACATGAATCGCGCCGTGCGTACCGCCGAGGGCGCGGCGCTGGATGCGGAGCTTAAGACCCGGTATGACGCCTATATCGCGGGCATGCAGCCGATGGTCAAATTCGCCAAAAACGGCATGTTCGAGGCGATCATCAACCACGAAAACGAAACGGCGCGTCCGCTGGACGACGCGTACAACGCCGTACTGCTGAAGGCGATTAAGATCCGTACCGACCGTGCCAATGCGCTAACGGCGCAGGCGCACAGCCGCACGCAGCTGGGCCTGATGTTTATGGTGGGCGCGTTTGCGCTGGCGCTGGTGCTGACGGCGATGACCTTTGTCGTGCTGCGCCGCACGGTAATCAATCCGCTGCAGCGGGCAGCGAAACGTATCGAGAATATCGCCAAAGGCGACCTGACGATGCCGGACGACGTGGCCGGGCGCAGCGAAATTGGCCGCCTGACGCGGGATCTGCAAACCATGCAGCACTCGCTTGAAAAAACGGTCGGCACCGTGCGTCAGGGGGCGGAGGAAATTTACCGCGGCACCAGCGAGATCTCTGCCGGTAACACCGATCTCTCTTCCCGCACCGAGCAGCAGGCTGCCGCCATCGAGCAGACCGCTGCCAGCATGGAACAGCTGACCGCGACGGTGAAGCAGAACGCCGATAACGCCCATCATGCCAGCAAGCTGGCGGAAGATGCCTCCGGGAAAGCCACCCGCGGCGGCCAGATGGTCTCCGGCGTGGTGAAAACCATGGGCAATATCTCCAGCAGCTCGAAGAAGATCTCTGAAATCACCGCCGTGATTAACAGCATTGCCTTCCAGACCAATATTCTGGCGCTTAACGCGGCGGTAGAAGCGGCGCGGGCGGGTGAACAGGGGCGCGGATTTGCCGTGGTGGCCAGTGAAGTGCGCACTCTGGCAAGCCGCAGTGCGAATGCCGCAAAAGAGATCGAAAGCCTGATCAACGAATCGGTATCGCTGATTGACCAGGGCTCCGGCGAGGTTGTTGCCGCCGGTAACACCATGAATGAGATTGTCGACGCGGTGAAACGCGTTACCGACATCATGCTGGAGATCGCCGCGGCGTCCGATGAGCAGAGCCGCGGTATTGTGCAGGTGAGCCAGGCGATTTCTGAGATGGATAAAGTGACCCAGCAGAACGCCTCGCTGGTGGAAGAAGCCTCCGCGGCGGCGGCGTCTCTGGAAGAACAGGGCGCGCGTCTGACCGAGGCGGTTGGGGCGTTTCGTCTGAGCGGTGCGAAGCCGAACCGCGCGGTGGCGTCAGCGCCAGTGGCGACGAGCGCGCCGTTGCGCCCGGCGGCGACGGTTTCCGGGGATAACTGGGAGACGTTCTGAGTCGCGTGTTTTGTCGGGTGGCGGCTTCGCCTTACCCGACCTACTTGTATTTGTAGGCCCGCGTAAGCGTAGCGCCACCGGGCAAAAAAAAGGGACCTTTCGGTCCCTTTTTTCATTTGTTACTGCTTATCGGGTAACGCGTACGCGATAACGTAATCACCGCGATCCGGCGACTGGCGGGCGCCACCGGCGTTAATGATGATGTACTGCTTACCGGTTTTCGGCGACACGTAGGTCATCGGGCCGGACTGGCTGCCGACCGGCAGGCGGTCTTTCCAGATCTCTTTCCCGGTGGCGGTATCAAATGCGCGCAGGTAGAAATCCTGGGTGCCGGCAAAGAACAGCAGGCCGGACTGGGTCGAGAGCGATGCCCCAAGCGTCGGCATGCCGATTGGGATTGGCATGTGCATGCGGATGCCCAGCGGGCCGGTATCTTCCACCGTACCAACAGGAACCTGCCACACCAGCTTGCCGGTTTTCAGGTCAACCGCCGACATGGTGCCAAACGGCGGCTTCTGGCACGGAATGCCCAGCGGCGACAGGAAGCGCTCGCGCATCGCGCCGAACGGCGTGCCGTCCATCGGGACAATCCCCATCTCGATGCCGCTGGCATCTTTCGCCACGTTCGCGCGCGGCACCATGTAGTTTGCCAGACCCAGACGCATATCGTTGACGAACATCAGGCTGTTGTTCGGGTCAACGGAGACGCTGCCCCAGTTCATCCCGCCGAGTGAGCCAGGGAACTGCAGGGAACGGTCGAGACCCGGAGGGGTGAAGACGCCCTGATGACGCATCTCTTTAAACTGAATGCGGCACAGCAGCAGGTCGACTGGCGTCGCGCCCCACATGTCGGACTCGGTCAGCGTCTGGTTGCCAATCATCGGCATGCCAACAGAGTACGGCTGGGTTGGGGAGTAGCGTTCACCTTCAACGTTACCCGCCGGGACGGGGCGTTCCTCGACCTTCGCCACCGGCTTGCCGGTTTCGCGGTTAAGCATGAAGATCATGCCCTGCTTGCTGGTCTGCACCAGCACAGGCGTGGTGCCGCCCTTGCCGTCAGGCAGGTCGTACAGCAGCGGCTGGGAAGGCAGGTCAAAGTCCCACAGGTCATGGTGGGTGGTCTGGAAATGCCAGCGGACCTGGCCGGTGGCCGCGTCGACGGCGACGATGGAGGAACTGTACTTATCGTCCAGCGCGGTACGCTCGCCCGCCCAGAAGTCTGGCGTGGCGTTGCCGGTTGGCAGGTAGATCAGGTTCAGTTTGGCGTCGTAAGACATCGCAGACCAGACGTTCGGCGTACCGCGGGTGTAGGTCTGGCCTTCCGGCGGCAGGCCGGTCAGGTTCGGATTACCCGGATCCCACGCCCAGGCCAGTTTACCGGTGTGAACGTCGTAGGCGCGGACCACGCCCGGCGGCTCGCCGGTCGAGTAGTTATCTGCGACGCGACCGCCGACGACAACAACGTTCCCGGCCACCAGCGGCGTGGAGGTCTGTTGATAATATCCGGGCTTGATCTCACCCATGCCGACGCTCAGATCCACGGTGCCGTGGTCGCCAAAGTCGTCGCAGACCTTGCCATTATCCGCGTTAATGGCAATCAGACGGGCATCGGTGGTGGGCAGGAACAGACGGCGAGGACATGCCGCTGGCTGTGTTTCTGCCTGTGACGTTGTCACGGTGGAGTGGTCTTCAAAATAGCCCAGACCGCGGCAGCGCTGCCAGTTAGGGGCCGTGGCTTTGGAATCGTAGCGCCATTTTTCTTTACCGGAATCCACGTCCAGCGCCAGCACTTTACTGTACGGCGTACAGACATACAGCGTGTCGCCAATCTGCAGCGGCGTGTTCTGATCTTCCGCACCCGAGCCGTTGCTCTGCGGAATATCGCCGGTGTGCGCAACCCACGCGACTTTCAGCGAGCTGACGTTTTGCTTGTTAATCTGGTCCAGCGCGGCGAAGCGGTCGCCGTGGGTGGTGTTGCCCCAGTGCTCCCAGTTCTTTTGCTGCTCGCCGGGTGCGACGGGTTTCACCGGCACGGGCTCGTTCGCTGCCACAAGGGTTTGCGGCTTAAACATCCAGCCGAGGCTGACCAGCATGGCCACCGCGAGCAGCGCCGCGACGCCAAAAGCGGGGGCTTTGTTCGGTGCAGTGTGGTTTGCCGCACGCAGGAAGGGCCAGACGATGGCGCACAGGAACGCCAGCACGGCAAAGGTAAACAGGCGGGAGAAGAGCGGCCAGAAATCCCAGCCCGCATCGCTTACCGCCCAGAACAGCGAGGCAATAAACGCGATGCCGTAAAGCAGGATCCCGCTGGTGCGGTTGAGGAAAATCAGGATCGCGGCAATCACCATTGCCACGCCCATTATCAGGAAGTAACTACTCCCGCCTACGGTGGCGAGCTTAAAGCCCAACCCGCCGACCGCCAGACCGATGAGCATCATCAGTCCGGCAAGAAGCCACTGCAGAATACGCGGTATTCCACGTGGCGCGCTGCCAAATGCCATTTCTCTCTCCTTTAGATCCCGCCGCCGTGTCGGGTATGTACCAGTTGGGTAATAAATGCGGTGGGATTGATGATTAGTACGGGTGAATTCGTTTTTATCAAACCGTTTGTGAACCATTTGGTGAATTCACGGCTATGATAAAACTGTTAAATTGTTTTACGCAATTGTTAATGAATGATTTCGCATTATTTGATTAACGCGCAGGTCTGTTCCCTCGCCCCTTCAGGGGAGAGGGTTAGGGTGAGGGGTATTAAACCGGCATCGATTTACGGATGGCGCTCAGCAGCGTCTGCGCGCCCGTGGAAAGCGGGGTATCTACCCGGGTCAAAATGCCGATAGGTTCACCGGCGCCGGGGGCCGTTACCGGGAGAGCGGTCAGCGTGCCCTGGCGCAAATCATCTTTTACCGCGCCGGAGGGAACGAACCAGACGTAGTCATAGTCAAGGGTGAGCTGGCGTGAAAGCGAGGCCGACAGCGTTTCGATACACCCTGAGGGCAGCGTACACCCCTGCATTTGCAGCAAGGTTTCGGCGGTCTGACGTGGGACGGTCCCTTTCGGGCACACCACCACCGGCCACTCCATGACGCGGCTTAACGTCACCGTGTCCTGCAGCAGCGGATGATCGGGACGAACCACCAGCTTCAGGGACTCCAGGAACAGCAGCTCGTAATTGAGACCGCCCATCAGTTCAGGGTCGGACATGCGGCCAATCCCGATATCCAGCTCGCCCGATTTCAGCCCCGCGAGCAGCATGGTGTTATTCATGGTGGCAACCTGAATAGTGGTATGCCGTTGCTGCTTGTGGAACTGGCCAATCACCGGCGGAAGAATGCCCAGCGCGGCGGTGGGCAGGGCCCCGACGCGGACGACCTCGCTGGTGTGTTCTTCTTTTCGATGCAGCGACTGGCCTGCGGTATTGAGCGCATCCAGCACTTTGACGGCGTGCGTAAGGAACTGTTCGCCCACGATGGTAAGCTGCGCCCCCAGCCGACCCCGGTCAAAAAGACGGGCGCCGGTCAGCTGTTCAAGCTCGTTGAGGGTTTTCGAGAGCGCAGGCTGGCTCAGGTTAAGAGTTTCAGCCGCACGCCCCAGCGTTCCCTGTTGAGCGACGGCCACAAATGTATGCAAATGGCGCAAGCGTATGCGCTGACTGAACAGACCATTTTTTTCCATAGGCGATGTTAAAAACAGAGCGATGCGGGTGACAAGCTAAGTTGTTTAATTTTGATAACTTGATAGCAAAATATTTTTAACATTTGATCTGTTTGAGTTACAACATGTTTTTCGGCAGGGGAAGAAATGTGAACGTCCTTGTTCATTTATTGCTCATTGCAGAGAGGGAGGGGTAAGGGGTTAGATCACGCCGTCACCGCCGTCAGAACACCATACCTGGCCGGAGGTAAATGAACATTCATCCGAAGCCAGCGTGACGTACAGCGGGGCAATCTCGACGGGCTGACCCGGACGTCCCAGCGGGGTATCGCCGCCAAACTCCTTCACTTTTTCCATCGGCTGGCCACCGCTGGATTGCAGCACCGTCCAGTAAGGGCCAGGAGCGACCGCGTTGACGCGAATGCCTTTCGGACCCAGCTGCTTGGCTAAGGATTTGGTAAATACCGCCAGACAGGCTTTGGTCTGGGCGTAGTCCAGCAGAACCGGGCTTGGCTTCACGGCCTGAACGGAGGAGGTATTAATGATAACGGACGAGGCTTTCAGGTGGCGCAGCGCCGCCTTCGTGATCCAGAAGGGGGCATAGACGTTGGTTTTAAACGTCGCGTCAAAATCTTCGGTAGTCAGCTCTTCAAGGGATTCACGGAACTGCTGACGACCGGCGTTATTGACCAGAATATCCAGCCCGCCCAGCTTCGAGACGGCTTCTTCGACCAGATTCTGGCAGAAGGTTTCGTCCCGAACGTCCCCCGGCAGCGCGACGGCATTCCGGCCTTCGGCTTTGATCAGGTCGATGACCTCCGCGGCGTCTTTTTCCTCTTCAGGCAGGTAGTTAATGGCCACGTCTGCGCCTTCGCGGGCATAGGCGATGGCCACTGCGCGACCGATACCCGAGTCACCGCCGGTGATCAGCGCTTTTTTACCGGCCAGGCGGCCATGCCCTTTGTAGCTAGTTTCCCCGTGGTCGGGTACAGGTTGCATTTCGGATGCCAGCCCCGGTGGCGTCTGTGGCTGTTCCGGGAACGGGGGTTGCGGGTAAGCGTTCGTACGTTGTTGGGTATCACTCATAGCTGACTCCTTAAGCCAAGGGGTGAGATTTGATGGATAACTGCAGCGTTAACGCTTCGCTGAATTATTTCTGCAAACGATCGACACGGACGACGGCAGGAGATGATTTTTTATCAAGCGAACCGTTGATGCTGATCATCTGGTCGGGTTTTACCGTTCTGCCGTCGAAGACTGCCTGGGGAATAATAACGTCGATTTTTCCGGTTTTATCCTGAAATACAAACTTATCGCCGCTACCGTCAATTAGATTACCGCGTAATGAAATGGTCGCACCGTCGTGCAGTTGTTTTGCCTGATCGATGGTCATAATACGCGCGTCATCGGTTCCGCGATATCCGCTATCCAGCGCGTGGGGAGGCGGCGGGGCTTCACCTTTTTGTAACCCGCCGTTATTATCTGCCCATGCGGCCGGAACCAGAAATATCAAAAAAGCGGAAATAAGCGATAATTTCATCGGATATCCTTCATTTTGGGTGTCTTGACTTATTAAGTATTGTTGCTATTCCTTTATGTGGCAAATGTGATAAGTCCTAAAAACATTCGCGTTAGAAATCAAAATTATCGGATAATAAGCGAAACGGTGACGATGGCCATGAAGCGTGAAAATGAAAAGTTACCCGGGATAGAGGAAAGATATCGCTTGCTGACGTTTGAATACGCGTTTCGTCAGGTGGGGTTTATTGTTCTGTTAGGTATTATCGTTGCCGCCATTGCCGGTCTGTTTTCAAGCGGAATAGTCAGCGATACGGTAAAAACAAATTCCGCTAAGTCGCTGACCATAAACTATGAGCGCTTCGGGCGGCGGGAGACGGAGACACGGATGCAGCTTGCGTTTCCGGTGAAAACGGAGGGGACCTATACCCTCAGCGTCACCAGCGAGAGTAGCGATGCGTATGATCCAGGCAGCGTCTGGCCCCAGCCGGACGCCATGTTCAGCCACGGAAACAGCCTCTATTTTGTTTATCACAACCTGAAAAAGACAGATAACTTTTCGGTATTACTCTTTACCACACCGTCCCGAGCCGGTAAATGGAACTCGGTCATCCGCGTAAACAACGAGCCGGAGATCACCCTCTGGCAATTTATTTACCCGTAGGAGGCTGATATGGATATGGTCTTTCGTGCGCTGGCGATTTATCTGTTCCTCGTGGTGGTATTTAAAGTGGCCGGGCGACGCGCGCTGCTGCAGATGACCAGCTTTGATCTCATTCTTCTCCTGATAATTAGTGAAGCCACGCAGCAGGCGCTTCTGGGGCAGGATTTTTCCGTCACCGGCGCGATGATTACGATTACCACCCTGGTGGTAGTGGATATTATTTTTGGCCTTATGAAAAAGTATTTTTCCCCGGTAGAGAATATTCTGGACGGCACACCCGTGATTCTGGTGGAAAACGGCGTTCCCCTGGCGGATAAACTCAAAAAGGTTGATGTCTCTTGCGATGACATTCTGGTTTCCGCGCGTCAGAATAATGGCATTACCGAAATAAGCCAAATTAAATATGCCATACTTGAGCGCAATGGACATATTTCAATCATTCCTTTCGAGAAATAAGAGGCGGCAAGATGAGCAATCTTTTGCACGATAACCATTACACCGTCGGTGAATTGACAAAAAAACTGGCGAGCAAGTTAACCGATGCCGGTCTGCGCTTAACCACGGCGGAATCCTGCACCGGGGGAAAGCTCTCGGTGGCGCTCTGCGCTGAAGAGAACACGGCCGATTTTTATGATGTCGGGCTGGTGGTGTTCAGCGATGCCGCGAAAGCGCGGATCCTCGGCGTGCGTCCTGAAACGCTGGCGCGCTATACCGCCGTCAGCGAACAGACGGTGACCGAGATGGCCGCCAGCATCCGCGACATTGCCCAGGCGGATATCAGCATCGCCATCAGCGGATACGCTGGCCCGGAAGGGGGCGACGACGGCACGGCGGCGGGGACGGTCTGTTTTGCGTGGAACATACGTGGCGAGACGAAAACCCGTACCGTGCTTTTCTCCGGAGACTGTCAGGACGTGGTGGAAAAAGCGGTGCATTTTTCGCTGGCAGAGCTGGTAACAGCATTGTCGGACGGAAATAACGGTTGAGTTCACGTGGAGGTTCTATGGCTGTCATAGTGATTACCGGTGGGACGGCGGGCGTGGGAAAAGCCACGGCGCTGCGTTTTGCAAAAGCAGGTTACGATGTGGGCCTCATCGCCCGTGATGAAGCCAGCCTGCACTCCACCCAGGAAGAGTTGCGCCGCTTCGGCGTAAATGCACACGCCGTGCAGGCGGACGTCGCCGACAGTCAGGCGGTGGTGGATGCGGCTAACGAGATTGAGTATCGCCTCGGTGCGATTGATGTCTGGGTCAACAACGCCATGGGGGCCGTGCTTGCACCGTTTCGTACCCTTACGCCGGACGAGTTTCGGCGCGTGACCGAGGTGACATACCTCGGCTACGTGAACGGCACCCGCGCGGCGCTTGAGCTTATGGTTCCGCGCGACAGGGGCGTGATTATTCAGGTAGGGTCCGCGCTGGCCTACCGTTCCATTCCCCTGCAGTCCGCCTACTGCGGGGCCAAAGCGGCGATTCGCGGGTTTACCGATGCGGTGCGCACCGAGCTGATGCATGAGAACAGCCGGGTTCAGCTTTCGATGGTGCAGATGCCGGGGCTCAATACGCCGCAGTTCGAATGGGCAAGGAACAAGTTCGCGTGGGCAATGCGGCCGGTACCGCCGGTGTTCGAGCCTGAAGTCGCCGCCAGCGCCATCTTCAGGGTGGCGCAAAAGCCGGTGCGCGAGCTGTGGGTTGGCAGCAGCACCATTCAGTCGATTGTCGGGCAGTTCCTCTTCCCGGGTTTTCTGGACAGGCTGATGGTGAAAAAAGCCTGGGAAGGTCAGATGACCGACGATCTGAACGCGCCGGACCGCCGGGATTATCTCGACCAGCCGGTTAACGACCTGCACAAAATCCATGGCCGTTTCACTGACGAAGCGAAAACCCGCGCGTCGTCCGTGACCTCCGGTATGCCGGGCAAAGTGGCGTTAGGGGCCCTTGCGGTGGCGGGTATTGTGTTGACGCGTTTGATAATCCGCCGGAAACCGTAATCAGCGCAGCGCGCTGCGGTGCGTCCAGAACCAGCGATAGCCGTAGCCGCCAAGGCTGAGCTCGACGGTTTTACCGCAAACCAGCGCGTCATCGTAGCGTTTGTCCGCGAGACAGGCGGTCCAGGTCGTGTTGCGGATCCCCTTCACGGTGAACTGCACCGGCTGGTCACTGAAGTTAACAAAGGTCAGGATGCTGCGTTCTTCGGTCTCGTAATAGATCCCCAGCACCGCGTCACTATCGATCGTAAGGAGCCGAAAGGGCGCAACGGCAATTTCGGGGAACTCCGAGCGGGTATTGGCGATATCAATGATGCGGTGCAGGAGCGAGTTGCGGTGGAGCAGCGAATCAGCGACGTTGATTTTTTGATAGCGGTATGGACCGCGGTCAATAATCGGCGCGATAAATTTTTCCGGGTCGGCTGCCGAAAAACCGCCGCCTTGCGATCCTGCCCACTGCATGGGGGTGCGCACGGCGTAGCGCTCTTCCAGATCGAGGTCATCCCCCATGCCGATCTCATCGCCATAGCGCATCACCGGAACGCCGGGCAGGGAAAAGAGTACCGCGTGGCAGAACGCCAGCCGCTTCAGATCGCCGTTGAGCATCGGCGCCAGGCGGCGGCGGATCCCGCGCTGGTAGACGTTCATCTCGTCGTCAGGGGCGAAGGTATCGAGGACAAACTGTTTGTCTTTCTGGCTGATGCCCTCCAGATCCAGCTCGTCGTGATTGCGCAGCCAGTTGGCAAAACAGCATGAATCGGGCGGCACGATCATTTTCTTCACCGCGTTGCGCAGCGGACGGGCGCTTTTGCGGGCCAGGCTGACGTAAAAATACTTGTTGAGCCAGAAATTGAGCACCAGATTCAGGCGGTCATTATTGCCAAAGTAGTCCTGATAGGCCTCCACCTCGACGTCCACTTCACCCAGCAGGATCGCGTCCGGATTATGCTCCTCAATCAGACGGCGCATATGTTCGAGGATCCACAGGCCCTTTTTTTCATCACCGTTTCCCGCCTGCGTGGTCAGGTGGGAGGCGGCATCCAGGCGGAACCCCGACACGCCCAGCTTGAGCCAGAAGAGGATGATGTTCTCGATCTCTTTCAGCACCGCGGGCGAGGTCAGGTTCAGGTCCGGTTCGTGGCGATAGAACATGTGCCGGTAGTATTGTCCCGCTTCGTCGTCCCAGGTCCAGATGCTCTCCTCCACGCCGGGAAACATGGGGGGCGTATCGTCGTCGTCACTATCTGACCAGAGGTAGTAATCCCGATAGGGTGACGCCGGGTTACGGCGGGCCTGCTGGAACCAGGGATGCGCGTCAGAGGTGTGCTGGATCAGCAGTTCAATAATGACCTGCATGCCCAGCTCGCGGGCCTGTTCGATAAAGGCGATGATATCGGCCAGCTTTCCGAAGCGGGGATCCACCTGGAGATGGTCGCTGACGTCATAGCCTTCATCGAGAAAGGGCGTGAGGTAAAACGGGGTGATCCAGATAACCGTCGCCCCCATGCGGCGAATGTACCGCAGCTTGGCCGCTATCCCGGCGATGTCCCCGCAGCCATCGCCGTTCAAATCATAAAAGAGTGCGGTATCAATCTGGTAAATAATGGCCCGTGTATGCCAGTCCGTCATAGCGTGCCTCAGTGATAGCCTTCAGTATCCGAAACCTTGCCCCGGAACACGTAATAGCTCCAGGCGGTGTACACCAGGATCACCGGAATAATCAGTAACGTCCCGACCAGCATAAACAGCTGGCTGGCAGGCGGGGCCGCGGCCTCCCACAGAGTGATACGCGGCGGAATAATGTTCGGCCAGAGGCTGATACCCAGTCCGCTGAACCCGAGGAAGATCAGCCCCAGCGTCAGCAGGAAAGGGCGCGCGTGGCTGGCCGGATTGCGGGTCAGGCGCCAGATCAGCACGCTGAAGATCCCGACCAGCAGCGGAACCGGCAGGAACCAGAAGAAGTTGGGCAGGGTAAACCAGCGGTCGGCGACGTACTGCCAGCCGAGCGGCGTCCAGACGCTGACCACCGCGATAACCACCATCAGCGCCAGCAGCACGTGGCGGGTCAGTTCGCGCATGCGTTGTTGCAGCGCGCCTTCGCTTTTCATGATGAGCCAGGTGGTGCCCAGCAGCGTGTAGGCGACGACCAGACCGATGCCGCAGAAGAGGTTGAAAGGCGTGAGCCAGTCCAGCGAAGAGCCGACAAAACGTCGGCCCTCCACGTCAAAGCCGTTGATCACGGCGCCCACCACCACGCCCTGGCTGAAGGTGGCGAGCAGGGAGCCGCCGGCAAAGGAGTAGTCCCAGAATTTGCGGTGTGAAGGGGTGGCTTTGAAGCGGAACTCAAAGGCAACGCCGCGAAAAATGAGGCCGATCAGCATCGCGGTAAGGGGGATGGTCAGCGCATCAATGATCACCGCATAGGCCAGCGGAAACGCGCCGAACAGCCCCGCGCCCCCGAGCACCAGCCAGGTCTCGTTGCCGTCCCAGACGGGCGCCACGCTGTTAACCATCACATCGCGCTCTTTGGCATCGCCCACGAAGTTAAACAGCAGGCCAATCCCCAGATCGAAGCCGTCCATAATGATATACATCAGCGTGGCAAACACGATGATGGCAAACCAAATCACTGAGATATCGACGCCCATCAGATTCTCTCCTCTTCCGGAACAGACTCCGCGGCTGACAGGGGACGGGCAGGCGTGCCCGAGGTGTTTGACGTCAGCGTATCAACGGGCTGAGGACCTTTCTTAATCAGCCGGATGAGATAAACATAGCCCACGCCAAATACGGATGAGTAGACGACGAAGAACGCCAGCAGGCTAATGCTCATCTGCAGGGTGCTGTGCAGCGATACCGCGTCGATGGTGCGCAGGTAGCCATAGACAACCCACGGCTGACGGCCTACTTCGGTGGTCACCCAGCCGGCAAGCAGCGCGACCAGCCCCGCAGGCCCCATGCAGAGGGCAAACCACTGGAACGGACGCGAGTGGTAAAGTCGGTGGCGATAGCGTAGCCAGAGGCTGAGCAGACCGAGGGTAATCATCAGCAGCCCCATCCCCACCATAATGCGGAACGACCAGAAAACGATGGTCGAGTTGGGTCGATCCTCTTTCGGGAAGTCTTTCAGGGCCGGGACCTGTTTATCCAGGCTGTGCGTCAGAATCAGGCTGCCGAGCGCGGGGATCTCCAGGCCGTATTTGGTGCGCTCTTCCTCCATATCCGGCAGGCCAAACAGCAGCAGCGGGGTGGCTTCGCCGGGCGGATTTTCCCAGTGACCCTCAATAGCGGCGATTTTGGCTGGCTGATGCTCAAGCGTGTTCAGGCCGTGCATATCGCCCACCACCGCCTGGATAGGGGCAACCAGCAGCGCCATCCACATCGCCATCGAAAACATGGTGCGAACGGCGGGCGTATCGTTACCGCGCAGCAGATGCCAGGCGGCCGACGCGCCGACAAACAGCGCGCTGCTCAGGAACGCGGCGATAGCCATATGAATAAGACGGTACGGGAAGGAGGGGTTAAAGACGATCGCCAGCCAGTCCTGGGGGATCACCTGCCCGTTTTCGATAGTGAAACCCTGCGGCGTATGCATCCAGCTGTTGGAGGCGAGGATCCAGAAGGTTGACATCAGCGTGCCGAGCGCCACCATGCAGGTCGAAAAGAAGTGCAGCCCCGGGCCGACCTTGTTCCAGCCGAACATCATAACGCCGAGGAATCCGGCCTCCAGGAAGAAAGCGGTTAACACCTCATAAGTCAGAAGCGGGCCGGTAATGCTGCCCGCGAACTGGGAGAACCCGCTCCAGTTGGTGCCAAACTGGTACGCCATCACCAGCCCGGAAACGACGCCCATGCCGAAGTTAACGGCAAATATCTTTAGCCAGAAGTGGTACAACGATCGCCAGACGTCGTTTTTGGTGCGCAGCCACATGCCCTCCAGCACCACCAGATAGCTGGCGAGACCGATGGTGATCGCAGGAAACAGGATGTGGAACGAGACGGTAAAAGCGAACTGAATTCTGGCCAGATGAAACGCATCGAGTTCGAACATGGTCCGTACCTCTGAGACGATGGGGCACGCGAATTGCCGGGCAGGTCAGGCCTGCCCGGCAAACCGATTACGGTTTAGTCTTACCGGCACCCAGCTCGGCACCGGTCAGCGGGTCGGAATGTGGATCGGACTTCGTGCGGGCAGACATCGCCTTAACCAGGGTTGCCTGCTCGGTTGTGAGCGTCACGCTGGCACTGCCATCGCCGCCATCCACCGCAGGCTGGGGGGACTCAACGTAATCGAAATGTTTATCGCTGTTCCAGCTTCCGCGAACCTCTCCACCTTCAGACATATTGTAGTACTTGTTGGTGAATTCCTCGATTGGCGGCAGTTTTCCCGGCGGGAAATTATTACGGATAGACTGCAGCGCCTTCTCAAAGGAGAGCTGATGCGCCGCCTCACGCGTCATCAGAAACGCCAGGGCATCTTTAACGCCGGGATCGTCAGTCACGTTGATCAGCCGTTCATAGATGATTTTAGCTCTGGCCTCGGCCGCCACGTTCGAACGCAGATCCGCCGTCGGCTCGCCAATGGTGTCGACGTAGGCCGCCGTCCAGGGTACGCCCGCTGAGTTGGTTAGCGGGGTTCCGCCGCCGTAGAGCAGGGAGGTGATGTGGCTGTCATTCCCGTTTTCGGTCATGGAGCGATACAGCTCGGCCTCATTTTCCACCCCTTCCGCCAGCGCGCCCTTGGCACCTTTATTCAGCATACCGACCAGGGTACCGATGATTTCGAGGTGGCTTAACTCCTCGGTCGCGATATCCATCAGCATGTCTTTACGGCCCGGATCGTCATCGCTCAACCCTTGCGTAAAGTAGCGGCAGGCGGCGGCCAGTTCACCCTGCGGTCCGCCAAATTGTTCCAGTAAAAGGTTGGCCAGGCCGGGATTCGGTTCGGCGACGCGAACCGTGTATTGCAGCTGTTTGACGTGTCGAAACATGCTCACTCTCCTGTGGGTTATTTTTTCGCTTCGACACCCGACGCGTCTGAACGCAGCAGGAACTGTTCCGTCGTTTGCGGGATATGACGAATCAGCCAGTCGGCCATTTCGCGCTCTTCGGCGAGGATCGTCTCAATAGCGGGTATCGAGGCGGTGTCACCCGCTTTTTTGGCCGCCGCCAGCAGGGAGGTATAGCAGGCGATTTCAAACTGTTCGAAAACATAGCCGCTGATCGAGCCCTTCACGATTTCGTCAGAAGGGAACATGCCGCCGATGGATTGTCCCAGCGCCGCCATTTTGCTCATCGAGTCTTTTAAGACCGAACGAGAAATATCATTACGGTCGAGGATTTCCTCCAGCAATGTGATTTGCCGTTTTGTCTCATTAATATGTTGCTCAATTCTGGCGCGAACATCAGGATAATTATCGATACGGCTGGCCATGGATTCCAGCATAGATTCGGCTTGCTTTTCCATTGCATGGGCATCGCGTAGCCAGTCATGGTAGTGTTCTACGTGATTCATCATTGTATCCTCATTAGGGTTCGCTTATTTGGTCTCACTTTCAGCAGCCTGATCGGCGCGTGCGGCACTGTAGCCAGATAAATGGCCGACAATATTGGCATAAATACTGATGATAATGACCCATAGCACGCTGTTCTTCCACCAGATGACGGAAGGGATGGCGAGAATGAACCATATTATCGCTGCCGCTAAATGGCACCGTTTAATAGTCCTGGGACTGATGCTCATTTTATTTAACCTGTATTATCGCGTCATTTCTGCGCTTTTTGGTTAATATTGCCAACGGCCAGGTCGGTGAGTTTAAGGTCGGTCTCTTTCTCTTCTTCCAGCGTTTCGGCAAGAAGCTTAACGGCTTTTTTATAGCCGAGCTGTTCTGCCAGAGTGGCAAGGGTACCGTAGCTGGCTATTTCGTAATGCTCCACTTTTTGCGCAGCGGCAATTAATGCGGCATCACGGACTTCATTTTTTTCCGTGCTTTCGATGACTTCATTAGCTTCTTCAATTAAGCCTTCCATTGCGACGCATTTCATGCGCTTGAGCTTGATGCCGTCTTCCTGTTCCACGATCTGGTCGATACGTTCGATCTGACCTTGCGTCTCTTCAAGGTGTGCGGTAAAGGCGGCGCTCAGTTTCTCGCTGGAGGCGGCGCGGGCAAGTTTGCTTAACGCTCGGGTAAGCTGCTTTTCTGCGCTGTAGGTATCCGACAGAAGATGAATAAATACATCCTCTACACTTTTCATATTCATAATTATTACGCTCCGGTAAAATAAAGAAAGGGTACTGCGAGCTTTTCAGCCCGCAGCATGCTCTCTGGTTTTATTAAAAGAGTACTAAATAAGATCAGGAGTTATCAGATTTACGGCCTCCGCCGTGACTGTTCTGTCCCCCTTTCTTACCCGCTTCAGATGCGCGTTGCGGATCGTTTTTAAAATTACCACCGCTGTGCTGGCCACCTTTACGTCCAGCTTCTGATGCTTTTTCACGGTCTTCAGCGAAATTACCGGAACCACCACGATGCTCTGCCATATTAAACCTCATAGTCATATATTGGTTATGTCAGTACGATACGAAAATATTCCGTATCACTCGTCGTTCGAGTAATAACTCTAGTCGCTGTGTGAGATCCGTCAAATGCGTTTTGCTATTTGCGGTTGCGTTATTTTTAAATATTTGTAAATTTGCGCTTCGCTTGCGTTGGAAATATGGATAGACAGGAAGGACTTGTAAACAACTGTTCAGATTATTCCTAACTTTGAGCTAAAAATTTGAAAGCTGAGGATAAAAATAATGACGCACTCAAATTGGTTGATTTGCAGTCAGGGGAAAATAAAAAATACTCCTTTATAGCTAGAAAGCGAAACCCTAAATAATTATAAGGAAAATCCTGGATAAAAAGCGACAGGCGCGAAAGGGCGGTTTCGTTAAGGCTTGTTCAGAGGCCAGTCGCACACGGTTTGACCACTGTCGTCTTAAGATCACAAATCAGAAATCTTTCCCCCCGGAAGGAACGGGTTTCTCTACACTCCAGGTAATATTCACTGGAGGCATGACATCATGGCGAACACCATCACGGCTGATGACATTCGGGAACACTTTTCGCAGGCTATGTCGGCGATGTACCAGCAGGAAGTTCCGCAGTACGGCACCTTGCTTGAACTGGTAGCGGACGTAAACCTGGCGGTGCTGGAAAATGATCCACTATTACATGAACAACTGGCAAACGCCGATGAGCTTGCGCGTCTGAACGTCGAGCGTCACGGGGCTATTCGCGTCGGCAGTGCGCAAGAACTTTCAACCCTGCGCCGTATGTTTGCCATTATGGGGATGTACCCGGTCAGCTATTACGATCTCTCCCAGGCGGGGGTGCCGGTCCACTCAACGGCATTTCGGCCGATTGATGATGCGGCGCTGTGCCGTAATCCGTTCCGCATCTTTACTTCGCTGCTGCGCCTTGAGCTGATTGAAAACGTCGCGCTGCGCGAACGTGCGGCGGAAATTCTGTCTCACCGAAACATCTTCACCCCGCGCTGTCTGGCGCTTCTCGATCTGTATGAATCGGAAGGGCAGTTTACCGTCGAGCAAGCGCAGGAGTTTGTGCAGGAAGCGCTGGAAACCTTCCGCTGGCACCGCCATGCGACGGTCGATCAGGAGACTTATCTCGCGCTGCATAACGAGCACCGGCTGATCGCCGATGTGGTCTGCTTCCCGGGCTGCCACATCAACCACCTGACCCCGCGTACGCTGGATATTGACCGGGTGCAGGAGCTGATGCCGAAGTACGGTATCGAGCCGAAAATTTTGATTGAAGGGCCGCCGCGTCGCGAGGTGCCCGTCCTGCTGCGTCAAACCAGTTTCAAGGCGCTGGAAGAGCCGGTGCTGTTTGCCGGTGAACACAAAGGCACCCACACCGCGCGCTTCGGTGAGATTGAGCAGCGCGGCGTGGCGCTGACCCCGAAAGGCCGGGAACTGTACGATAGCCTCCTTGCCCAGGCCGGCACCGGCAAAGATAACCTGACGCACCAGCTGCATCTGCAGGAGATCTTTAGCGCCTTCCCTGACAGCGAACTGTTAATGCGCCGTCAGGAGCTGGCGTATTTCCGCTATCGTCTGACGCCAGCGGGTGAAGCGCATCGCCATGCGTTCCGGCCTGGCGACGATCCGCAGCCGCTGATCGAGCGCGGATGGGTCGTCGCACAGCCGATCACCTACGAAGATTTCCTCCCGGTCAGCGCCGCGGGGATTTTCCAGTCCAATCTCGGGAACGAAACGCAGGCCCGCAGCCATGGTAACGCCAGCCGCGATGCGTTTGAAGCGGCCCTCGGCTGCCCGGTGTATGACGAATTTACCCTCTATGAGGAGGCTGAAACGCGCAGCAAACAGCGTTGCGGTTTGCTCTGAAAGCGTTACTCTGCTGGGGTGTGATGGAAAAAATAAGGTCGTTATGCAAAATCCTTCCGCCCCTGTGGTTGAAACGCGCCAGGGCGCACTGTCTGGTTTAACCTATGAAAATGTCCACGTCTGGTGCGGTATTCCTTATGCCGCACCGCCCGTTGGCGAGTGGCGCTGGCGCTCCCCGCGGCATCCTGAGCCGTGGGATGGCGTTCGCGAGGCTACCGCTTTTTCGGCCTCAAGCTGGCAAAGCAGCGAATATTGCCAGGAGCTGGGCGGGGGCGATCCCGGTCAGTTCTCGGAAGACTGCCTCTATCTGAACGTCTGGTCTCCCACAGAGCGCGCCGGGCCGCTTCCGGTTATGGTCTGGCTGCACGGCGGCGGCTTTACCATCGGTGCGGGTGGATTACCGCCCTATAACGGCAAAGCGCTGGCCACGCGCGGCGTAGTTGTGGTGACGATCAACTACCGTCTCGGTCATCTTGGCTTTTTTGCCCATCCCGCGCTGGAAGGCGAGGAAGATCGCGTGGTGCATAATTTTGCCCTGCTGGATCAGATCGCCGCCCTCGAATGGGTAAGGGACAATATCGCCGCATTTGGTGGCGACCCCGCTAACGTGACCCTGTTTGGCGAATCCGCGGGCGCGCGCAGCGTGCTCTCTCTGCTGGCCTCCCCGCTTGCAGAAGGATTGTTCCATAAGGCGATTGTGCAAAGCGGGTACACCTTGCCGGACACGCCGCGAGAGCAGGCGTTGCAAAAAGGGGAGGCGCTGGCCGCCCATTTTGGCCTGGAAAAGGCGACAGCCGAACAACTGCGCGCCATTCCGCCGGAGGCGTTCTGGCCGCTCACCGCGCCGCTGAACATTGCTCCGGCCCCCATCGTCGGGGATTGCGTTCTGCCTGAAGCGATGCTGGACGTCTTTTTCGCCGCTCGCCAGCACCCCGTGCCGGTAATGATCGGCTCGAACAGCGATGAGGCCAGCGTGATGGCGGTGTTTGGCATCGATCTCGCCGGGCAAATCCAGAAGCTTCGCCGGGAGCGCCGCTTCGGGCTGGGGCTGATTAAGCTGCTCTATCCGGGCGTCAAAGGCGATGAGGAGCTGGGCAGGCAGGTGTGCCGCGACATGGCGTTCACCACGATGGGCTACGTCGTGATGCAGGCGCAGCAGCGCGTCGGCGGATTGTGCTGGCGTTACTGGTTTGACTATGTCGCGGAAGCGGAACATGCCACCTATATCAACGGCGCGTGGCACGGCAATGAAGTGCCTTACGTCTTTGATACCCTCGGCCAGGTGGAGCCTTCACGCCAGTATGTCAACGAACGGGATGTGCAGTTTGCTGCTCAGGTGGCCGATTACTGGGTGAGCTTTGCGCGAGACGCAGGACCTCGCGAGATCCTGCCCGGGCCGACGCACTGGCCCGCATGCCGTAAAGGGCGGGACGTTTTATTACGCATTGGCGTGAATAAACATGCAGGTTTCAGGCTTGAAAACCGCTTTATGCGCGCCCGGATGAGCCTCTTCAAACGGGTGATGAAGCACCACGTCAGCCTCGATTAAGCAAACAGGCGCGAAACGCCGCCAGCCCATTTTCCTCCCCTGGCGTTTCGCGCAGCACCAGCCGGTAGCTCGCGCCGGTTTTTATGCTGGTTTCATAAGGCCGCATCAGTCTTCCCGCGCGGACATCTTCGGCCACCAGCGTTTCGTCGGCAATGGCGACGCCCAGCCCCTGAATGGCGGCCGTGATGGCGAGATCCATCGTGTCGAAGTGTTGATTTTTGTGCATGGCAAAGCCCGGACCTTCCTGTTTCGTCAGCCACAGCGACCAGTCTGTTTTATCCCTTGTCGGATGCAGGAACGTCAGCGATCCCAGCGTTGCACCCGCCCGCACCGGGCTTATCACCGGGGTGAGCGCCTCTTCGAACAGCAGGTCGCCTGCGCTCATGTGCGTACCGAACACGATGGCCGCGTCGTAAGATTCGGTTTTGAAATTGACGTTATGATCGGTGGTGGTGGTCAGGGCGATCTGCAGATCCGGCTGCTCACGCTCCACCTCCAGCAGGCGCGGCACCAGCCAGCGCATGGCGCAGGTGGGCGCCTTGAGCCGGATCACGGTTTGCTGACTGCGGGCCTGGTCGGCCACGGTCAGCAAGTGTTCGAACGCAGACTGCAGTTCCGGGAGCAGGGCGCAGCCCTGTGAAGAGAGGCGCAGGCCGCGCGCGTGGCGTTCAAAAAGCGGAAAGCCAAACCAGGCCTCAAGGGAGGCTATCTTGCGGCTCACGGCCCCCTGCGTCAGACAAAGCTCTGCGGCAGCATGGGTCAGATTCAGGTGACGCGCGGTGACTAAAAATGCGTCGATGGCATTGAGCGGGAGCGAACGGCGCGACATGAAAACACCTCAGCTATGCATTTTTCTCATGGCTATTATGACAACAATTCGATTGTCCCGACAACAGAGATGTTGTTTGAATAGTTATGCAATGTCCATGAGAAGGGAAAGAGGATGACTTTACAAACGCCTGTGCAAACGCGCTCCAAACTGCCCGATGTGGGCACCACGATCTTTACCGTTATCGGCCAGCTCTCGGCGCAGCATAACGCGATAAACCTTTCTCAGGGCGCACCGAATTTTTCCTGCGACCCGAAGCTTGTTGCGGGCGTCACCCGCGCGATGGAGGCAGGGCAAAACCAGTATGCGTCGATGACCGGCCTGCCGACGCTCAAAGAGCGCATTGCCGATAAAATTGCCACGCTTTACGGCACGCAGTATGACCCGGGCCGCGAGGTGCTGGTGACCGCCAGCGCCAGCGAAGGGCTCTACTCGGCAATCAGCGGGCTGGTGCATCCGGGCGATGAGGTGATCTACTTTGAGCCGTCATTTGACAGCTACGCGCCGATTGTCCGCCTGCAGGGGGCAACGCCGGTTGCCATCAGGCTCACCGTGCCGGATTTTGCCGTGAACTGGGACGAGGTTCGCGCCGCGATCACCCCGCGCACGCGCATGATTATCATCAATACGCCGCACAACCCGAGCGGTCAGGTCTTCTCCGCCGACGATCTGCAGCAGCTGGCGGCGCTGACCCGCAATACTGACATCATTATTTTGTCTGACGAAGTGTACGAACACGTGGTGTTTGACGGTGAGCCGCACCACGGGATGGCTACGCACCCGCAGCTGGCGGAGCGAAGCGTGATTATTTCTTCTTTCGGAAAAACGTATCACGTCACCGGCTGGCGCGTGGGTTACTGTGTTGCACCGGCGGTACTGATGGACGAGATTTGTAAAGTCCATCAATTTTTAATGTTCTCTGCCGATACGCCAATGCAGCACGCGTTTGCTGAACATATGGTCGACCCGCAAACCTGGCTGTCGCTGTCGGCGTTTTACCAGCGCAAGCGCGATCTGCTGCACAGTCTGCTGGCCGATTCGCCGTTTACGCTGCTGCCAAGCGCCGGCTCGTTCTTCATGCTGGCGGACTACAGCCAGTTCAGCGACGAGCGCGACAGCGAGCTGGTGAAACGGCTGATCGTTGAGTACGGTGTAGCCACCATTCCGCTGTCGGCGTTTTATGCGGACGGTACGGATAATAAATTAATTCGTCTCTCTTTTGCGAAAGATGAGGCGACGTTACGGGCAGGTGCCCAGGCCCTGTGTCGGGTTAAACCACGCTAAGGAGTTTGAGATGAAATTACGCGCGCTAGTTGTCGGCATGGGATTGCTGTGTACCTTTTCCTCCTTCGCAGCGTCCGAGCTGCGTTACGGTCTGGAAGCCGAATATCCGCCGTTTGAAAGCCGCAATGCGGCAGGCGAACTGGAAGGGTTTGACGTTGAGCTGGGGAATGCCATCTGCAAAGCGGCAGCGCTGAAGTGCAGCTGGGTGGAAACCTCGTTTGATGCGCTGATCCCGGGGCTGGTGGCGAAGAAATTCGACGCCATCAACTCGGCGATGAATATCACCGAGCAGCGCCGCAAGAGCATTGATTTTACCCAGCCGATCTACCGTATTCCGTCGCAGCTGGTCGGCAAGGCCGGGACGGCGGTCGAGGCGACGCCTGAAGGGCTGAAGGGGAAAACCATCGGCGTGCTGCAGGGCTCCATTCAGGAAACCTATGCCAAAGAGCACTGGGAAAAGCAGGGTGTCACCGTGGTGTCGTATAAAGATCAGAATATGGCCTGGGGCGATCTGCTGAATGGCCGTATCGACGCCTCGCTGGTCATGTCCGCGGCCGGGCAGGCAGGTTTCCTCAGCAAGCCGCAGGGAAAAGGGTTTGGCTTCATCGGCAAACCGGTGTCTGACGACACCATCCTCGGCAGTGGGATCGGTTTTGGGTTGCGCAAAGGTGATGAGGCCACCAAAAAGCAGCTTGATGCCGCAATTGATAAGGTACGTGCCGACGGCACGATCGCCAAACTCGCTGATAAGTACTTCCCGGGTATCGATGTCAGCGTAAAATAACCGCCTCATTGGCCCCGTCAGCTGATGTCCTGACGGGGCATTTTTATACACATTTTCCAGGCTTTCTTTACACCACTTTCGGGCCGTTCTGGTCGACAGAAAATATTTCTCACTTTGTTCATATAATCACCGGCCAACAATTGGATTCTTAACCATTTTTGTTTAGGCTGTGCGTTCTTTCTTGCCGTCATTTCGCCGAGCGCGGAACACATTCACACGACCATAAGGACGTTTTTCCAGGCATGAATCGCAGACGTTTTCTAAAAGGCTCGCTGGCAGTGGCAGCCCTGAGCGGCACATCCGGCCTTGCTTCCCTGTTTTCCAAAGCGGCATACGCTGCCGACTCTGACATTGCTGACGGCCAGAGCCGTCGTTTTGACTTCTCCGTACTGCAATCCATGGCGCATGACCTGGCGAAAACCCCGTGGGGTGGCGCGCCGCGTCCGCTGCCGGAGACGCTGGCAACCATGACGCCGCAGGCGTACAACGCCATTCGCTACGACGAAAAGCAGTCTCTGTGGAACAACATTGAAGGACGTCAGCTGGACGTGCAGTTCTTCCACATGGGAATGGGGTTCCGCCGCCGCGTGCGGATGTTCTCGCTGGACCAGTCAACCGCTATGGCGCGCGAGATCCACTTCCGTCCTGAGCTGTTCAGCTACGGTGAAACGGGCGTGGATACCAAACAGCTGGAAGGGCAAAGCGATCTCGGCTTTGCGGGCTTCCGCGCGTTTAAGGCGCCGGAGCTGGCGCGTCGCGATATCGTCTCTTTCCTGGGGGCCAGCTATTTCCGCGCGGTGGACGACACCTACCAGTACGGCCTTTCCGCCCGCGGTCTGGCGGTAGACACCTTTACCGACACGCCGGAAGAGTTCCCGGACTTTACCGCCTTCTGGTTTGAAACCGTCAAGCCCGGCGACACCACCTTTACCGTCTATACGCTGCTGGATAGCCCGAGCATCACCGGCGCCTATAAGTTCGTGATCCACTGCGAGAAGAGCCAGGTGATCATGGAGGTGGAAAACCACCTCTATGCGCGTAAGGACATCAAGCAGCTCGGCATCGCGCCGATGACCAGCATGTTCAGCTGCGGCAATAACGAACGCCGCATGTGCGACACCATTCACCCGCAAATTCACGACTCCGACCGCCTGGCGATGTGGCGCGGCAACGGGGAGTGGATTTGTCGTCCGCTGAACAACCCGCAGAAGCTGCAGTTCAACGCCTATATGGATAAAAACCCGAAAGGGTTCGGGCTGCTGCAGCTCGATCGCGATTTCTCGCACTATCAGGACGTGATGGGGTGGTACAACAAGCGCCCAAGCCTGTGGGTGGAACCGCGTAACGACTGGGGTAAAGGCGCGGTTGGCCTGATGGAGATCCCGACCACCGGTGAAACGCTGGATAACGTGGTCTGCTTCTGGCAGCCGGAAAAAGCGGTAAAAGCGGGCGACGAGCTGGACTTCAAATATCGTCTCTACTGGAGCGCGATGCCGCCGGTGCGCTCCCCGCTGGCGAACGTTTATGCGACCCGCACCGGCATGGGCGGCTTCCCGGAAGGCTGGGCTCCAGGGGAAAACTACCCGAAAGTGTGGGCCCGTCGCTTTGCGATTGACTTCGTGGGTGGCGACCTGAAGGCCGCTGCGCCAAAAGGCATCGAGCCGGTGATTACGCTCTCCAGCGGTGAAGCGAAGCAGGTAGAGATCCTCTACGTTGAGCCGTTTGACGGCTATCGCATTCTGTTTGACTGGTACCCGACGTCGGATTCGACGGAGCCGGTGGATATGCGCCTGTTCCTGCGCTGTCAGGGCGACGCCATCAGTGAAACCTGGCTGTACCAGTATTTCCCACCGGCGCCGGATAAACGTCAGTACGTTGACGACAGGGTAATGCGTTAACCCTTGTGGGATTGTGCCGGGTGGCGGCTTCGCCTTACCCGGCCTACAGTTTCGAAACGTAGGCCGGGTAAGCGCTAGCGCCACCCGGCAATTGAGAGGCACCATGTCTTCAGAAATCATCCCCGTCACCCAGGATATCGAACTTCGCGCCGTCGAAGAGCGCTACACCGCCGACCTGCACAATCTCGTCGTTAAAAACAGAGCCTTTCTGCAAACCGCCTTTGACTGGGCGCAGCACGCGGTCAGCGAAGAGGACACCCGCCGTAACGTGCAGAGCAACCAGATGCTGCATCAGCGCGGCTACGCCAAAATGTTTTTGATTTTCAAGGATGATGCGCTGGTTGGCGTCCTGTCGTTCAACACCATTGAACCGACCAACAAAGCCGGCTACATCGGCTACTGGCTGGATGAAGCCCACCAGGGGCAGGGCATTCTCTCTCAGTCACTGCAGGCGTTTATGCGCTACTACGCTGAACGCGGTGAGATCCGCCGTTTTGTGATCAAGTGTCGGGTGGCGAATCAGCACAGCAACAGCGTTGCCGTGCGCAATGGTTTTACGCTGGAAGGGTGCCTGCGGGAAGCGGAATACCTGAATGGCCGCTTTGACGACGTGAATATCTACGGCAGGATTTATACCCTATAACGCACCCAGCAGCGGCGTGCGGGTGATGCGCTGGTCGCCGTTTATCACTTTTTCGCCGCGCAGGTGAATGCTCTCGCCAGCAAACGCTTCTATGACCGCATCGTCGGTGATTTCAACCCGATGCTCGATAAGCACATCCCCGCTGATTCGCGCGCGCCCCTGGATCACCACTTTATCATCCAGCATGATCGGCCCGCCGCGCAGCCATGCCTGACCGCCAATCAGGACGTGATGCTTGATGACGCAGTTGCCTTCAACCACGGCATTCTCCGCAATCTGCGAGCTGTAGCGCACCGTCGGGATGGCATCGTCGTCGAAACCGGCTATCACGCGGGCGTTGCCGTAGACTTTCGCGCAGTCGCATACCCAGACGTTGTTGAGTTCGTTACCCTCCAGGATCGCATTGTCGAAGACTTCGGCCCGGTGTTCAACGAAGGCAAAATTAACCATCGCCTCGCCGTAGATTTGCGCCTGGTGCACAATCCGCGACTGGCTCACCGTCGCCTTATCGTAGATTTGGAGGATCTGTTCATGGTCCGGCGTCAGCCCTTTGGCGGCAATGACCACGCTGTGATGCAGCACGCGCGCGTCGCCGTAGATATGGCACTCGCCCCGTACGCAGGATTGCTGAATGGTGACGTTGTCACTTATTCGCGCCCCGTGGCTAACCTCCGCGCCGTCCAGCCAGCAGCTGCCGCCGATATGCGCGTCATGGCTAATGATGCATGGAAGGGTAAGGCGCGCGTTGCCAGATACGGTTGCCCCGGCGAACACCACGCTGTTTTCATCGTAGATCCAGCAGTCGCCGTCCTGTGCGAGGGCGCGCTCATCGTCAATCCAGCCGCCTCTCGTGCCGACCGTCACGTCGTTAAAGTCCGCCGTGGCGATGATCTGCCGCAGCGTGGCGGCGTGGGTGGTTTCGCCGTTTTTCCATTGCCAGAGGCGGGTTTCATCGCTGAGCCGGTACTTTTTCATCGTTTGATCTCTGGTAAGCATCTCAACTAAACGTAGCAAATTTTCGGCTTTTCGTTTTGCTGGTATCCGCTGCAGAAACCGCTTAAAATGGCATTTAAAATACATTTTAAAAATTAAAATTAATGAATAAATTTAACAAACCCCAACAGGTACTTAACTTGCCCGCAGGGTATTTTGGCATGGTGCTTGGCATCATCGGGATGGGTTTCGCCTGGCGATACGCCAGCACCCTCTGGCCAGTGACGCGTTGGCCGGGTGAGGGCCTCGTAGCCCTTGCGGTGATATGCTGGTTTCTTTTAACGGTCGCGTTTGTGACGCGCGCGATCCGTTTTCCCCGCAGCGTGCTGGCAGAGATGCGACACCCGGTGATGAGCAGTTTTGTCAGCCTTTTCCCGGCCACCACGATGCTGGTCGCCATCGGTTTTATCCCCTGGTGTCGCGCGGTGTCACTGACATTGTTCGGCATTGGCGTGGTGGTGCAGCTTGCATACTCCGCCTGGCAAAGCGCCGGGTTATGGCGCGGGAAACATCCGCAAGAGGCGACCACGCCTGGATTATATCTGCCTACGGTGGCGAATAATTTTATCAGCGCGATGGCATGCGGTGCCCTGTGCTTCAACGATGCAGGGTTAGTCTTCCTTGGCGCGGGCGTCTTTTCCTGGCTCAGCCTGGAACCGGTTATTCTTCAGCGTCTTCGTAGTGCAGGAGAACTGCCCTCCGCACTGCGTACTTCATTGGGTATTCAACTGGCGCCCGCGCTGGTGGCATGTAGCGCCTGGTTCAGCGTAAATGGCGGTCAGGCGGATACGTTTGCGAAAATGCTGTTCGGCTATGGTCTGCTGCAGCTGCTATTTATGCTCCGCCTGATGCCATGGTATTTGTCCCAGCCGTTCAATGCCTCATTCTGGAGTTTTTCCTTTGGCGTATCGGCCCTGGCAACCACGGGTCTGCATCTGGGACAAAGCAGTCCGACGGGCTTTTTTCACGCCATTGCCGTGCCGCTGTTTATTTTCACCAACGCGATTATTGGGTGGCTGTTGGTGCGTACATTGATTCTGCTGCTTCAGGGCAAACTTCTGGTTCGTGCTGATAAAGCGCAGCTTATGCAATCCGAGGAACAATAATGACCGTCGATGAGAATTACTTCACTGAGAAATATGGCTTAACCCGTACCCATTCAGAAGTGCTGTACAGCGCGGAGATCGTGAAGCCCGGTAAAACGCTGGATCTGGGCTGCGGCAACGGCCGCAACAGCCTTTATCTTGCAGCCAACGGCTACGAAGTCACCGCGTGGGACAAGAACCCGATGAGCATCGACAATATCGAGCGCATCAAGGCGGAAGAAGGGATCGCTAATCTGCATACCGCGATTAAGGATCTGAACAACCTGAGCTTTGACGGCCAGTACGATTTTATTCTCTCTACCGTGGTACTGATGTTCCTGGAGGCAAAAACCATCCCGGGCCTTATCGCCAATATGCAGCGCTGCACGACGCCGGGCGGTTACAATCTGATTGTTGCCGCCATGGATACGGCAGACTACCCCTGCACGGTCGGCTTCCCGTTTGCGTTCAGGAGCGGTGAGCTGAGCAACTACTATGAAGGCTGGCAGTTGCTCAAATACAACGAGGACGTTGGCGAACTGCACCGCACCGATGAAAACGGCAACCGCATCAAGCTGCGCTTTGCCACGATGCTGGCACGCAAGCCCGCTTAACGGGCGGCCAGCAGGCAGATCTGCAGGGCAGTCTTATAAGACGCCTCAAACGACGACAGCGGCAGGAATTCAAACTTCGAGTGGAAGTTATGCGCCCCGGTGAAGAAGTTCGGGGTGAGTAGCCCTTTAGCCGAGAGCGCCGCGCCGTCGGTGCCGCCGCGCATCGGCGTCGGTTTCGGCGTGATGCCGAGCGATTCCATCGCCTCGAACATCAGATCGATGGCGCGTCGGTCTTCGCCAATCGCATTGCTGATATTGCTGTAGGTCTCTTCAATGCGATAGTCCACGCTGGCCGTCGGATATTGGGCGGCAATCAGCGCGGCCACGTCGGCAATCTGCTGCTTGCGCGCGGCAAAGCGCTCCTTGTCAAAGTCGCGGATATTGGCCTTAAGAACGGCCTCGTTCTGTCCGGCCTGAATGCCGTTAAACCAGATATAGCCTTCACGTCCCTCGGTGCACTCGGGCGTTTGCTGGCGGTCAAAATGGCTGATGTAGTCAGTCGCCATCAGCAGGGGATTCACCAGCACGCCTTTCGCGGACATCGGGTGCGCCGTCACGCCGGTAAATCGGATTTCCGCGGCTGCCGCATTAAAGTTTTCGTAGACAATTTCCCCCAGCTCGCAGCAGTCGATAGTCCAGGCGAAGTCGACGTCAAAGCGCTTAAGATCGAGCGCCTTGGCACCGTTCAGGCCGATCTCTTCGTCAGGCACAAACGCCACGACGATATCCCCATGCTGATGTTCCGCCGTCAGGTTTTCCAGCACCGTCATGACCACCGTGACCGCCGATTTATTATCGGCGCCCAATACGCTGGTTCCGTCGCTGAAAATAATCTCCTCGTTCGGATAAGCCAGAATTTCAGGGTGCTCCTCTACCCGCAGCCAGATGTCTTTCTCTTTATTCAGACAGAGATCTTCACCGGTAAACGTTAATATTTGTGGATGAATATCCGGTGAAAGTCCCACGTCGACGGTATCAATATGGGTAATAAAGCCGATGCGCGGCGCACCGGGCACGTTGCCTTTTTTTACCGCCGTTACCGTGGCAAATTCATCAATCACAATATCGTTTAACCCCAGCTGTGCCAGCTCCTGCGCCAGCTCGCGCGCCATGTCGTGCTGGCCCGGCGTTGAGGGCAGAGTTTTGACTCTGGGATCGCTCTGACTGGTGATCGCGAGATAGCGGAAAAAACGGTGCGTTAATTGTCTGGAAAGCGGCGAGCCCATAGTGATTTGTTCCTTATTTATTTTTCGGGTGTTTGCCACTTCACTTTAATGTTATTTATGAAATGGCAAAAGAATTAATTAGCCGTCGAATTAAAAAGACAGGAATAAATGATGACAAGCAAACTCACAACTATTGCGCTGGCGCTTGCGGCGCTCACGGTCAGTTCCGCCGTCGCCGCGAAAACGCTGGTGTATTGTTCCGAAGGATCGCCGGAAAACTTTAACCCTCAGCTTTACACCTCGGGAACCAGCGTCGACGCCAGCGCCGTGCCGGTCTATAACCGTCTGGTCGATTTCAAACCCGGCACCACGGAGCTGGTGCCGAGCCTGGCGGAGCGTTGGGAGGTGAGCGACGACGGCAAGGTGTACACCTTCCATCTGCGCAAGGGCGTGAAGTTCCAGAGCAATAAATCCTTCACGCCGACCCGCGACTTTAACGCCGACGACGTGATCTTCTCGTTTATGCGCCAGAAAGACGTGAATCATCCCTACCATAATGTCTCTAACGGCAGCTACTCCAACTTCGAAAGCCTGGAGTTCGGCAGCCTGATAACCGCCATTGATAAAGTCGATGACCACACCGTGCGCTTTACCCTGGCGCACCCGGAAGCGCCGTTTGTCGCCGATCTGGCCTGGTATTTTGCCTCAATCCTTTCGGCGGAGTATGCCGACGCGATGCTGAAAGCGGGCACGCCGGAGAAGGTGGATATGGAGCCCATCGGCACCGGGCCGTTTAAGCTGGCGCAGTATCAGAAGGATTCCCGGATCCTGTTCACGGCGTTTGCCGACTACTGGCAGGGGAAATCGAAGCTGGACCGACTGGTGTTTAGCATCACCCCGGATGCCTCCGTGCGTTTTGCCAAAATTGAGAAGAACGAATGTCAGGTGATGCCGTTCCCGAACCCGGCCGATCTGCCGCGCATGAAGGCCAATAAAGATATCAACCTGATGAGCAAAGCCGGGCTGAACACCGGTTTTCTGGCGTTCAACACGCAGAAGCCGCCGCTGGATAACGTTAAGGTCCGTCAGGCGCTGGCGATGGCCATCAACAAACCGGCCATTATTGATGCGGTGTTCCACGGTACCGGAACGGCGGCGAAGAACCTGCTGCCGCCTGGCGTCTGGAGCGCCGACAGCGAGCTTAAGGATTACGACTACGATCCTGAAAAAGCCACAGCGCTGCTGAAAGAGGCCGGTTTTGCCAGCGGCGTCAGCATCGATTTATGGGCGATGCCGGTCCAGCGGCCCTATAACCCGAATGCGAAACGCATGGCGGAGATGATTCAGGCGGACTGGGCGAAAATTAGCGTACAGACCAAAATCGTTACCTACGAGTGGGGCGAATACCTTAAGCGTGTGAAGGGCGGGGAACATCAGGCTGCGCTGATGGGCTGGACGACCGCAACGGGCGATCCTGACAACTTCTTTGGTCCGCTGTTTACCTGCACCTCGGCGAACGGTGGCTCAAATTCGGCGAAATGGTGCTATAAGCCGTTTGATAAGATCGTTGCTGAAGCCAAATCGATAACCGATCATGATAAACGGGTGGCGCTGTATAAACAGGCTCAACAGATGATGCATGACCAGATGCCTGCGGTGATGATTGCGCATTCAACGATTTTCGAACCGGTGCGCAAGGAGGTGAAGGGCTATGAAATCGACCCGTTTGGCAAACATCTGTTCTGGCAAGTGGATATAAATCAGTAATTTTTCACTGCCCGGCATGCGTCCGGGCAATCTTTTTGCAATTTGTGCTCCCGGCATCATTTTTTGTCACAACAAACCCGCCAGACTTTTGCTATAACTTCAAATGCATACTTGCAGATAACATGGAAAACTATCATGCGTACTCAAACTTTTTTTAAAGTTGCAGTGCTTACTGGTCTGTTGGCGTTGGCGGGCTGTTCTTCAAAAGTCGCCGCTCCGGAACAATACTCCGGCTTTTTAAAAGATTATTCAGGCTTACAGCAAACGACCTCGGCGACGGGAAAACCGACGCTGCGTTGGGTCGATCCTTCGTATAACGAAGCCAATTACGACAGCATTCTCTGGACGCCAATTACCTATTATCCAACGCCAAAACCCACCACGCAAATTGGGCAAAAAACGCTTGATGAGTTGTTGAATTACACCAATAACAAAATGAAAACGGCGATTGGTACGCGTAAGCCAGTTGTCACCACGCCGGGTAAACACAGCCTGATTTTCCGTGGCGCGATTACCGGGGTGAGTTCGCAGAAAGAGGGGCTGCAGTTCTATGAAGTGGTGCCTGTTGCGCTGGTGGTTGCCGGGACGCAGATGGCAACCGGACACCGCACCATGGATACGCATCTCTTCTTTGAAGGCGAGCTGATCGATGCGGCCACCAACAAACCGGTCATGAAGGTGGTACGTAAAGGCGAAGGTAAAGAGCTGAATAACGAAAACACACCAATGACCTTTGCGACGCTGAAGCAGGTTGTTGATGACATGGCGACGGACGCCACCATGTTTGATGTGAAAAAGACCGCGAAATAAAATAAAACGGCCTGCGTAATGCAGGCCTTTTTATTTATGCCATTCGTAAGCGTCTGATCCAGGTTTCCGGTTTGGTAAACATCACCATATTTCCTCCCAGAATCAGCACTAATCCCACGATACCGTTGACATGCCAGACGTAGCCTTCATACACCGTGGAGATGGAGAGCGCCACCAGAGGGAAGAGCAGCGTGCTGTAGGCCGCTCTGCCCGGGCCAATACGTCCCACCAGCGTGAAGTAGGCGCCAAAGGCAATCACCGAGCCAAACAGGGCCAGATACACCAGCGCGCCGAGATAGCTCACCGTCCATTCCGGTACAAAGCTATCGCCTCTGAACAGCGCAATGCAGCCCATCACCAGCGTGCCATAGAGCATCGCCCAGGCGTTGGTGGTCATGGTTTCAAGGCCTCTGCGCTGATGGCGCATGCTGATCATATTACCCAGCGAGAACCCATACGTGCCGAGTGCGGAAAGGCCAATGCCCGTCAGGAGTGACGCGCTCCAGCCGCTGGCCAGCAGATCGTCCCAGAAGAGGGTGATAATCCCGACCAGCCCCAGCGCCGCCGCCGTCCAGAAACGCGCGGGCGGGCGCTGTCCGAAGAAAATAAAGCTGTTAATGGCGTTATAGAGTACCGCCATGGAGAAGATCACCGACTCCAGCCCGGTATTGATATGTGCCGCTGCCGTGTAAAAACACCAGAAGTTAATGCAGAAAACACAGCATCCCTGAAGCAGGCAAAAAAGATGATCCCGAAGCGCCAGCGTGCGCAGGCGACGCAGGGCGAGTAACACCACCATCATGGTGAGGCTGGCGACGGCGAAGCGCCAGAAAATCGACACCGGCGCCGCGACGGGGCCCTGCTGCAGGAAAATCGCAATCCAGGTGGTTCCCCAGATAATGACCACGAGTCCGTATAATAATGCGTTCATAGTTGCCTCTTCTTAAACCGCGGAAGCTCGCAGTATGACGCTGAGATGCGTAACGGGCTTTCACCCGCTTGCGGCAGACTTGCAAAATCTTGCGCTTTTTTCTTCTGGAGGGACTGGCAACGGGCAACAACTCTTCTTAGACTGATATTCCGATTCTTCACGCGCTAACGGTTATGTCTCACGCTTACGATACCTTTGAAACGCTTTGCCAACAGAATGCTGTCCTGCGGGAAACCGTCTCGCTGAATTCGGGTATCCAGCTGGCCGCGTGGTACAACAAGCACGACACGATCACCGTAAAGAGCAATCATCATACCCTCAGCCTGTACGTGGCGGACGGCTACGAAAGCTATCAAAAAACGCCAGGAGGCTGGAAGAACGGCGGGGGGCCGGACCGATTCTGCCTGATGCCCAAAGAGAGCGAATCAACGTGGGATATCCGCGATGACCTGTCGTTTGTGCATCTCTACTGCACCGATGAACACCTGCGCGACGTGGGAGAAAAAATCTGGGATAAGCGGCCGCTTTCGCTGACCCTGGACGAGCGTATTTTTGGCAGCGACCCGAAGATCACCACGCTGTATCGCCAGTTTTTACTGGGCTGTGACTGGCAGCAGCACGCCAACCAGCTTACCCTGAGCACGGCCTCCACGCTGCTGCTGACCCATCTGCTGCAAAACTACTCAAACGTGCAGTGGAAGCTGCCGGTCGTTACGGGCGGGTTATCGCCGTTCGTGCTGCGCAACGTCCTCGCCTTTATCGAAGAGAACCTGGGGCAGCCCCTTACGCTGGCCGAGCTGGCGGCGCAGGCTGCCCTCAGCGAATACCATTTTGCCCGCATGTTCCGCCAGTCGACGGGGCTGGCACCGCATCAGTACGTGATGCACAGGCGAATGGTCAAGGCGAAAGAGCTGGTGCAGCATACCTCCATGCCACTGACGGACATTGCGCTGGCCTGCGGGTTTAACTCCGCCAGCCACTTCAGCAACCGCTTTCGCAGCGCGACGGGCATGACGCCGTCGCAGCTACGCGCGGCGAGCGCGTGAAAACAGGGCGTAACATACCCCGCCCAGCACCAGCCCCCAGAACGCCGAACCGATGCCCAGGATCGTGACGCCGCTTGCGGTCGTCAGAAACGTAACGATGGCCGCGTCGCGCTCCGCTTCGTGACTCAGCGCCTGGTATAAACTCCCGCTAATGGTGCCAAGCAGCGCCAGACCGGCGAGCGTCTGGATCCAGCTGAGCGGCAGGGCGGCCATCAGCCCGGTAATGGAGCCACCGAAAATTCCCGCCAGCAGATAAAACCCGCCGGCTGCGATGGCCGCCAGCCAGCGTTTTTCCGCGTCCGGATGTGCATCCGGGCTTTGACAAATGGCGGCGGTAATGGCCGCAATGCAGATAGAAAAGACGCCAAACGGAGAAAACAGCAGCGCCAGTCCACCCGTCACGATGATGAGCGGTGAGGCCGCCAGCGGGTAGCCGGAGGCTTTCATGGTGGCGAAACCCGGTGCATTTTGCGAGGCCATGGTCACGAGGAAGAAGGGCAAGCCAATACTCACCAGGCTGGTGAAGGTGAAGTCAGGCGCAATAAAGTCGGGCATCACCAGAGAAAGGGTGAGCTTATCCGTGACAACGTCACCACCGGCCCAGGCCACGATACCGCCCACCAGCAGCGTGACCACGATGGCATAGCGCGGCGACAGCGCTTTTGCGATCAGCCATGCCGCAATCATGCTGCCGCACAGCAGAAAGTGCCCTTCAAGATGCGCAAACGCGTGCAGGCCAAACTGCAGCAATACCCCGGCGAGCATGGCGGCAGCAAGCGAATAGGGGATCAGCGTCATCAGACGGGCGAAAAGCCCGGTAACGCCGCAGAGCAAAATAAGCGCGTTCGCAAAGATGAACACGCCAATGGTTTCCGCCAGCGTGACGCCGTGCAGGCTGGTGGCGAGCAGCGCCGCGCCGGGCGTCGACCAGGCGGTCAGTACGGGCGCTTTGTAACACCAGGAGAGCGCCAGCGTGCTGACGCCCATCCCAATCCCCAGCGCGGTCATCCAGCCCGCAATCTGCTGCGCGCTGGCGCCTGCCGCGGCGGCGGCCTGCCAGATGATGGCGGCCGAGCTGGCGTAACCCACCAGAACGGCGACAAATCCAGCCAGTACGACCGGAACAAGATGAGAGGAAGGGCGCATGAAAACTCCGTTGTGCGTTATAACGTCCGGAGTAAGGTAACACTGTGCGTTATAGCGTACAAGTGGTATGCTCGTCGTCAGGAGGAAATATGGACATCACACAACACCTTGCAGCAACACTGAAAACATTACGCCAGGCACGGGGCTGGAGCCTGTCGAAGCTGGCGGACGAAACCGGCGTATCAAAGGCCATGCTCGGGCAAATCGAGCGAAATGAATCCAGCCCCACGGTGTCGACGCTGTGGAAAATTGCCACGGGACTGAACGTGCCGTTTTCCGCCTTCATCACGCCGGAGGCGGACCGGCAGGCGGTGTTTGACCCGCAGCAGCAGGCGATGGTCGTCAAGCCGCTCTTTCCGTGGGACGAGGCGCTCCGGTTTGATTATTTCTCCATTACCCTGGCCCCCGGCGCCCTGAGTGAATCCACGCCGCATGAGGCGGGGGTGATTGAACATGTGGTGGTGGTCAGCGGCGAGCTGGAGATGAAGCTCGAGGGCAAGTGGCAGACGATTTCAGCCGATTCCGGCGTCCGTTTTGCCGGCGATAAACCGCACGCCTACCGCAACAGCAGCGACCGGACGGTGCATTTTCACTCCCTCATTCATTATCCCCGCTGAGGCTACGCAAAACTGTTTCGCTGACGCAGACTTCTGACTACAATAGCCGCCATTTTGACCATAACGGATAACGACGAAGTATGCGCCTGCAATCCCATCATCTTGAACTTTTAAGCCCGGCCCGTGACGCCGCCATTGCCCGTGAAGCGATCCTTCATGGCGCAGATGCCGTCTACATTGGCGGCCCGGGCTTCGGTGCCCGCCATAACGCCAGCAACAGCCTGAGCGATATTGCTGAGCTGGTGCCGTTCGCCCACCGTTTCGGGGCGAAGGTGTTCGTCACCCTGAACACCATTCTTCATGATGATGAGCTGGAGCCTGCGCAACGTCTGATTACCGATCTCTATCAGGCCGGGGTGGATGCCCTGATCGTTCAGGATATGGGCGTGCTGGAGCTGGATATTCCGCCCATTGAGCTGCACGCCAGTACCCAGTGTGATATCCGCACGGTAGAGAAGGCGAAGTTCCTCTCCGACGTCGGCTTTTCGCAGATCGTTCTGGCCCGCGAGCTGAACCTGAATCAAATCCGCGATATTCACCAGGCGACAGACGCGACGATTGAATTCTTCATCCACGGCGCGCTGTGCGTCGCCTATTCCGGCCAGTGCAACATTTCCCACGCGCAGACGGGCCGCAGCGCCAACCGCGGCGACTGCTCTCAGGCCTGCCGTCTGCCGTATACCCTGAAAGACGACCAGGGCCGCGTGGTGGCATTTGAAAAACACCTGCTCTCGATGAAGGATAACGACCAGACCGCCAACCTGGGCGCGCTGATCGACGCGGGCGTGCGTTCCTTCAAGATTGAAGGGCGCTATAAAGATATGAGCTACGTGAAGAACATCACCGCGCACTATCGCCAGATGCTGGACGCCATCATCGAAGATCGCGGTGACCTGGCGCGCGCGTCGGCCGGTCGTACCGAGCATTTCTTTATTCCGTCGACGGACAAAACGTTCCACCGCGGCAGCACGGACTATTTCGTGAATGCCCGTAAAGGGGATATCGGCGCGTTTGACTCACCGAAGTTTATCGGTTTGCCGGTGGGTGAAGTGCTGAAAGTGGCGAAAGATCACCTTGATGTTGCGGTGACGGAGCCGCTGGCGAACGGCGATGGCCTTAACGTGATGATTAAGCGTGAGGTCGTGGGCTTCCGCGCCAACACGGTCGAGAAAACCGGTGAGAACCGCTACCGCGTATGGCCGAACGAAATGCCGGCCGATCTCTACAAGGCGCGACCGAACGCGGCGCTTAACCGTAACCTCGATCATAACTGGCAGCAGGCGCTGCTGAAAACCTCCAGCGAACGTCGTATCGCGGTGGATATTGAACTGGGCGGCTGGGAAGAGCAGCTGATTCTGACCATGACCTGTGAAGACGGCATCAGCGTAACGCATACGCTTGATGGCCTGTTCGAGGTGGCAAACAACGCGGAGAAAGCGCGCAACAGCCTGAAGGATGGCGTCGCGAAGCTAGGGCAGACGATTTACTACGCCCGCAACGTTGAGGTCAATCTGCCGGATGCCCTGTTTGTGCCGAACAGTTTGCTCAACCAGTTCCGCCGTGAAACCGCCGAGATGCTGGATGACGCGCGCCTGGCGAACTACCCGCGCGCTAGCCGTAAAGCGGAAACCGTTCCTGCGCCCGTCTACCCGGATACGCATTTATCCTTCCTCGCCAACGTCTACAACCATAAAGCGCGTGAATTCTATCATCGCCACGGCGTGCAGCTGATCGACGCGGCTTATGAGGCGCATGAAGAGAAGGGCGATGTGCCGGTGATGATCACCAAGCACTGCCTTCGTTTCGCGTTTAACCTGTGTCCTAAGCAGGCGAAAGGCAACATCAAGAGCTGGAAGGCCACGCCTATGCAGCTCGTAAACGGTGACGAAGTGCTGACCCTCAAATTTGACTGCCGTCCGTGCGAAATGCATGTGATTGGCAAGATGAAAAACCACATCTTCAAAATGCCGCAGCCCGGCAGTATTGTGGCGTCCGTCAGCCCGGACGATCTGATGAAAACCCTGCCAAAACGCAAGGGCAGCTAACTACCGAACGTGCGTGTCCGGTTTGCGCGATTTCTGCCACAGGTGGTGTTCGCGCAAACCCTCCGCCGACTCCTCCGCAGCGCTTCGCAATTCATCGCTATCGGCTTCATGACGCAGCTGATGATCCACATTCTTTACCCACAGATATTCATGTCCTTTGTGCCCGGCCATAAGCTGGCCTGAAAAGAGGGCACAGATAAGCATCACGAGAGATAAACCTTTTTTAACCATGAGGTCACCGCCGAATAACATTGCGGCTTAATGATGCCGATTATTTATTATTGTTATTATTCAACTATTCAAACTAGCGCAAAGAGAATGTCAAATAATGTACGTTCATAATAAGGATTAAGACTTTTCCTAAAGTACATATACGTATGGTAAACGTCCCATTTCTGGTCCAGAGTTGGATATTTGCATTAAGGACAAATCCTATATAATAGAGAATCCCTGGCTAAGGAATGGGTCATTACTAAATGAAAAAAATAATAGCGCTTGCGCTTCTGGCGGTTGCGATCGGGGCTGTTGTGGGAATTCGTTATGCAGCTAATGACGAACCAGAATATATTCAATCAGCAGAGATTCGCGTTGGTTCTTATTTAACCAGCGACTATGGCCTTGTTGCCTGCGGCAGCAAAAAAGTTAACGATCTGCGCTGGGAATTAGATTGTACTCATCAAGAGGGAGGAAAAACATTCCAGTTTGCGGTGTTTCCTTCTGAAAAGGCACCTTATGGCGTAGCGCGATCCTTTTATCTTGAAGCCATTAATCATGAAGCAAAACAGAGCGCTGAACAGGGGCTTATGCGTTATTTGCAGATCAATACCCATGCAGGTTAATAAAACTGTTTAACCTTCGTTAAGACAACGAGTGTTAGGTTGTATGGGATCCGCAGCCCGGCCATGGAGTGTCGGGACGTAGAGACCAAAATACAAATCTATCCATGCAAGCATTTGCCGCCATTTTTTGGCGGTTTTTTTTTGCGCATAACGTAGCGGTGTTGGCCGTGGGGTTATGGCATCACCCGATAGTGCGACTGCACCAGACCCGAGGGGAAGCAGCGGCTGGAGACCAGCGTCAAATCGATATCCCCGGGAAGGGCGCCAAACAGCGATTTTCCCGAACCGAGCAGGACAGGAACGGTTGTGATCACCATATCGGCCACCAGTCCTTCTCGCAGGAACGACTGTATGACTTGCCCTCCATCGAGATAGACGCGACGGGCGTTCTGTATCGCCAGATCGTCGAGCACCTCCTTTGGCGTGCGGCCGGAAAACTGTACTTTGCCCCTCAGCGCGTCGGGTACGGGCGTGTCGACCAGCTGTCGGGAGAGCACCAGCACGGGCCGGTCATAAGGCCATGTCTCAAAGGTCCGCACCTTCTCATAGCTCCCCCGGCCCATCACGATCCAGTCTTTGTCCGCGATGAACGCCGTGTAGCCATGATCCTCATTCGGGTCATCGCGCTGCAGCAGCCAGTCGATATCATCATTGTGTCGGGCGATGTAGCCATCAAGACTGGTTGCAATAAAAACGTGTGTGGTGACCATCAGGTTCTCCGTATTCCAGCGAAACCAAAAGACTGACGCCTCAGCGGGCAGTACCGGCATGAGAAAATTGTTTACGGTACTGGGCCGGGGAAATCGCGAACTGCTGGCGAAAATGATGACGCAGCGTCGATGCCTGACCAAACCCGGTCTGTTCCGCGATGCTGTCGATGCTTAAACGACTGCTTTCCAGATAATCTTTCGCCCGCAGCAGGCGCTCATTGAGTAACCAGCGGGCAGGCGTCGTTCCCGTTGCCGCTTCGAAGCGACGCAGAAACGTGCGCTGACTCATACCGACACGACGCGCCAGCGAGTCGACGCTGTGCGGCTCGGTGAGATGCGTGTGCAGAAAATCAAACAGCTGACCGAGGCGCTGGCTTTCCCGCAGCTGCGCTACCGGGCGGCTCAGCTGTTGCGGCTGAGATCCATCCCGGTGAGGGGGAATGACAAGCCGCCTCGCCACGCTGTTGGCGGTTTCCATCCCGAAATCCCGACGCACGACGTGCAGACAGAGATCGATCCCCGCCGCGCTGCCTGCGGAAGTCAGGATCTCGCCTTCGTCCTGGTAGAGCACATCCTCGACCACGTCGATGTCAGGGTAGCGGGCTTTAAGCGTCTCAATGTAACGCCAGTGCGTCGTGGCTTTGCGTCCGTTGAGCAGACCGGAGGCGGCCAGCACAAACACACCCGAGCAGATGGAGAGCAGCTGACAGCCCCGCGCGCTGGCCTGACGTAATGCGTTGCAGAGCGCGTCCGGGACCGGCGAGTCCACCCCCCGCCAGCCCGGCACCACGATCAGATCGGCAGACGCAAGCAGGGAGAGATCGCCATCGGTAATGATACGGATCCCGCCTGTCGCCCGAAGCTCACCGTTATCAACGCTTGCCACGGCAAAACGATACCAGTCGTCGCCCAGCTCGGGGCGCGGCAGGCCGAAGATTTCCACCGCCACGCCAAACTCAAAGGTACACAGACCGTCATACGCCAGCACCACCACCTTCGGGCGGGCAATCTGTCTTAACGTTGTCATCTTTTTGCTGTTTTCTGGCATAAGCGAGCGCATTCATGAGCTGAATTTGTGGATAGAGTAGTGTTAACACAAACGCCAAAGATGAGGAAGGATCATGAGCTATGTTACTGAATTTCCGGCTGCCGAACCGCAGGAAGCCGTTACCCATTTTCTGCGTCGCCTGAGCGTCGAAACTGACTGCGCCGATGTGCATCATGCCATCACGCATAATGAGCAGGACTTTGTTTTGCTGCACGTGGTGGGGAGCCCGGAGCAGTTTGCCCGTCGCCATGTGCCGGGCGCTCTGCATATGCCGTGGAGCCAGATGACCGCTGAGCGCATGGCCCAATGGCCTGAAGGGACGCTGTTTGTCGTCTACTGCGCAGGGCCGCACTGTAACGGCGCGGACAGGGCGGCCCTGAAGCTGGCGCGTCTCGGGCTGCCGGTCAAAATCATGCTCGGTGGCATCACCGGCTGGGAAGATGAACGCTACGCGTTTGCCAGCGAGGCGTCCGTCGCCGCGCTGTGAAGATGAATTTTTTTCAACATACGTGAAATTTTCTCGTTTGCCGGCACCGGTGAGGTATGACATTGTTTTTGGACATTTAGACATCCAGAAGTCTAAAAATTCAAATAATGAATTATCACTGCGGGCAATTATCGCCGGCAGACTGAGGAGATTGCCATGCAACGACACCACGCCCCGTACCGCGCCGACGTAGTCGGCAGTTTTTTACGCCCGGATGCCATCAAGCAGGCTCGCCTGAAATTTGCCAGCGGCGAGATTGATGCCGGGCAGCTTCGCGCGGTGGAGGACGAGGCCATTCGCCACGTCGTCGAGCAGCAGTGTGCGTGCGGCCTGCATGTGGTGACCGACGGTGAGTTTCGCCGTGCCTGGTGGCACTTCGACTTCTTCGACGGTCTTCAGGGCGTTGAGCGTTACGATTCCCAGCAGGGCATCCAGTTTAACGGCGTGCAAACCAAAGCCCACGGCGTGCGCGTTACCGGCAAGCTGGGCTTTGGCGAGCACCCGATGCTGGACGATTTCCGCTATCTGAAAAGCATCAGCGGTAACGCCCAGCCAAAAATGACCATTCCGAGCCCAAGCGTGCTGCACTTCCGCGGCGGTCGCAAAGACATTGATGCGACCGTTTATCCGGACCTTGACGTCTATTTCGATGACCTGGCGACCACGTGGCGCGATGCTATCCGGGCCTTCTACGACGCGGGCTGCCGTTATCTGCAGCTGGATGACACCGTCTGGGCCTATCTCTGTTCGGACGACCAGCGCCGTCAGATCCGCGAGCGCGGCGACGACGCCGATGAGCTGGCGCGCATCTATGCCCGCGTGCTGAACAAGGCGCTGGAGGGCAAGCCGGACGATCTGACCATCGGACTGCACGTCTGTCGCGGCAATTTCCGTTCCACCTGGATTTCCGAAGGCGGCTACGAGCCGGTAGCGGAAGTGCTGTTCGGAACGGTCAACGTTGACGCCTTCTTCCTCGAATATGATAACGACCGCAGCGGGGATTTCGCGCCCCTGCGCTTTGTTCGCCCGGGCAAACAGCAGGTGGTGTTGGGTCTTATCACTACAAAAAACGGCGAGCTGGAGAATCCGGAGGGAATTAAAGCCCGTCTTGAAGAGGCGGCGAAATACGTGGCGAAAGAGCAGATTTGCCTCAGCCCGCAGTGCGGTTTTGCCTCGACCGAAGAGGGCAACAGCCTGAGCGAAGCCCAGCAGTGGGACAAAGTCCGGCTGGTCACGCAGATCGCCAGCGAAGTCTGGTAACCCCGATATACGGCGCTGCATTATAAAAGTGCAGCGCTGTACCATTCTGAGTCGTTCTCTTTACATCCGGCGTTCCCCTCCCAGAAATAGCGCTATCTCCATTCTGGCACTCTTTTTGCTCCTGCTTCGCTGACACTTTTTTTTCCGCGTCCACGCCGTACCGGACGTTTTCGCACAGCGTTCTTTTTCAGGAGTGAAAATATGCAGCGTCGTACCTTATTAAAAGCTTTTGCGTTATCCGCGTCCGTCGTGGCGATGGGGATGAGTTTTGGCGCGCAGGCGGCCGATACCATCAAGGTGGGGATCATGCATTCGCTGTCCGGCACCATGGCCATCTCCGAAACCCCGCTGAAAGACGTCGCGCTGATGACCATCGATGAGATCAACGCCAAAGGCGGCGTGCTGGGCAAGAAGCTGGAGCCGGTGGTGGTGGATCCGGCCTCAAACTGGCCGCTGTTTGCCGAGAAGGCCCGTCAGCTGCTGAGCCAGGATAAAGTGGCGGTGGTATTCGGCTGCTGGACGTCGGTGTCGCGCAAATCCGTACTGCCGGTCTTTGAGGAGCTGAACGGCCTGCTGTTCTATCCGGTGCAGTATGAGGGCGAAGAGATGTCGCCAAACGTCTTCTATACCGGCGCGGCGCCGAACCAGCAGGCCATCCCGGCGGTGGAATACCTGATGAGCGACGACGGCGGCGCGGCGAAACGCTTCTTCCTGCTGGGTACCGATTACGTTTACCCGCGCACCACCAACAAGATCCTGCGCGCGTTCCTGCATTCGAAAGGGGTGGAGGATAAGGACATCGAAGAGGTTTACACCCCGTTTGGTCATAGCGACTACCAGACCATCGTTGCCAACATCAAGAAATTCTCCGCGGGCGGCAAAACCGCCGTGGTGTCGACCATCAACGGCGACTCCAACGTGCCGTTCTACAAAGAGCTGGCTAACCAGGGGCTGAAGGCGACGGACGTGCCGGTGGTGGCGTTCTCCGTGGGTGAAGAAGAGCTGCGCGGGATCGACACCAAACCGCTGGTGGGTAACCTGGCGGCCTGGAACTACTTTGAGTCCGTGGATAACCCGACTAACCAGGCGTTTGTAGCGGATTACAAAGCCTATGCGAAGGCGCACAAGCTGCCGAACGCCGATACCGTCGTAACTAACGATCCGATGGAGGCGACCTACGTGGGCATTCACATGTGGGCGCAGGCGGTGGAAAAAGCGGGCACTACCGACGTGGATAAAGTGCGTGCGGCGATGGCCGGTCAGACTTTTAAGGCGCCGTCAGGCTTTACGCTCACCATGGATGCCACCAACCATCATCTGCACAAGCCGGTCATGATCGGTGAAATCGAAGGCAACGGTCAGTTTAACGTGGTGTGGCAGACCGAACAGCCGGTACGCGCCCAGCCGTGGAGTCCGTTCATCGCCGGGAATGACAAAAAGCCCGACCAGCCGATGAAAACCGCCAGCAACTAAGCCATCACCGCAGGGAGAAACGTCATGAACGCCATGCGCATGTTCATCGCTCTTGTATGGCTTTCCGGACTGCTGCCAGGGATGGTGCAGGCATCGGATGCCGATCGTTTTGTTGCCGCCAGCCGCAGCCAGCAGGCGGATTTGTTGACGCAGTGGGCCGCCGCACCGGATGCGTCAAGACTGCCGCTCCTTGAGGCGCTGCAAAAGGAAAATCTCTACGTCGATACGCAAAAGCACGCCTTTGCACAACGCGATGGCAACGTCATCCCGCTGGGGGACAGTCATACGGCAGAGGGCCCAACCAAAGCCGTGCGCCTGACGAACCGGCTGCGCGTGCTGGCTGCAATTGCTATCGCCACGCATCAGCTGGTAAGTGACAGTGTCACCAAAAGGCGGGCGGCGGCGCGTCAGCTGCAGCGCGATGCCCAGCCCGGGATGCTCGCTTTTCTGGAAAAGCGTGTGAACGATGAGACGGACGCCGTGGCGCGTCAGGCGCTGCTGCTGGCGGTCGCGAATCTCCAGCTGGCCAGCCCGCAGGCCGAGGTGCGCCGCAAGGCCGTCGAATTGTTAGGCCAGTCAGACGATCCGGACGTGCAGTCCAGGCTTACCCCGTTTACCCTGCCACAGACGGAGCCGGATAGCGCGGTGCGCGCGGCCGCAGAAGAGAGTCTTAGCCAGATCCAACACCGCCTGATGTGGGGCGACCTGTTGGGCCAGGCGTTTATGGGGCTGTCCCTTGGGTCGGTGCTGCTGCTGGCCGCGCTGGGGCTGGCTATCACCTACGGCCTGCTGGGCGTGATTAACATGGCCCACGGCGAGATGCTGATGCTGGGGGCATATGCGACCTGGATGGTGCAGCAGGCGATGGCCGGGCTTGCGCCCCAGTGGCTGGCGCTCTATCCCGTTATCGCCTTGCCGGTCGCGTTCTGCCTGACGGCGGGCATTGGAATGGTGCTGGAGCGCACGGTGATCCGTCATCTGTACGGTCGTCCGCTGGAAACGCTGCTGGCGACGTGGGGCATCAGCCTGATGCTTATCCAGCTGGTGCGCATGACCTTTGGCGCCCAGAACCTCGAGGTGGCGAACCCGGCATGGCTCTCCGGCGGGGTGCAGGTTTTTGCCAACCTGACGCTGCCGTGGAACCGCATCGTGGTGCTGGGTTTCGTACTGCTGGTGCTGTTCTTCACCTGGCTCATTCTGAACAAAACCCGTCTGGGGCTTAACGTGCGGGCGGTGACGCAAAACCGCAGCATGGCCGCCTGCTGCGGGGTACCGACAGGGCGCGTCGATATGCTGGCGTTTGGGCTTGGCTCCGGGATTGCGGGGTTAGGCGGCGTGGCGCTATCGCAGCTCGGTAACGTCGGGCCTGAGCTGGGCCAGGGCTATATCATCGACTCCTTCCTTGTGGTGGTGCTCGGAGGCGTAGGCCAGCTGGCAGGCAGCGTGGCCGCGGCGTTTGGTCTGGGGATCTTTAATAAAATCCTTGAACCCCAGATGGGGGCGGTGCTGGGCAAGATCGTGATTCTGGTGGCGATCGTGCTGTTTATTCAGAAACGCCCCCAGGGACTGTTTGCGCTGAAAGGGAGGGTGATTGACTGATGAGCCAGCCGCTGACCTTAACGCTGGCGCGCAAAGCGCCACGCACCACGCAGATAGCGGGCAGCCTGCTGGTGGTGTGTTTGCTGATACTGCCGTTTTTCGCCTTACTGCCTGCGACGCATCCGCTGGCGCTGTCGACCTGGATGCTGACGCTGATTGGCAAGATCCTCTGCTATGCCATCGTGGCGGTGGCGCTGGATCTGGTGTGGGGCTACGCCGGTATGCTGTCCCTTGGGCACGGCCTCTTCTTCGCCCTGGGCGGCTATGCGATGGGCATGTACCTGATGCGCCAGGCGTCAGGTGACGGTCTTCCCGCGTTCATGTCGTTTCTCTCCTGGAGCGAGCTGCCCTGGTTCTGGTGGGGCACCCAGCATTTTGCCTGGGCGCTGGTGCTGATTGTGCTGGTGCCGGGCCTGCTGGCGCTGGTGTTTGGCTGGTTTGCCTTCCGCTCGAAGATCAAAGGGGTCTATTTCTCGATTATGACCCAGGCGCTGACCTATGCCGGGATGCTGCTGTTCTTTCGCAACGAAACCGGGTTTGGCGGCAACAACGGCTTTACCGGTTTTACCACGCTGCTCGGGTTTTCGGTAACGGAAACGACCACCCGCATCGCGCTGTTCCTGGCGACCGTGCTGTTGCTGCTTCTGGCCCTGGGCACCGGGTTTGCGCTGGCGAAAAGCAAGTTTGGCCGCATCCTGACCGCCGTGCGCGACGCCGAAAACCGCCTGACATTTTGCGGCTACGATCCGCGCGGGTTCAAGCTGCTGGTGTGGACGCTTTCTGCCGTGCTGTGCGGTCTGGCGGGGGCGCTTTACGTCCCACAGGTCGGCATTATTAACCCCGGTGAAATGTCGCCGACGAACTCGATAGAGGCCGCCATCTGGGTGGCGCTGGGCGGGCGCGGCACGCTGGTGGGGCCGGTGATTGGCGCGGCGCTGGTGAACGGGGCGAAGAGTTTCTTCACCGTCGCGATGCCGGAGTACTGGCAGCTGTTTCTGGGGCTGATTTTTATCGCCGTCACGCTGTTCTTGCCGCGCGGCGTCTACGGTCTGTTGCGTAAGGGAGAGAAATAATGCAGCCAACGGAAGGATTATTTACCCGCCAGCTGCCCGGCGATCGCTACCGGGACCAGACTGACCCGGTGCTTCAGCTTGAATCCATTAACGTCAATTTTGATGGATTCCAGGCCCTGACCGATCTCTCGCTGAATATCGGCGTGGGCGAGCTGCGCTGCGTGATTGGCCCCAACGGTGCGGGTAAAACCACGCTGATGGACGTCATCACCGGCAAAACGCGGCCAAAGAGCGGCAGGGCGATTTACGATCAGTCCATCGACCTGACCGCGCTGGAGCCTGCGGCCATCGCCCGCCAGGGCATCGGGCGTAAATTCCAGAAGCCCACGGTCTTTGAAGCGCTGACGGTGTGGGAAAACCTGGAGATCGCCATGAAAACCGATAAATCCGTCTGGGCGAGCCTGCGGGCAAAACTCAACGGCGAGCAGCGTGACCGCATTGACGAGATGCTGGTTTTGCTGCGCCTTAGCGCGGAGCGCGACCGACGGGCCGGGCTGCTTTCCCACGGGCAGAAACAGTTCCTGGAGATCGGCATGCTGCTGGTGCAGGACCCGCATCTGCTGCTGCTGGATGAACCCGCCGCCGGAATGACCGACGCGGAAACGGAATACACCGCAGAGCTGTTCAAAACGCTGGCGGGCAAGCACTCCCTGATGGTGGTGGAGCACGATATGGGCTTTGTTGAAACGATTGCCGACCACGTGACGGTGCTGCATCAGGGGCGGGTGTTGGCGGAAGGGTCGCTGCGTGAGGTGCAGGCCAACGAGCAGGTGATTGAGGTCTATCTGGGACGTTAAGGAGAGGGAATGCTACAGGTCAACGAACTGAATCAGTATTACGGCGGCAGCCATATCCTGCGCGGCGTGAGCTTTGAGGCCATCACCGGCGAAGTCACCTGTCTGCTGGGGCGCAACGGCGTGGGGAAAACCACGCTGCTGAAGTGTCTGATGGGGCTGATCCCGGCGAAAACCGGGGAGGTCATCTGGCAGGGGAAAACGATTACCCACAGCAAACCGCACCAGCGGGTGCAGTCTGGCGTGGCGTATGTCCCGCAGGGACGCGAGATTTTTCCGCGCCTGACCGTGGAGGAGAACCTCCTGCTGGGGCTATCGCGGTTTTCCGCCCGCGAGGCGAAGCAGGTGCCGGAGGAGATCTGGCAGCTGTTCCCGGTGCTCAAAGAGATGAAGCACCGTCGCGGGGGCGATCTCTCGGGTGGGCAGCAGCAGCAGCTGGCGATTGGTCGCGCGCTGGCGAGTCGTCCGCGGCTGCTTATCCTGGATGAACCGACCGAAGGCATACAGCCTTCCGTCATTAAAGAGATCGGCCACGTGATCCGCACCCTGGCAAACAGAGGCGACATGGCGATCCTGCTTGTTGAGCAGTTTTACGACTTTGCCGCCGAGCTGGCCGACAGCTATTTGCTGATGTCCCGCGGCACCATTATTCAGCGCGGGCGGGGTGAAAATATGGAGCAGGAGGGCGTTCGCGGGCTGGTTGCGATCTGAAATGTTATAATATAACATCCTCATTCTTATAAAACGGAATGAGGGCGTTACTTTGGCTGCACATATTGGGAAATTTGCCATGACTCTGGGGGCGCTGCTGGTCAGCGGCCAGCTGTTTGCTCACTCGCACGGCCACCAGATGACCGAAGCAGAACAGAAAGCGGCGAACGGCGTGTTTGAGGATAAAGACGTGAAGGACAGAGCGCTGTCTGACTGGGACGGCACCTGGCAGTCGGTCTATCCGTTCCTGCTCGATGGTTCGCTGGATCCGGTCTTTAAGCAGAAAGCGCAGAAGGATAAAAGCAAATCCTTTGATGAGGTGAAAGCCTACTACCGCACGGGTTATGCGACGGACGTGGATGCCATCGGTATCGAAAATAACGTGATGGAGTTCCATCAGGGGAAAGCGGTCAGCCGCTGCCAGTATGATTACAGCGGCTACAAAATTCTGACCTACGCGTCAGGCAAGAAAGGCGTGCGCTATCTCTTTGAGTGCAAGGACGCCAGCAGCAAGGCGCCGAAGTTTGTCCAGTTCAGCGACCATACCATCGGACCGAAGGCCTCTTCGCACTTCCATATTTTCATGGGCAATACCTCCCACGAGGCGCTGCTGAAAGAGATGGATAACTGGCCGACCTATTATCCGAACGAGAAGTATAAAGAGCAGGTGGTGGAGGAGATGTTGCACCACTAGGTTTTTGCTTTTGCCGGGTGGCGGCTTCGCCTTGCCCGGCCTACATTTGCTACGCCGCTTTGGGTGACTCGCACCATGCCTTCACGCTCATCCCGCGCAAAATCATCAGCCACGCCACAATAATCGCGGCCATCATAATCACAAACAGCGACCAGTGCGGCAGGTTGGTCAGGATGATACCGGTGATCATCGGGTTTGCCGCCGCGCCGAGCCAGCCCAGCGCCTGCGCGGAAAAATAGCTCGCCTTCATTCCCGGTGGCGCAATGTTGTCAATCAGCATGTATTCACCCGGGGCATAGATAATCTCACCCAGCGTAAAGATGGCGGCAGCGATGCCCCAGTAAACCAGGTTTTCCCCGGAGAGCATAAAGCCGCCCAGCCCCACGATAAAAAACAGGGTGGCGAGGGACATCAGCGGGCGGATATTGCTGGCTGAGATCTTACGGCCCAGCGCATATTGCAGCGTTACCACCACGGCGGCGTTGACGGGCAGCACCACGGCGACCACCTTTTCGGCGAAATCGCTGTCCGCATGTGCAGCGAGAACGTATTGCGAAATACAGCTCGCGAACGACCCGCCTACGTAGGACGCCAGCAGGCCAGAGAGCGTGTACCAGAACAGCGCGCGGTCTTTCAGCAAGACCGACGGCTGCCACGGCGTCTTCTCCTCGGCGGTATCTAACGCCACGCTTTTCTGCACAAAGAAGTGGATAAAGCCCAGCGGCAGGGCGGCACAGAAGGCTGCCAGCCAGAACGGCAGCTGCAGGCTGTACATCACCAGCAGGGTGCCAATCGGCGGGCCGACCGTCCAGCCAATGTTCAGGAAGCTGTAGTTCAGCGAGAAGACCCGCGCCTTCTGGCTGGAGGTGAGCACGTCGGAGAACCAGGCTTTCAGCACCGTCGAAAAGACGGAGTAGGCGCAGTTGATCAGCGCAAAGAACAGCACCACCAGCGTGACGTTATTGACCAGCGGGATCGCCACAAATCCGGCGATAAAGGCTACGATGGCGATCAGCATGTAGCGTTTTTTATCAAACTTATCGGCAAGAATGCCAAATCCCAGGCTGAACACCACGCCAATGGTCAGCGCAATCGTCAGGGCATAACCGATATTCTCGACGCTCATGCTGTAGACGCGCGTGAGATAAATGGTCATAAACGGCAGCGTTGCCCCCCGACCGATGGTTAATAACAATGACGATGCCAGCAGCGCTGCGGTTGAGCGCCTGAGAGATGGTTTCATATTCCTGCCCGACAGTTGCTTATGCTTTTATTCGATGTGTGTTAACAGGATTACCATGACATAAGGGGCTTGTATAGCACCCGATTTATCCCTAAGTGCTTCAGCTGCCTGCCAGAAATAATGATCTTCTCGTGACGCACTTTTTTCTGTTACCTTGAAGTGTTAACAAATTATTAATAATTCAGGGGCGGGATATGACGCGGAAAGACGGGCTGCTGGCGTTGCTGGTGGTCGTAGTATGGGGGCTCAATTTTGTGGTCATCAAGCTGGGGCTGCACAACATGCCGCCGCTGATGCTGGCCGGCTTACGTTTTATGCTGGTCGCTTTCCCGGCCATCTTCTTTGTGGCGCGTCCAAAGATCCCCTTTAAACTGCTGCTGGGCTACGGTTTGACCATTAGCTTTGGCCAGTTCGCGTTTCTCTTTTGCGCCATCAAGTTCGGTATGCCGGCCGGTCTGGCCTCGCTGGTGTTACAGGCGCAGGCGTTCTTTACCATTATTCTCGGGGCGTTTGTCTTTGGCGAGCGCCTGCAGGGCAAACAGCTGGCGGGGATCACGCTGGCGGTGTTTGGCGTACTGGTGCTGATCGAGGCCAGCCTGAATGGTCAGCACGTGGCGCTGCTCGGGTTTATGTTGACGCTGGCGGCGGGGCTGAGCTGGGCCTGCGGGAATATCTTCAACAAGCTGATCATGCAGCACGAGGCGCGCCCGGCGGTGATGTCGCTGGTGGTGTGGAGCGCACTGATCCCGGTTATCCCGTTTCTGCTGGCGTCGAGTATTCTGGACGGTCCGGCGGTGATGCTGAACAGTCTGGTCGACATCGATATGACCACGATCCTGTCTCTCGTCTATCTGGCCTTTGTCGCCACCATTGTGGGCTACGGGATCTGGGGATCGCTGCTGGGGCGTTATGAGACCTGGCGCGTCGCGCCGTTATCTCTGCTGGTGCCGGTGGTAGGGCTTGCCAGTGCGGCGATATTGCTGGATGAAACGCTAAGCGCGCTGCAGCTGTTGGGTGCCGTGCTGATCATGGCCGGGCTGTACATTAACGTGTTTGGTCTGCGGGTTCGTCGGACGACGCGGGTAAGCGAAAAGGCATAAAAAAAGCCCCGCGTCTGCGGGGCAAAAACGAATCAGAAGCCGTGCTGATTATAATAAGGCACGCCTAATTCGTCGGATTTGTCGCTACCAGCACCCATGTGGTTGAAATCATAGGGCGACTGGTCATGTGCGGACGGCAAAATCATCGTATCCGGATTATTTTGCTGCGTTGCACGAGGGGTTTGCTCCGCGAAGGTCTGGCTGGAGAACAGCACCAGCAAGGCGAGGGCGGCGGAGGCGATAACTTTCATGATTTCCTCGGTTACGTCTGTGACAGGCGATGATTAACTACAGTGTTTTAACGGATACAGGTATCGGGATTCGCCCGGCACGCTGGTGATTCGGTACTTATGAGGCGGCACGTCAAAATAGTTCTTGAACGTACGCGTCAGGGTTTGTTGCGATTCAAAACCGTAACGCTCCGCCAGATAAAGGATCGGCTCATTGCTTTCTTTCAGTTTCTGGGCAATCTCCGTCAGCTTGCGGCTGCGAATATATTGACCTAATGAATGGCCGGTCTCTTTTTTGAACATCCGTTGCAGGTGCCATTTGGAGTAACCCGAACGCTCTGACACTTTTTCAAGGGAGAGCGGCGATTCCAGGTTATCCTCGATCCAGTCCAAAATGCTATGAATGGTGATAGCGTCAGTATTGCGTCTGGACATCGTCATACCTCTTTTTTCTGTTTACGGCAGGATTTTCTTCAGCAAAAGCTCAAGGGTTGCCACTTCATCTGCCGTTAAGTTTTTTGTTAGTTCCTGATGCAGTGTTTGTCCTACTAATTGATGACATTGCTCGCACATGGCCGCGCCATCGCTGGTCAGCTTCACCAGTACGCCGCGTTTGTCATTCGGGTTAGGGCTTCGTTCTATCCATCCTTTGCAGACGAGACGATCGAGCATGCGGGTTAACGCACCCAGATCGACAGAGAGCACCTTTTTCAGCTCAACCGGCGTGATACACACTTCGCAGCGAATGGAACACAGCACTTTGAACTGTGTTGCGGTGATATCCAGCGGTGACAGATAGTCATTGAGCAGGCGATCTTTTTTCTGATTGACCATATGAATAAGACGACCCAGCGGAACAACGTCGTTAAAGATATCACTGGTGCTTTTCACAATGGTTGCCCTGGCAAGTAATTAGTCACGGCAGATATTATTGCTCAGGCAAGTATAAGTCAACTGAATGAGTCAGCCGATGCCACGAATTGCTAAAACGTTTCATGAACTTTTTTTAAGGTGTTTCAAATCATAGGGATAACTTCCAGTTATCTTTTCAGAAGGAAAATAATCGTTACGTTGCGCCGATGGCTGAATGTCACACTTTCCCCCTATAATTGCTGTGTTAAATATGGATAAGGACGACAACGCACTATGTTGGATTTGATTAAAGCAATCAGCCTCGGGCTGGTGGTCTTGCTGCCGTTGGCTAACCCGTTAACGACGGTGGCGCTTTTCCTCGGGCTGGCAGGGAATATGAACAGCGCCGAGCGCAATCATCAGTCGATGATGGCCTCGGTGTATGTGTTTGCCATCATGATGGTGGCTTATTACGCCGGGCAACTGGTGATGAATACCTTCGGGATTTCCATCCCTGGCCTGCGCATCGCCGGGGGGCTGATCGTGGCCTTTATCGGTTTCCGTATGCTGTTCCCGGCGCAAAAAGCGCATGAGTCGCCGGAAGCGACCAGCAAATCGGAAGAACTGGAAACCGAACCAAGCGCGAATATCGCCTTCGTGCCGATTGCCATGCCGAGCACGGCGGGGCCGGGGACCATCGCGATGATCATCAGCTCCGCGTCGACGGTGCGTGACAGCGCAACCTTCCCGGACTGGGTGCTGACGGTGGCACCGCCGCTGATTTTTGCGATTATCGGGATTATCGTGTGGGCATCGCTGCGCAGCTCCGGCGCCATCATGCGCTGGGTAGGCAAGGGCGGTATCGAGGCGATTTCCCGTCTGATGGGCTTTTTACTGGTCTGTATGGGCGTGCAGTTTATTATTAACGGCGTGCTGGAGATTATTAAGACCTATCATTAAGTTCATTGCCGGGTGGTGCTGCGCTTACCCGGCATATAAAACATTTATTAGATGAATATAAATCAATTCTGAAAAAAATACCTTTTTAATTTAATCTGGGTCAAATAAGCACCACCAAGCTTGTTGCTTGTTAGCTCTTAAAGTAATGTACTGCACTCATTTCACTTAAGGATATTGTCATGCGTGCAAAACACTGTTTTCTCGTACTGAGTACGTTGCTGCTTTCATTTAATGCCACTGCCGGTTTGTTCGATTCTGCGCCCGAATTTAAATGTGGTCGTGAGGATGCCATTGCTGCTATGCAATCTAAAATCAGAGATGATGCGATGAGTAAATTGCAGGAAACGTATCTGGCAACGCCTTCGCAATTTTATGGGAAACCGCTTAAATCTTACCTGGAAAAAGCACAGCAAATAACTATTCAGTTGGAAAATGTCACAACGACACCGTTTGATAAAAATGATTCAAACCGCAGTTGTACCGCTAAGGTGACCCTCACCATGCCAACGGAAATTCTTGGGTTTATTGCATCCTATCCTCAGAAGTTAGGTGGGATAAATCAAGGGGGCGGCAAGGTGCTTAACAATAGTGTTCAATGGGAGAAGTTTGTTTATTTATTATCTCTGGCAGACAATGGCAAAGATATTTCTGCATCCTATGAATATTCTGGTAGGGATTATATTTCTCAGTCGCTGGCCGCAATGACTATGCTGGCAATGAATAAATCCGAACTTGAGAAAGCCGATCTCGATAACAAATTAAACAATGCCATATTTGCCTATTCAGAAAACGATGGTCAGTTAAATAATCTCTGGAAATCGCTACCAGAGTCTGTCAGAGCCTCTATGAAAAAAGAACAGAATCTCTGGATTAACGAGAAGGCTAAAAGATGCGGGAAGATCAGTGATGCGTCTTCTACAGCCACGCCTGTTGAGACAAGAATCAAGATCTATCAGTGCCAGTCTGAAAGAACCTTTGAAAGATTTATCTATCTGGGTGGAGATGAAGAACGACAGTATTAATGCACATGCTGTGGGTCAATCCGACCTGCTGATCTTGTAGGCCGGGTAAGGCGTAGCCGCCACCCGGCACAAACAAACCTCACCCGTGCTGCCCCTGTTCCTCCAGCGCCACCGGCCACTTACGGAAGATAAGCACGGACCAGATCAGCGCCATCAGGGCCGGAATGGCACCCAGATAGCCAATCGCCGACATCGACACGTGCAGGATGACCTGGTTACCCACCAGCGCACCCGCGCCAATCCCCAGATTGAAAATTCCCGAGAACAGCGACATGGCGACGTCCGTCGCATCCGGCGCCAGGGCCAGCACCTTCACCTGCATGCCCAGGCCAATAATCATGATCGCCACGCCCCAGAACAGGCTGAGGATCGCCAGATGGCTTTCACTGCCCGCGGCGGGCATCAGCAACAGCAGACAGGCCAGCAGCAGGCCGATAGCGCTGCTCACCAGCGAGGAGGCATGCCGGTTACCCAGCTTGCCGAACAGCACGCTGCCAATAATCCCCGCGCCGCCGAGGATCAGCAGTAAGACGGTGGCAAAGTTGGCGCTAAAGCCTGCTACCACCTGCACAAACGGTTCAATGTAGCTGTACGCCGTGTAATGGGCCGTTACCACGATGGCGGTCAGCAGGTAGATGCTCAGCAGCGCAGGGCGACGCATCAGCAGCGGCAGGCTTTTCAGCGAGCCGGAATGTTCGCTCGGCAGCGCGGGCAGCAGCTTAATCAGACACACCAGCGTCACCAGCGCGCCCATGCCGATGGCGAAGAAGGTGGTACGCCAGCCGAAGTATTGCCCCACGATGCGGCCAATCGGCAGGCCCAGCACCATCGCCAATGCGGTACCGGTAGCAATCAGGCTTAGCGCCTGCGCGCGTTTACCCGCCGGTGCCAGGCGAATCGCCAGCGACGCGGTGATCGACCAGAACACCGCATGGGCAAAGGCGATACCGACGCGGCTGATGACCAGCACCGTAAAATTCCACGCCATAAACGACAGCACGTGGCTCGCGATGAACAAGACAAACAGACCGATCAGCAGCCTGCGCCGCTCTATCTGGCTGGTCAGCAGCATGAACGGCAGGGACATCAGCGCCACCACCCAGGCGTAAATGGTCAACATAATGCCCACCTGCGCCGTTTCCATCTGGAAACTGTCAGCGATGTCAGACAACAGCCCAACCGGCACAAATTCTGTGGTGTTAAAAATAAACGCGGCAATGGCCAGCGTGACCACGCGTAGCCACGCAACCCTGCGGGAAACTGTGTTCGTTGTCATAGGGATGTCGGAGATTCGTTGCTGAAAAGAAGAGGAGACGATCTTAAAACGTTGAATGGCGAAAACTCAACCATTATGTGACGCAGATCTCAATATTTACCTTATGAAAGCGGTAGCCGGGAGCGCTGTTTTCATTGAATATAAAAGAACAACACAATAAAAACAGGCGGTAAGACAATGCAGGAGATTGATTTTTATCTGGTCGATGCGTTCAGCAATACCACGTTTGGCGGCAACCCGGCCGCCGTTTGTCCGCTCAAGGAATGGTTACCCGATGAGACCTTGCTGAAAATGGCACAGCAGCATAATCAGTCGGAAACGGCCTTTTTCGTCTGCACTAAAGGAGGCATTGAGCTACGCTGGTTTACCACGCTTACCGAAGTCAATCTCTGCGGCCACGCCACCCTTGCCGCCGCGTACGTTCTGTTTAATGAACTGGATTATCCCGACTCGCGGATCCACTTTGATACCGCCTCTGGCCGCCTGACGGTCAGCCGGGAGGGGGAGTGGATGACGCTGGACTTCCCGGCATGTCCAAGCCAAGAAGAGACGCCGCCGCCGGAGATGCTCTCGGCGCTCGGTATCCGTCATTACGTTGCAGCCCGCAAAGGGCGCGCCTGGCTGATCGTGCTGGATAATCGCCAGCAGGTTGAAGCACTCGCGCCACGCTTTTCGGCGATGACGCCGGGCGAGCATAAGGTGAGCGTGACGGCACGGGGTGAGGGGGAATACGATTTTGTCAGCCGCTTTTTCTCCCCCGGGGTATCCGTTCCGGAAGACCCGGTCACCGGCTCCGCGCACACCATGCTGATCCCATACTGGGGTGAACGGTTGGGGAAAACAGCCATGCTTGCCCGTCAGCTTTCCGCGCGCGGCGGCGACGTGCGCTGTGAGCTGAAAGGCTCGCGCGTGCTGATGAGCGGACAGGCTTCACTTTATCTGAAAGGCACAGTTTTTCTGCGCTAATAACCCATAACAAGAGAGGAAGAGACAATGCAGGAAATTGATTTTTATCTGGTGGATGCCTTCAGCGACAAAACCTTTGGCGGCAACGCGGCAGCGGTATGTCCTCTGGAAGCGTGGCTGCCGGACGAGACGCTGCTCAAAATGGCGCAGCAGCATAACCAGTCTGAGACCGCCTTTTTTGTACGCACCGACGGTGGGTTTGAACTGCGCTGGTTTACCACGCTCGATGAAATTAACCTGTGCGGCCATGCTACGCTTGCCGCATCGCACGTTATTTTCGAATACCTTGACTATCCGCACACTGAAATTACCTTCACCACGCGCTTCGTGGGCGAACTGACGGTGAAACGCAGCGGCGACTGGCTGACGCTGAACTTCCCCGCGTGGTCAACCGAGGTGGTCGAGAACCCACCTGCGCTGCTGTTTAGCGCGCTGGGCATCACAGAGGCAAAAGAGGTGCGCGTCGGACGTGATTACCTGGTGGTGCTGGAGAGCCAGCAGCAGGTGGAAGCGTTAACGCCGGATATTGGGGCGATGATCCCGCTGGATAAAATGGTCTGCGTGACGGCGCCGGGCGAAAAATATGACTTCGTCAGCCGCTTCTTCTGCCCGGGGGAAGGGGTGCCGGAAGATCCGGTTACCGGATCCGCCCACAGCATGCTGATCCCTTACTGGAGCGAAAAGCTGGGTAAAACGTCACTTTATGCCCACCAGGGGGCGCACCGTGGCGGGGATCTGCGCTGCGAAATGAAGGGCGACCGCGTGCTGATTGGCGGTCAGGCCACCCTGTACCTGAAAGGGAAAATCTTTTTGCGCTAACGGAGCGGTACGATAAGTTAATTGTATGAAGCACCCCGGCAGGCCTGCGCTATGTTGACATTTAGCCTCACAAAAAAAGCAAGGAGCCTGCCATGTATTCCATTACCTCTGAATCTGCACGTCACCCGGACATTCTCAGCCTGATCGCGGCGCTGGACCGCTATCAGAGCGAACTCTATCCCGCCGAAAGCAATCATCTGATCGATCTGGCTGCGCTGCCGGAAACGTCGCTGATCCTGATGGTCATTCGCGACCAGCAGCTTCAGGCCGTTGGTTGTGGCGCCATCGTGCTCAACGGCGACGGTACGGGGGAGATGAAGCGGGTCTATATCGATCCGGCCCATCGTGGGCAGCACCTTGGGGAGACGCTATTGGCCGCCCTGGAAGATGAGGCCCTGAGCCGTCATTGCCATACGGTACGGCTGGAGACGGGCATCAAGCAGCGCGCCGCGGTGCGTCTTTATGAACAGTGCGGATACGATTTGCGTCCGGCGTTTCCCCCGTACGTTGACGACCCGCTCAGCCTGTTTATGGAGAAGGCGCTGGTTGAAGACGTTCGTTTAGCAGCGCTATAAAGGCCTCCAGCTGGCGGGTCATTGCCCCGCGTCGCCACACCAGCCCGGTGGTGAGCCAGCGCCAGTTTTCTGCCAGCGGCCAGGCTTCAACCTGATGATGCCCGGGCATACTCTCCAGCATCGAGCGCGGCATCAGCGCGATGCCCGCGCCCGCAATGACGCAGGCGAGCATGCCGTGATAGGACTCCATCTCGTGAATGCGGCCGGGCGCGGCGCGGTCAGCGTGAAACCAGCTCTCCAGGTGCCGACGATAAGAGCAGTTGGCGCGAAAGGCATAAACGTCGCTGCCGCTCACCTGCGCGGCGCGTGAGATTTCCGCCTGCCCGGCAGGCGTGACCAGCATCATCTCTTCCCGATAGACCGGCATTCCTTCCAGCTCCGGGTGCGAGAGTGGCCCGTCGACAAAGGCGGCGCTCAGGGTTCCCTCCAGTACGCCATCAATCATCGTCCCGGACGGCCCGGTAGAAAGGGCAAACTGAATGCGCGGATAGCGCTGGTTAAACTGTGCCAGCGTTTCAGGAATGCGCACGGCGGCAGTACTTTCCAGCGCGCCGAGGGCAAATAACCCCTGCGGCTCATCCCCCGCGACGACCATGCGCGCTTCATCCACCAGGGCGAGGATCTGCTTGCTGTAGCGCAGGAAGTTATGGCCAGCCGGGGATAAACGTAAACGCTGGTTCTCACGAATAAACAGCTCAACGCCAAGATCGGCTTCCAGCTGGCGGATGCGGGTCGTCAGGTTTGACGGCACGCGATGCACCTTCTGCGCCGCCTGGGTGATACTGCCCGTCAGCGCGACGGCGTTAAACATTTCAAGCTGGGTTAAATCCATAGCGTTCTCGTTTCGTGAATAAGGTGGTTAGTATTATTCATTTTTAAGAAATAGCAGAGTGGGCCACAATGAATCAACCGAAAAACGTGGAGAACACCATGACTTATTCCTCTGCAACACATGCCTTCTCTGTCAACCCGGCAACGGGTGAAACCCTCGCCGCGTATCCGTGGGCGACGTCGGAACAGGTTGACCGCGCGATTTCTCAGTCCGATGCGGGCTATCGCCTGTGGCGTCGCGAAAGCATCTCCCACCGGGCGCAAAAGCTGCGCGATCTTGGCGCCGCGCTGCGTCATCGCGCTGAAGAGATGGCGCAGACGATCTCCCGAGAAATGGGCAAACCTATTCAGCAGGCGCGGGCAGAAGTGGCAAAATCCGCCGGCCTGTGCGACTGGTACGCCGAGCACGGCCCGGCGATGCTGCAGGCGGAACCGACGCTGGTCGAAAACCAGAATGCGGTCATTGAATACCGTCCGCTGGGGCCGATCCTCGCGGTCATGCCGTGGAACTTCCCGCTCTGGCAGGTGCTGCGCGGCGCGGTGCCGATTCTGCTGGCAGGTAACAGCTATCTGCTCAAACACGCGCCCAACGTCCTCGGCTCGGCGGAGCTTATCGCGCAGATCTTTGCGGATGCCGGTTTCCCTGAAGGCGTGTTCGGCTGGGTGAATGCCACCAACGACGGCGTCAGCCAGGCGATTAACGATCGACGTATTGCGGCGGTGACCGTCACCGGCAGCGTGCGTGCCGGGGCTGCCATTGGTGCTCAGGCGGGGGCCGCGCTGAAAAAATGTGTTCTCGAGCTGGGCGGCTCTGACCCGTTCATCGTCCTCAACGATGCCGACCTGGATCTTGCCGTGAAGGCGGCGGTAGCAGGCCGCTACCAGAATACCGGGCAGGTGTGCGCAGCGGCCAAACGCTTCATTGTGGAAGAGGGGATTGCGAAGACCTTTACCCAGCGCTTTGTCGATGCGGTTGCTGCGCTGAAGCTGGGCGCGCCGGACCAGGAAGAAAACTATATTGGCCCGATGGCGCGTTTTGACCTGCGCGATGAACTCCATCAGCAGGTGCAGGCGACGCTGGCGGAAGGTGCAACGCTGCTGCTGGGCGGTGAGAAAATCAGCGGTGAGGGGAATTATTACGCCCCAACCGTGCTGGCGAACGTCACCCCGGCGATGACGGCCTTCCGGCAGGAGCTGTTTGGTCCGGTCGCGGCCATTACTATCGCGAAAGACGCGGAGCATGCCCTGATGCTGGCCAACGACAGCGATTTTGGCCTGTCTGCCACGGTCTTTACCGCCAGTGATGCGCTGGCAGAGACCTTCTCCCGCGAGCTGGAGTGCGGCGGGGTGTTTATCAACGGCTTTAGCGCCAGCGATGCGCGCGTGGCCTTTGGCGGCGTGAAGAAAAGTGGCTTTGGCCGCGAACTTTCCCACTTTGGGTTGCACGAGTTCTGCAACGTGCAGACGGTGTGGAAGGATCGCGTGTAATCCCGCGATGTCGGCCCTCATCGCGAGGGCCGTTGTCATTAATCTGCAATGGTTCTGTCATTTTCATTTCGTAGACTCGCTCGCGTCTAACGCCTTGTAAATGAAGCTAATTATGAACCTAACGCAAATTTTTCGCCGTATTGCGCAGCGTCTCACTCCCCGTCACTTTGGCCTGCTGACAGGGATCTTTTGCATTATTGGCCTTTTCTCCGCGCTGCAGCTCTCCTCGTCATTCCTGCTTAACGCCTCCCTGAACGAAGCCCAGCGCAACGAGCAGCAAAACCTGCTGGCGTGGCAGCAGCAGAGCAAGCTGGATCTGGCCCGCGTCTCTCTGCTGGCGGCAAGCGATCTCCTTAACCGCTCCGGCGTCTGGTTTATGCAGGATAAAGAGACCGGTTCCGACGGAAGCTGGCACAGCCTGATGGATGACGCGCAAAAGGCGCTGACGGTGTCTCAGCAGGCGTGGAAGGCCTGGCTGGCGCTGAATCCACCGAAAGACGACGCCCTGGTAAACAGCTATCAGCTCTTCTACGGCGCGATCAACGAGCAGGCGGAAGGTCTGGTCAAAACCAATACCATCGACGCTTTTTTTGCCGTCCCGGCGCAGGCTTTTCAGACCGATTTTAACGACAACTATGCGCGCTACCAGCAGGCAAGCGAGAAGCAGGCCATGCAGGGGCGTCAGAGCCTCATGGCGCAGCTTTCTGACCTGCAAACGTTATTCCTGTTTGCCCCGTTGCTGTTAGTCGCCATTGCCGCTGTCGTCTGGTTCGGTATGTCCCGATGGGTGATTACGCCGCTGCGTCGGCTCATCGCGCATATCAACCGGCTGGCAGCAGGGGATCTCTCCGGCACGCCGCCGAACGTCATGCGCTTCAACCGGGAGATAGGGCAGCTTAGCGACAGCATTGCCACGATGCAGCACGGCCTGCAGCAGCTGGTGACGCAGGTCAGCCACGCCACGGCTACCATGGTGGAGAACATTGACTCTCTGGCACAGGGTAACCAGAAGCTGTATCAGCAGTCGGCACGCCAGGCGAAAGAGCTTGAGGATGTGACGGCGCATATTGCGGCGCTGGAAAGCCACGTGGAAGGGAATACCGGCTATGCCAGACTCGCCAGCTCCCGGGCCGATGAAGCGCGCCAGGCAGCCGTGGGCGGCGACCAGATGATGTCGACCGTAAACGCGTCTATGCAGGCGATCGTCGACCGATCGTCTGAGATGCGCGGGATCGTGGCGATGATCGACAGCGTGGCGTTTCAGACGAACATCCTGGCGCTGAATGCCGCCATTGAGGCCGCCCATGCCGGAAATCAGGGGCGCGGGTTTGCCGTCGTCGCCCGCGAGGTTGGACTCCTGGCCAGAAAGAGCAGCCACTCGACGCAGACCATTCAGGAGCTGATCAACCGTTCACTGCAGGGTATCGAAGACGGTTCCCGTGCCGTCACTCTGATGGAAGAGAATTTGCAGCAGGTCACCGGTCTGGTGGGCAATTTGAGCAGTTTGCTGAATGAGATCTCCACCGCCACGCTCAGTCAGGGAGAGCGTATTCACCTGATGACGCGTCAGCTTCAGGCGCTGAACCAGGTCTCCCGTCAGACGGACCTGCTGGTCTCTGACGCCTCGGAGGCCTCTGAGCGGCTGCAAAAGCAATCCGATCTTTTATTGCAGGCCGTTTCGCGTTTTCGTCTTAGCGCCTGACGCAATACATAAGCCTCTGTTATACTCGCAGCCCGTTTTAGCCTGAGGGCAAGGAGCAAAGTGTGGCTGCGGTCATCCATAATGAGATGTTGGACGAGATTCTGGCGCAGGTTCGTCCGTTAATTGGAAAGGGGAAGGTTGCCGACTATATTCCGGCCCTTGCCTCGGTCAGCGGGAATAAGCTGGGTATTGCTATCTGCACCATCGACGGACAGCGATTCCAGGCAGGGGATGCAACAGAACGTTTTTCCATTCAGTCCATTTCGAAAGTGCTCAGTCTGGTTGCGGCGATGCGCCAGTATGAAGAAGACGAAATCTGGCAGCGCGTGGGTAAAGATCCGTCCGGCCAGCCTTTTAACTCGCTGCTTCAGCTTGAAATCGAGCAGGGTAAACCGCGAAATCCCTTTATCAACGCCGGGGCGCTGGTGGTCTGCGACATGCTGCAGAGCCGCCTCAGCGCGCCGCGTCAGCGAATGCTGGAGATAGTACGCCAGCTCTCGGGGGTTGACGACATTGCCTACGATCCGGTGGTGGCCCGCTCGGAGTTCGAACACTCTGCCCGTAACGCGGCCATCGCGTGGCTGATGAAATCCTTCGGCAACTTCCATAACGACGTGGCGACCGTCCTGCAAAACTACTTCCACTACTGCGCCCTGAAAATGAGCTGCGTTGAGCTGGCTCAGACGTTCCTGTTCCTTGCGCATCAGGGGCATGCGCCGCACCTCGACCAGGAGGTGGTTTCTCCTCTGCAGGCGCGCCAGGTCAACGCGCTGATGGCAACCAGCGGGATGTATCAAAACGCCGGCGAGTTTGCCTGGCGCGTTGGTCTCCCGGCCAAGTCGGGCGTGGGCGGCGGAGTGGTGGCGATTGTACCGCATGAAATGGCGATTGCGGTCTGGAGCCCCGAGCTGGATGAAACGGGAAATTCCCTTGCCGGTGTCGCGGTTCTGGAGAAACTGACCCAGCGTATGGGACGTTCCGTTTACTGATGTCTGACCTGGATCCCCTTTTTTCCCGTCTGGCGCGATCGACGTTTCGCTCGCGCTTCCGCTTAGGCGATAAGGAACGGCAGTATTGCTGGGACAAAGGCCCCGATACCATTGATCAGCATGCCGCTGATTTTGTCGAAAAGCGCCTTGCCCCTGCACAACCCGCGAATGACGGCAAACAGACGCCCATGCGCGGTCACCCGGTATTTATCGCCCAGCATGCCACCGCCACCTGTTGCCGGGGCTGTCTGGCGAAATGGCATAATATTCCTCACGGTGTTCAGCTCACCGCGCAGCAGCAGCAGTATATCGTCAGCGTGATTCACCACTGGCTGGTGCTCCAGATGAACGCCTAAATTTGACGAGTTATGATCCCGTTATATTTGTGTTATAGATTCATCCTAAGTGAGCGCCGATCGTGCTGACGACCGCAATAACTGCCATAAGCTTTCATATGGAATGAAATTTAATGCGTTCTGCTCTTACCGCTTTCAGGCCGTTCCAGCCTGACACGCCGCTGCGAAATGCATCGACGATCTTTATCCTCACCACTTTGTTCTATTTTGTGGGTGCGGAATTACGTCTCGTGGAGGCCTTGTCGCTGTTCTGGCCCCTCAACGGCGTGATGGCAGGGATCTTTGCCCGCTATGTTTTTCTGAATCGCCTGCACTACTACGCGGTATCCTATGTCGCCATGCTGATGTACGACGCGGTGACGACCAACTGGGGGATAGCCTCCGTGGTGATCAACCTGTCTAACATGGTCTTTATCGTCGTGGTCGCCGTGCTGATTCAGCGTGACAGGCGGCTGATGAAGAAAACCCCGGATCCGCTTAACGCATTACGCCTGTTCAACTACTGCCTGATTGCTGCGCTGCTGTGCGCACTGCTCGGCGCGGTAGGGTCGGTCGGGATTGACAGCCACACCTTCTGGCCGCTCTTTGCCGACTGGTTTAGCGAGCAGTTCTCAACCGGCGTGCTTGTTGTGCCGTGTATGCTCACGATAGGCATGCCCGTGCGCGAATTCAGGTTACGTCTGGAGCAGCTGTTACCGGTTATTGCGCTGATCGTCTCGGTGGTCGCGTCAGTCGTGATTGGCGGCGCGGGGAGCCTCTCTTTTCCACTGCCTGCGCTTATCTGGTGTGCGGTACGCTACCCATTGCCTGTGACCTGCTTGCTGACGTTTGTCACGGGCGCCATTGAAATTATTCTGGTCGCCAACTCGGTGATTAATATTGCCGTGGCGACACCGCTGACCACCCCAATGATGTTTTCTGCCCGGCTGGGTATTGCCACGATGGCGATCTGTCCGGTGCTGGTCTCCGTCAGCATGGCAGCCATTAATTCCCTGATCCGTCAGGTTTCCCTGCGGGCGGATTATGACTTTTTAACGCAGGTTTATTCGCGTTCCGGGCTTTATGAGGCGTTAAAACACGAAGAGACGCACCGCCATTCGCGTTTCCTGACCGTTATGCTGCTGGATATCGATTACTTCAAAAGCATCAACGATAACTACGGCCACGAGTGTGGCGACCGCGTGCTGGCGTCATTCGCCCGGCAGGTTCAGCAAGTGGTCGGTGAAGACGGGATGGTCGCGCGTATGGGCGGGGAAGAGTTCGCGGTGGTGGTCAACTCTGGCGACGCTCGACACGGTTATGAACTGGCGGAACGTATCAGAACTACCGTCGCTAACCATCCTTTTACATGGCGTCAGCAAACGCTCTCTCTGACGGTCAGTATTGGCCTTGGAAGCGGGAAGGCGGAGGCATGGCAGTTGACCGAGGTCTTCAACAAACTCATGACCGAAGCGGACGATCACCTCTATCGTTCAAAAAAAGCGGGTCGAAATCGTACCAGCGCCCAGGTCGCGGACGAGCATATTACTGCCGCCACCGGGCATGAAACAGAGCTGCGTTAATCGTCATAAGGCATTGACGTGAATAGCAAGTGGCTTAACAGACTGTCAGAACACTGACAATGTCACTGTTTAAGCTACGCTTTGAGTAACGCTTTACGTCAGGAGACATTATGAAAGCACCTGCAACCCCTGAAAATGAAACAGACAGACTGAACTCGCTGCGCGAATCAGGTCTGCTTGAGATCGACAGTTCCCCGGCGTTTGACCGGCTTACGCGTCTGGCGAAGCGCTTCTTCCAGGTGCCGCTGGCAATGGTCAACCTCATTGATGAGCACTCGCTGATCGTGAAGTCGGCCGATGGCAAGGCGCCTGACACCGTTCCGCGTAATATCTCGTTTTGTGGCCATACGATCCTCACCGAAGCACCGCTGGTGGTAGGGGATATGCTGCAGGACGATCGTTTTGCGGATAATCCGCTGGTGGCGGGTGAACCTCGCGTGCGTTTTTATGCGGGCTTCCCGCTGCGCCTGCGTGACGGCGCCAGCGTGGGCTCGCTGTGTCTGATTGATTACGCCCCCCGTGAGTTCTCGGCGGCCGATCTTGCCGTGCTGGGAGACCTGGGCGCGCTGGCAGAAGATGAGTTTGCCGCCATCAGCGCGGCGACCACGGATGAGTTAACCGGCTTATTCAACCGCCGGGGCTTTAATCAGCTGGTGCGGTTTACGCTTTCGGTTGCCCGACGCCGGGCGGAGCCGCTGACGCTCGGCTGGCTGGATTTGGATCGCTTTAAGGAGATTAACGATCGCTACGGGCATGAAGAGGGCGATAAGGCGCTTAAAGTTATGGCGCAGCTGATGCGCAGCGCTTTCCGTGAGGCCGATATGCTGGTGCGTTTTGGCGGGGATGAGTTCGCGGTGCTGTTCGCGGATACCGACGAGCAGGGCGCCTGGATAGCCATGCAGTATCTCGCCGAGCAGGTGGAAAGCTATAACGCCCGCAAGCTTCACCCGTGGTCGCTACACTTCTCATGGGGGCTCAGTGAATTCGATCATAACGGCAACGACCTGCAACAGTGGTTAAAAGATGCCGATGAAAAGATGTATGCCATGAAGCAGCAGCGCCAGCGCGCCCGGTGACATAATAAAAGCCTATGTCCGAACCGCTTGCGTTAATAAGTTGTTAAATCCAAAGTGAGCGTATTCAACGTAAGGAAAAACAATGAATACCTCACTGCAAATCAAAACCCTCACCCGGGAAGAGATCCTCATCCATCTTGATGCGCTGGCCGGGATCCTCGAAAACTGCGTAAACAGCGGGGCATCCGTCAGCTTTATGCTCCCTTTTAGCCTCGACAAGGCCCGTACTTTCTGGCGCGGTATTGCCGAAAGCGTCGCGCGAGGCGAGCGGCTGGTGCTTGCCTGCGTCGATGCGCAGGACGGGGTCATTGGAACGGTGCAGCTGATCGCAGACCAGCCGGAAAACCAGCCGCACCGGGCGGATGTGGCGAAGCTGCTGGTGCATGAAAAAGCGCGTCGAAAAGGGGCCGCAATGGCGTTAATGGAAGCGCTGGAGGCTGAGGCCCGGGCCAGAGACATTTCTGTGCTGGTGCTCGATACTTCCACCGGCAGCGGGGCCGAAACCTTCTACCTGCGTGCCGGCTGGCAAAAGGTTGGTGAGATCCCGCGCTACGCGCTGATGCCTGACGGCGCCCTGACCGCCACCTCTGTGTTTTATAAGTTCTTATAATTATTTTGCACAACCGCACCGCGGATTGATCAAAACAGGGTTTCTGGTCGTTAAGTTTTGATAAGTTATCGTACCAATCTTATCAGGCTGTATGACTAATCATAAAAGGAATCCCCTTGTGAACACGCTCAACCGTCGTGATTTTCCCGGTGCGCACTATCCAGAACGCATCATTCAGTTTGGTGAAGGCAATTTCCTGCGTGCGTTTGTCGACTGGCAAATTGACCTGTTAAACGAACATACCGATCTTGACGCTGGCGTGGTAATCGTACGCCCGATTCAGAGCGACTTCCCGCCGTCGTTAAGCACCCAGGATGGGTTGTACACCACGATCGTTCGTGGCCTGAATGAGCAGGGCGAGGCGGTGAGCGAGGCCCGGCTGATCCGCTCCGTTAACCGGGAAATCAGCGTCTATGACGACTATGGCGCATTTCTGAAACTGGCTCACAATCCCGATATGCGGTTTGTCTTCTCGAACACCACCGAAGCGGGTATCAGCTACCACGCGGGTGACAGCTTCGACGATGCCCCTGCGGTGAGCTATCCGGCGAAGCTGACGCGTCTGCTGTTTGAGCGCTTTAGCCACTTCAACGGTGCGGCTGACAAGGGCTGGATCATCATTCCCTGCGAGCTGATTGACTACAACGGTGACGCACTGCGTGAACTCGTCTTGCGCTATGCGCAGGAGTGGGCGCTGCCTGCCGCCTTTATTCAGTGGCTCAACGACGCCAACAGCTTCTGCTCGACGCTGGTTGACCGTATCGTGACAGGCTATCCCGGCGATGAAGCGGCCGCACTGGAGGCTGAACTGGATTATCACGATGGGTTCCTCGACACGGCCGAACATTTTTATCTGTTTGTGATTCAGGGACCGGCATCTCTTGCGCACGAACTTCGTCTGGATAAGTACCCGTTAAACGTGCTGATTGTTGATGACATCAGGCCTTACAAAGAACGCAAGGTGGCCATTCTGAACGGCGCGCACACGGCGCTAGTGCCGGTCGCCTTCCAGGCCGGGCTGGATACGGTAGGTGAGGCGATGAATGATGCCGAGGTCTGCGCGTTCGTCGAAAAAGCGATTTATCAGGAGATCATTCCGGTCCTCGATTTGCCGCGTGAAGAGCTGGAATCGTTCGCCAGTGCGGTGACAGGACGCTTTCGTAATCCCTACATCAGACACCAGCTGCTCTCCATCGCGCTTAACGGTATGACCAAATACCGTACCCGCATCCTGCCGCAGCTGCTGGCAGGGCAGAAGGCGATGGGGCAATTACCGGCTCGCCTGACGTTTGCTCTGGCCGCATTGATCGCGTTTTATCGCGCGGAGCGTAACGGGGAGAGCTATCCGGTGCAAGATGATGCACGCTGGCTGGAACGTTATCAGCAGCTGTGGGCGCAGCACCGCGATCGGCAGCTTAGCACCCGTGAACTGGTGCAGTCGGTGCTCAGCGCACGCGAACACTGGGAGCAGGACTTGACGCAGGTAAGCGGTCTTGTCGACCAGGTCACGCTGGATCTGGATGCCATTCTGCTTAAGGGCATGCGCGCCGCGGTTAAACCGCTTTGCTAATGCGTTCACCCGGCTTCGGCCGGGTTTGAATAGGAACTATTTAGTTACAACATACTATGTGCTTTGTTTTTAAAAAAACACATGCAGCACCGTGCTGATTTCGCTAATCAGGGGAGAAAATGCAATGTCCCGTTAACAAGCTTGCAACGGTGACGGGGATCACGTTTAATAGCCTCGCTCTTTTCTTGCCTGATACTCACTATGATCGTTCGTCCTAAACAGCACTGGCTACAACTGATTTTTGTCTGGCACGGTTCGGTACTTCCCAAGATCTATACCCGATTGCTGCTCAACTTCCTGCTCTCTATCGCCGTTATCCTGATGTTACCGTGGTATACCTCGCTCGGTATCAAATTTACCGTGGCGCCATTCAGCATTCTCGGCGTGGCGATCGCTATCTTTCTGGGTTTCAGAAACAACGCCTGTTATTCACGCTACGTTGAGGCGAGGCTGCTCTGGGGGCAGTTGATGATAGCGGCACGCTCGCTGTTTCGCGAGGTAAAAAACACCTTACCCGACGATAAGCACCTCGGCGAATTTGTCCGTCTGCAGATTGCTTTCGCCAACTGTCTGCGCATGACCCTGCGCCGGGAACTGAACGCTGAGCAGCTCTCTCGTTATCTTGCTGCGGAGGATTTACGTAAAGTCATGGACGCCAACTCACCGGCGAACCGTATTTTGCTGATCATGGGGGAGTGGCTGGCCGTGCGGCGGCGAAACGGGCAACTCTCAGACATTCTGTTCCATAGCCTGAACAACCGTCTGAACGACATGTCTATCGTCCTTTCCGGCTGCGAGCGCATTGCGACCACGCCGGTGCCGTTTGCCTACACGCTGATTTTGCACCGCACGGTATATCTGTTCTGCATCATGCTGCCGTTCGCGCTGGTTGTGGACCTGCACTACATGACGCCCTTTGTTTCGGCGCTGATTTCCTACACCTTTATTTCGCTGGACACCCTGGCGGAAGAGCTGGAAGACCCGTTTGGCACGGAAGATAACGACCTGCCGCTGGACGCCATCTGCAACATGATGGAACGCGATCTGCTGCAGATGAATGATGAAGAGAACATTCCGGACAGGCTGATGCCGGATAAGCACTATCAGCTGACCTGACGTGCGTTCCACTCGTCGCGGGTAATCTCCCACAGCTCGGAGTCCAGCATCCCGCTGACGTAGGCTTTCTTCTCCGTTCTGATAAGCCGCATGCCGCTACTGTCCGAAATACGACGGGAGCGGCTGTTGGCGGCGGCCTTCGGGGCCCGCAAAACGGATTTGTTTAGCGTGTTGAACCAGTAATCCGTCGCGGCAATGCTGGCTTCGCGCATATATCCGTGCCCCTGAAACTCCGGCGCGAGCCAGAACCCGCGGTTGTTATCCTCGACGTCGTACAGGCAAATAATGCCCATCAATTCATCCGGCACCTCACGTCGCCGGATGCTCCAGAACCAGGCAATCCCTTTTGCCATATCCGGCAGCGCCACGTTGTTGACATAGTTTTCCGCGCCGTTATCCGGATAGGGCCAGGGGACGGAAGAGACCATATAGCGGACGATCTCCCAGCGCGGATACAGCGTTTGTATCTGGGCGGCATCTTCGGCAACCAGCGGTTTCAGCAGTAAACGTTCTGTCGTGAGCGTCGGTATCGTCATGCGCGGATCTCCCTATTTAGGCGTTATGCTTTTGTTTGCGTTCTGGTATTTTCATCTCAATAGCACTCTATCTCAGCAAGCTCACTTTTCCATCCTACTATCATTTGCAGAGGTCACTATGGCATTGAGACGAGCCTACCCGCAGGAAGCCGAAACACTCTGGAATATTCGCAACCAGGCGATTCGTCACGGCTGTAAAACCAGTTACGACGCAGAGGTCATTGCGCGCTGGACGCCCGATCTGATGCCCGAACGCTATCGGCAAATGGTCATTAAATACCCTTTTTACGTGGTTGAAGATGAAAAGGGCGATGTTGCGGCAACCGGCTACCTCGATCTGGATACCCATTGCCTGGAGGCGATTTTCACCTTGCCCGCAGCCTCCGGCAAAGGCATGGCGACCCGGATTATCGAGGCCCTCAAACATGAGGCCCGTAGCCGGGGGATAACCCGCCTGACGCTTGATGCAACGCCTAACGCCCAGTCGTTTTATCAGAAGCTGGGGTTTGTGACGCTGCGCGAAAACTATCATCACTCGCGTATGGCCGGGGCTGATTTACGCTGTTTTGAAATGGCGATTACTCTGTAATGTGAGGAAAACATGGCTGTTACGGTACGACCTCTATACAAAGACGATTATTCCCAATGGCGACCGCTGTGGGATGGTTACACCCATTTTTATGATTGCTTCCTCGAGGAATCCGTCACCGCAGCGACGTGGGAAAGGGCGCTCTCAGCGCATTCATCGATGTTCTGCCGGGTCGTGGAGAAGGACGAAAAGATCATCGGTTTCGCAATGTGTGTTCTGCACGAAGGCACCTGGTCAACCGCGCCCATCTGCTACCTGGAAGATCTGTTTGTTGATGCTGCCGAACGCGGGGCGGGGGCCGGTAAGGTGCTCATTGATGCTCTGATTGAGGAAGGCAAGCGCGAAGGGTGGTCGAAACTGTACTGGGTCACCCGGGAGAACAATCCGGCGCGTAAACTTTATGACAAATATGGTGAAGCTGACGACTACGTCCGCTACCGTCTCTCCCTCTAAGACTTCAAGGCCTGTGTTTGTATCACACTGTATCAGCGTCCCGGATACATACACAGGCTTGCAATAAACCCGCTTTCGCACATATCCGCTATACATTGAGGTGTTGTGATATCCCCGTGAATTGTACTCAACCGGAGATACCAACATGTTCAGCAAACTTGCTTACTCAACCCTCGCACTGACCGTTTCGCTTGGCACCGTGATGTCCTGTCAGGCGGAAGCCACCGGCACGAATTTCGCGGCCGCCTTTGATCATCCCCAGCAAATTAACGCTGGCGATCTGAACGTCGGTTATGTCGACATTGGTCCGAAGGACGGTCAGCCGGTTATTTTATTGCACGGCTGGCCCTACGATATTCACAGCTACGCCGAGGTCGCACCCGCTCTGGCGGCAAAAGGGTACCGGGTCATTGTGCCGTCTCTGCGCGGCTACGGTACCACGCGCTTCCTGTCAGCAAACACACCGCGCAACGGCCAGCCCTCGGCGATGGCGAAAGATATCGTTAATCTGATGGATGCCCTGAATATCAGGCAGGCGGTATTTGCAGGCTATGACTGGGGCGCCCGGACGGCGGATATCGTCGCGGCGCTGTGGCCAGAGCGCGTAAAATCACTGGTGTCGGTGAGCGGGTATCTCATCAGCAGCCAGCAGATTGGGAAACAGCCGCTGCCGCCAAAAGCAGAGCAGCAGTGGTGGTATCAATTCTATTTTGCGACAGAGCGCGGTGCGGAAGGCTATGCCAAAAACACGCATGACTTTGCGCGCTTAATCTGGTCGCAGGCCTCGCCTGACTGGAAATTCAGCGACGCGGTCTTTAACGCCAGCGCCAAATCCCTCGATAACCCGGACCACGTCGCGGTGACGCTCAGTAACTATCGTTGGCGTTTAGGGCTGGAAAAAGGCGAGCGCAAATACGACCGCTACGAGCAAAAACTGGCCACGCTGCCGAATATCACCGTACCAACGATCACCATCGAAGGCGGCAACAACGGCGCGCCGCATCCGGCACCGCAGGCCTATGCAGCTAAATTTACCGGCAAATATGAGCACCGTACCTTCGGCGCAACCGTGGGGCACAATCCGCCTCAGGAAGATCCGCAGGATTTCGTTAAGGCGGTTATCGACGCGGACAAGCTGTGAAATGTGCTATTTTCAGTACGTTACCCTTCGGTCTGGAGAGTTCGGTGGAACATATTGACCACATCCTTGTCGTCGATGACGACAGGGATATTCGTGAACTGATTGTCGATTATCTCATTAAGTCCGGTTATCGCGCCTCCGGCGCGGCGAACGGCAAAGAGATGCGTGCCGTGCTGGATAAACAGCATATCGACCTGGTGGTGCTGGATATCATGATGCCCGGTGACGACGGCCTTACGCTGTGTCGAGAGCTGCGCGTCGGGAAGTATAAAGATTTGCCCATTCTGATGCTGACCGCGCGTAACGAGGAGACGGACAGGATCCTGGGGCTGGAGATGGGGGCGGATGATTACGTCGTGAAGCCGTTTGTCGCGCGTGAACTACTGGCGCGCATTAAAGCGATTTTACGGCGTTTTCGCGCGATGCCGCCCAATTTACAGGTGACGGAAGCAGGGCGTCTGGTGATATTCGGTGAATGGCAGCTCGATACCGTCGCTCGCCACTTAATCGACCCGGAAGGGGTGATCGTCGCGCTCAGCGGAGCGGAGTATCGTCTGCTGCGCGTTTTCCTTGACCATCCGCAGCGCGTGCTGACCCGAGACCAATTGCTCAACCTGACGCAGGGGCGAGACGCCGAGCTGTTTGAACGCTCAATCGACCTGCTGGTTAGCCGGGTTCGCCAGCGTCTCAATGAAGATGCCCGCACGCCCGCCTATATCAAAACCGTGCGCAGCGAAGGCTACGTCTTTACGATGCCGGTGACCATCAAAGAGGTTAACGAATGACGATCTGGCCGCGCTCGCTGCTGGCCCGTTTGCTGCTCGTCGTGCTGGCCGGTCTGCTGCTGGCTAACGCCCTGAGCCTGACGCTGGTCATGGTTGAACGCATGCACAGCGCCCGCACGGTGATGCTCGGTAATCTGGAAAACGATGTCGCAACCAGCGTCGCCATTTTAGACCGCTTACCGGCCAGCGAACGCGCCGCCTGGCTGCCGCGGCTTGAACGAGGTAACTATCGTTATATCCTGGGCACAGGGGAACCCGGCGCAGCGCCGACGGATAAGCGTTCGCAGGACGCCATCAGAACCTTAAAAGCGACGCTGGCCGCGCATTACCCGCTTCGCTTTACCGCCGTTCCTGGCGCCATTTCACATATTCAGGCCCACCTTACGTTACGCGATGGCGCGCCGCTGACCATTGATCTGATCCCGCGCATGCCGCCCGTCGCCAGCTGGCTCCCGGTCGTCCTCATCCTGCAGCTGCTCGTGCTGGCCGTCTGCGCCTGGATCGCCGTGCGGCAGGTGGTACGGCCTTTTTCACACTTTACCCGCGCGGTGGATGCGCTGGACCCGGCCGCCAACACGCCAATGACGGAAAAGGGGCCGGTTGAGGTGCAGCGTGCAGCGCATGCCTTCAACGCGATGCAGGCGCGAATTCAGTCCTATCTCAGGGATCGGGCGCAGATCCTGGCCTCGATTTCTCACGATCTCCAGACGCCCATTACCCGCATGAAGCTGCGCGTCGAAATGGCCGGAGAGCCTGAACTTCGCGACAAGCTCCTGAACGACCTTGATAATATGTCTCGTCTGGTGCGGGAGGGCATTGCTTATGCCCGGTCATCGGAATCACTGGAGGAGACGTCACTGAAGCTGGAGCTGAACGCCTGGATCAACAGCATCGCCTGCGATTATCAGGACATCGGTAAAAACGTGCACTTTCAGGCAAGCGAAACCCGCTTGCCCATCGTCACGCGGCCGCAGGCGCTTCGCCGGGTGATGACCAACCTGCTGGATAACGCCCTCAAATTCGGCGAGCGTGCTGCGATTGCGATAGACCTTTCGTCGGACAGCGAGGTCATTATTCACATTATGGACGACGGACCGGGAATACCCGAAGCCGAGCTGGAGGCGGTTCTGCAGCCGTTTTATCGGGTTGAAACCTCGCGTAACCGCGATACCGGCGGAACAGGACTCGGCCTGGCGATTGCCGCTCAGCTGACCGCACAGCTGGAAGGAAAACTCAGGCTGGCGAACCGCGCCGGGGGCGGACTGGATGTCGCCATTACGCTACCGCGTCGTTCGTAAAATTGTACGGCTTTGTATCTCCCGGCCTGGGCGATACAGAGCCAGACAAAACCCACGCGTTTACACATACCCTGAACACATCCGCACGATGAAATAGCCTCACTGCAGTGTCGCAGGACATGTCATGTGAGGTCACTATGTTTCTGGTAATCGCTTTTCTGGGCGGGATGATAAGCCTGCTCAGCCCATGTACGCTCCCGGTTATTCCACTCATGTTCGCCGGTTTCCAGGGGCAGCGTCGGCATATTCTGGCCCTGCTTGCGGGGATGATCGTGATGTTCACTCTGGTGGCAATGGTCGTCACCGTCGCCACCGAGTGGATAACAGAGGCAACCATTGTCGGGCGCTGGATCGCGCTCGTCATTCTGGCCACCGCCGCGCTGGCCTTGATTTTCCCGTCTTTCGCCCAGCGTATTGCGGGACCGGCCGTCAGCGCGGGACATGTTCTCAACAGCCGTAGCGGGCAAACGCGCGGAATGGCATCGGCTTTTCTGGCCGGGCTAGCGGTTGGGCTGCTCTGGTCTCCCTGCGCCGGGCCTATTCTGGGCGCGATTTTCAGCATTAATATTGCGGGGCATTCGGCCATCGCCACAGGCGCACTGCTTGCCGCCTATGGCAGCGGATGCGCGCTGATGCTGGGTCTACTCGTGTTCGGCGGACGCTCGCTGATGGCACCACTGAGAGCAAAATCGGCGCTAATGGCGAAGCTGCGTCAGGGGACGGGGGTGGCGATGTTAGCCGCAGTCATCCTGAACGCGACGGGGATGACTTCGCTACTGAAAGGGGCAAACGGCGTCGCGGACCGTCTTGAGACGGTGCTCTTGAATCTGGCGAAACCTGCCACCGCGCCGGTGAAGCTCCAGCCGGTAGTCATGACAGAGCCCAGCAGCCAGCTGCCTTCGCTAAGCGGTGGAACAGGGTGGATAAACGGTGACCCTGTCACGTCTGAATCGTTACGGGGAAAGGTTGTACTGATTGATTTCTGGACGTGGGACTGCATTAATTGCCAGCATACGCTCCCCCATGTGCGGGAGTGGGCCACAAAGTACCAGCCGCAGGGTCTGGTGGTGATTGGTGTTCACACCCCGGAATATCCCTGGGAGAAACCGCTGTCGTCGGTTAAAAATGCGGTGAAGAAATGGCAACTGCCGTATCGGGTGGTGACGGATAACAACTATCAAATCTGGAATGCGTTCGGCAATCAGTACTGGCCAGCACATTACTATTTTGATGCCAAAGGGCAGCTGCGCTATACCGCCTTTGGCGAAGGTGACTATGAGCAACAGGAAAAGGTTATCCAGCAGCTGCTCAAAGAAGCCCGCTCATAATCGGATCAGGGCTGGCGTTGAGCCACGATAAACAACCTTGGAAAAGCCAGCAGTATCTGCCCGTTTTCCTGGAGCGGATACTGCTCTTCCAGCAGTTCATGGTAGCGTTTCAGGAACCGTTTCTGCTCGCTCTCGTTCAGTTCCTGAAGCCAGGGGCGCAGGCCGGTGGCGCTTACCCAGTCAATAATCGCCTGATGAGAGCTCATTTTGTGATAATAGGTTGTCCGCCAGATATCCACGTCACAGCCAGCTTCCGACAGAATATCGTAATAAGCATGCACGCCCGGCAGCGGTTCGCGGCCACGGTCTGGATAGTCTTGCTCCAGCGCCACTTCACGCATCGCCACATGGGTGGGTTCCAGCCAGTTATCAGGCATCTGGACCGCCAGCACGCCATTTAGCTTAAGCAGGGAAACAAGATGCGGCAGGAGATCGTAATGGTCCGGAATCCATTGCAGCGACGCGTTGGCATAAATCAGGCTCAGCGGCTGGCCGGGCGTGTACTGACGAATATCGGCCTCTACAAAATGGCAATCGGGTAAGGCGGCGCGTGCTTCCTCGAGCATGGCAGGGGAGTTATCGACCCCGGTGATGTGAGCAGAAGGCCAGCGATGCTTCAACAGCGCGGTGCTGTTTCCCGGTCCGCAGCCCAAATCCGCAATGGTAGCGGCCTCATCCAGAGGAACTCTGGCGAGCAGTTCTGCGGCCGGACGCGTTCTTTCTGCGCCAAATTGCAGGTAAAGAGAAGGGTTCCAGTCGGCCATTATCAATTCTCCGTTTTGCATGTTTCTGCAAGAATAGCACAGGCAGATGCCTGCAAAGCGGTATTGGCGAGGGTGTTTGGCCATAAGAAGCCAGCAGAGTCAGAAAATGAGGAAAGGTGCAAAAAATAATAAAACGGAAATATTACCCCTTAAAAGATTAAGGGGCAATACATTTATTGTAATTATTTTATGATTATTGTTTTTTAATATTTTATCGGCAAAGTGCTTCTTATGCTCTGTACCCGAAACTTTAAATATTAGATAATCATCGATGGGTATATCCCTGGTGTTTCGTAGGTCTTTGACCTCCTGGCCGCTTAGTTTTGCGAGAACTTCGTGGTCAGGTACTTTTTAAGTATAGGGAATATGCGGCACAATGAAAGCTGTCCTAAAAGACAGGTGATAATAGTTTCAGGTGTTATTATCAGGAACAAGAGCATGAATTCTGTCATTGAATTTTTTTTACACGACTACGATGATTTACCCCCAGCATTAGCGCGCGAACTTTACCGACTCCGGAGAAAAACGTTTCGGGACCGACTCGACTGGAAAGTGGAATGCGTCGAAGGTATGGAGAAGGATCAATTTGATTCCCATAACACGACATATTTACTGGGTATGTATGATGGACAACTGTTATGCGGCGCACGATTTATTAACGCAACGCAGCCCACGATGATAAGCGAAATTTTTCATAATTATTTCGACAACCCCATTATTTTTCCCGCAGATGTTCCTTGTTGTGAAGTGAGCCGTTTATTTTTAGATAAAGAAATACGAGATTCCGCAAGTCTGCATGGCGTGCCCGCCAGTAAAGCATTGTTTCTTGCAATGAATATTTATTGCATGAAGAAAAAATATCATGGAATGTATGCTGTAGCCAGTCGTGGAATGTACGCCATATTTCGCCATGCGAACTGGAAAGTTGAAGTTATACAGCGTGGTGTTTCTGAAAAAGGCGAGGTCATTTACTATATTTATATGCCCGCCAGCACCAGCATTATTGAAGACATTATTAGCAAAGACAAATCCAGTCACTGGCTTCGCGAAATGCTCGAGCACTTACGCCATTTATAACCAGTGGCTGAGGCTCAGTCCTCCAGTAACCGGAGTTCCGTTCCAAGTTTTATTGCGTGCCTTGCATTATTCACGCCGAGCTTTTTCATGATGTTGCCCATATGGAATTTAACGGTGCGCTCAGCAATAGACAATATAACAGAAATTTCTGCGTACGTTTTTCCGGCGCTGACCCATTTAAGGATTTGGCGCTCACGTGGCGACAGGAAAACATTCTTTTTCTGCTGATGCTGACTATACAGATTGAGTGTCTTCTGGTGTAACTGAACAAGGAAACGTAGAAAATGCGGCCGATATTTTTCAATGTCAATCCCAGAATGCTTAGGACTGATGACGGATAAGACAACAAGATTATTCAAATAGTCATGCAGAGGAAACGTCTGTCCCTGATAAATATCATACTGGACACTTTCGTCGAAAATACGCGTCAGGTTATAACCATCTGACAGGACAACATCACTTTCCCAGAAAAAATCTTCCACACAGCGCAAAGCCCGAATGATAACAGGGTCAATGAACTGATATTTTTTTTCAAGGTAGATAGTAAACCACTCTGGACTGTTATTGATTATCCTCATCTGTGAGGGATCTTTCTTGTTCATAATGGCGTAGGCGAAGACGATCCCTTTGAAGTCCTCAAAAAACGCGTCCAGCTCACTCTGAATTTGCGTATTGATCGTTAAGTCGTTGTAATATGTATCCTTCACGTGAGTTGCTGCCTCCTGTACGAGTGGAGGAGCAAGTATAATATGCTTCGTTATCTGTAGCGAGTCGCATTTTAATCCAGTCAACAGATAAGACAGGCTGCCTCAACTGGCAGCCTCGTGAACGTTTGGGATTTTTGAATGGTAAATGCAGATGACTTAGGGAATTGTTGATGTTTTTATCGAATTTCGAAATCGTTCACTAATTATAGTAGGCTGCAAGATTTAGGAGGTTTTACGCTTTTCCCCAGGTTCATACAAATTGAAATCAGGATTTAAACCAGTAGGTTACAGAATGCCTTTCAGGGCAATATGATAAAGCAGCATGATGGTTTTACCGTCGACAATCCTGCCGGTTTCAATGCGGCGTAATGCCTCTTCAAGCGTCATTTCCAGCACGTCGATATCTTCTCCCTCAGCCTTGATCCCGCCGCCGGCGCCGGTTCTGTCTTTCGGCTGATACTCGGCAAGATAAAAATAGAGTTTTTCCGTGACAGAGCCCGGGCTCATATAGGCTTCAAAGATTTTCTCTACGCGCGTAACGTGGAATCCGGTCTCTTCTTCCGCTTCTGCTTTGATGCGGCTTTCAGGATCCATGTTGTCCAGCAATCCCGCCGCCGCTTCAATTAAATCGTCCTCATGGCCGTTAATAAAAACAGGGAAGCGGAACTGGCGCGTCAGGATGACCGTCTTTTTCTCACGGTTGTAGAGAAGAATCGTCGCGCCGTTGCCACGGTCATACACTTCCCGCTGTTGCCGCTGCCATTCGCCATCACGGCGCTGCAGGTCGAAGGTGTATTTTTTAAGGATGTACCAGTTATCTGACAGGGTTTCACTGTTAATGATGCGCACATCTGCACGTTTTGATTGCACGATTGTTCCTCCTTACGTAAAGTAATACTCATAAACAGCAACATCATGCACTTTCAAGGTAAAACATGCAACATCAGGAAAACAGGATGCTCACTCGTCAGCGAAAACAATTGATCCTTGAAAAGCTGGGTGCCGAAGGTCAGGTCCAGTCAAAAGCGCTGAGCATTCTTTTCGACGTCTCTGAAGACACTATCCGGCGCGATCTCCGCGAGCTGGCGGCAGAAGGGCGTTTGCAGCGTGTTCACGGCGGCGCACTACCGTCATCTTCCGCAATTGCTCCGTTTGCCGAACGGCAATCCGTTAAGATGGATGCAAAAAAAAGGGTGGCCCGGAAAGGGGCCCAGCTGATTTCATCAGGCCAGGTAGTGATTATCGACGGTGGCACGACAACCTCGGAGCTGATTACCTTTTTCCCGCCTGACTTGCGCATCACCGTGGTGACGCACAGCCCGAGTATTGCTCTGGGGCTTGTTGATCATCCTGCCATTGAGGTGATTTTGATCGGCGGACGGTTGTATAAACACTCGATTGTTGCGGTCGGCGCGGCGGCCATCGAAGGCATAGAGAATATTCATGCAGATCTGTTCTTTATGGGCGTGACCGGTATTCATCCGGATGCGGGGCTGACAACCGGTGATTTCGAAGAGGCATGCATCAAACGTGCATTCTCCGGCAGAGCCGCGGAAACGGTCGTTCTGGCGTCTCCGGAAAAGATCAACACCGCGTCGTCGTTTGTGATTGGCGATGTATCATCAGTGAATACCATCATCGTTGAAGACGGTACAGATAAGGAGTGGATCCGCGCGGTATCGGAAAAGGGGGTATCCGTCGTGCTGGCCTCAGATCGTGACAGCCTCTGACAGCCAGCGACTGGCTGTCAGGATTTAGCTTCTAAAATGTTCTCAAGCGAAATATTTGGGCTACCGACTTTCCGGCGCATGGCATACGGCTTCAATGTTATGACCATCAGGCGAGATGACAAAAGCGGCATAGTAATTTTCACCATAGGAACGTAGCCCCGGCTCACCGTTATCACGTCCGCCAGCGCCCAGCGCGGCATGGTAAAAATCATCTACCTGTTGACGGGTCTTGGCCACAAACGCCAGATGCAGAGGCGCTGGTTTGTCATTTGTCTGGAAAAGGCAAAGCGAAACGTCGCCAGAGCTCATCTCAACACCATAATCCGGCGCGCCTTCATCGACGAGTTCAACACCAAGCGGACGAAGCGCCTCGAGGAAGAAGGTTTTACTTTTTTCATAATCGCTGACGCCAAATTTCACATGATCAAACATTATCGACTCCTTGAAAGCGATAGAGAAATGAAGAGTATAGAAGGTGACAGGAGTCGAATATGAGCACAGGTGCGTCTATGTGACAGATATCTCGTTACATAGCAGACTGTTTCCGTCCAACAAACGTCCAGCGCAGGTAATCGTAAACCCAGTTAAACAGCATCGTGTACGGCAGGAAAAACAGTACCAAACCAATCTCAACAAAAAATGCCTCCGTCATCGTTAAATGCAGCATCACCATGGCCACAGGAATTAACGTGATGATAAGTCCGGCTTCGAAACAGGCCGCATGGAGCGCGCGGACGAGGAACGTTCTTTCAAACTGGTATTTTTTCTGAAGAGCGTCAAAGAATTTGTTAAACACAAAATTCCAGGCCGTGGCGGTAAGCGCGGATATCACGGACAGCGAACCAGACTGGAGTACCGACACGTTCATCAGCCACGCAAGCGACAGCGCGATGATAATGTTGGCCGTGACTTCAAAAATGACCGCGTGGAAAATCCTTTCTCTAAAGCTTTTATCTAATTCAATTTCCATAAGTTTACGGCAGCAGTGGGCAAAGGCTGAAGTATATCAAACGTCTTTCAACCATGTGTAAACGTAGACGTTGGGTCGTGCGGGGCCTCGACACAAATCATGCCTGAAAAGGTGGCTTCACATGATTCAATGGACCAGGTCAATCATGACCGCAGAAATGCAGATTTTGCCTCTCCTTATTTAAGTGCGCATAATGTATATTATGTTAAATGACATCTGATAGCTAATCACGAGCCGATACATCAATCTGTTATTAATTCTGACCACCCTCTCGCTTCTCGTCTTTCACTGTCGATAACGACGATTTGTGAAAAAAACTCATAACACCATTCGATGGCGCATGCTGGTTCCCTTCATGTCAGTGCAATACCCTGTCACATACAGAATTGCTGGCAATAAAAGAAGGAACACAGAATGAAGTATGTGAATCTGGGTCGTAGCGGTTTGCAAGTCTCCCGTCTTTGCCTCGGTTGTATGAGCTATGGTGAACCTGAACGCCTGCCTCAACCCTGGTCCCTGGATGAAAAGGCGTCACGGCCACTCATCCGTCAGGCGCTTGAAGCGGGCATTAATTTTTTTGATACCGCGAATATCTACTCGGGCGGAAGTTCTGAAGAGATCACAGGAAAAGCGCTGAGAGAAATGGCCAGACGCGATGAGATCGTTGTGGCGACAAAGACCTTCTTTCCGTGGCGCAACTCACCCAATACCGGGTTTCTTTCCCGCAAGGCCATTTTTCAGTCTATTGACGATAGCCTGATGCGCTTAGGTATGGATTATGTGGATCTCTTTCAGATTCACCGCTTTGACCACTCCACGCCTGTTGAAGAGACCATGGAGGCTCTGCATGACCTCGTTAAATCAGGAAAAGTACGTTACATCGGCGCATCATCTATGGAAGCCTGGCGCTTTGCAAAAATGCAGCATACTGCAGAGCGTAACGGCTGGACCCGATTTATTACGATGCAACCGCAATACAACCTGCTTTACCGGGAAGAAGAGCGCGAGATGTTGCCCCTGTGTGAAGACCAGGGCGTTGGTGTGATCCCCTGGAGTCCGATGGCACGCGGCAGGCTCACGCGCGACTGGAGTGTCACGTCCCGACGAACGCAAAACGATGCCTTTGCGTTAAAAATGTATGAGAACGCAGCCCTTCTGGATAAGCCCGTTATTGATGTCGTTGCCAGCATTGCTGAAAAGCACGATGTGCCAAGAGCCCATGTTGCAATTGCCTGGTTGCTATCAAAAACGGTCATCACAGCCCCGATCATTGGCGCGACCAAACCAGAACATCTTTCCACGGCTATCAGCGCACTGGACTTTACACTTAGCGATGCTGAAATCACGGAACTCGAGGCACTCTATCTGCCGCACCCCGTCGACGGGATCATTCCCCCGCTTCCTGATGCGCCCCCTTCACTCACGCCGCCTTCAGCAATACAGAACCGTTAACCCCCTTCCCTGGCCCGGCGTTGCCGGGTCTCATTATTTTCAAGAATAACGAAGCACACCGTTTTCAGTGAGAGGCGATGAGTGGATGGACTTGTGAAAAAAATTCAGCAACGGATTAGCGCTAATCGGTCTATGGTGTATATCATTTCCGTATCAACGCAGTCGGGCGTTAAGGCACAAGGAAAAGGATTCTGTATGCAAATAAGCAGAGCTGATGTTGCCGATCTCATTTATTTCATGGCTATTGCACGTCATCGCAGTTTCAGCCGTGCTGCCATTGAATTAGGTGTCAGTGCATCAGCGCTTAGTCATGCCCTGAAGGGACTGGAAACCCGGCTCGGGGTTCGCCTGCTTAATCGCACGACCAAGAGCGTCACCCCTACGGCAGCAGGTGAAGAACTGGTTCAGTCTGTCCTTCAGCCTTTCGACACGATAGAAGGCGCGCTTGAATCGCTTAACAAGTATCGTAATACCCCTGGCGGACGTATCCGCATCAATGCTGCCGTTGAAGCGGCCAATCTTTTGCTTGCGCCAGTTATGCCCGCGTTTATGGATCGCTATCCCGATATTGAAATCGATATTGTGGCCAGCAACCGTATGGTTGACGTCACTGATGCGGGCTTCGATGCCGGTATCCGCTATGGTGGCACCGTCCCGGAAGACATGGTTGCCCGGCGTTTATCTGCCGATATTCGCTGGGTTATCGCAGCATCCCCAGACTACCTGGAACGTTACGGAACGCCTGAACATCCGGATGATTTATTACACCATCGTTGTATAAGCAATCGTCTCGGCGACGATCGGATTTATCGCTGGGAACTTGAGCGAGACGGCGAAACGTACCAAATCACTGTGCCAGGCTCAGTGACGGTCAACCAGGCTGAAACGGGCCTTGTGGCCGTATTAGGCGGAGCTGGTCTGATGTATTTTCCGGAGCCTCTTGTTGAACCCTATGTGAAGGATGGTCGGCTCCGCCTGGTGCTCACGGAATGGTCCCCGCTGGAGGAAGGTTTTCATATCTATTATTCAAGCCGCCGGCAACTGCCGACCGGGCTTCGCCTTCTGATTGAGTTCATACAGGAGGCCAGGCCGCTAGGGTTGTGAAATAGCGCTTCCATGCGGGACGATACGGGAACAGTTGTAGGAATCATTTGATCACCGAGTTAACGCTGCTATTATCAAAGTATTAATCTTCGAATCATAAATTTTTTCAATATATTACCCTGCTAATTAATAGTCCTCACGGAATGAAGGAGCTTCCTCGATGAACTTACCCGGTCAGCAGTCGCCTGACAGCACCCTTCCCTCTTATGATCTCTCGCGAAGCCTTGGCCTACAGGCCGGTGCAGATATCGATTTTAAAAAGCTGGCCGCACAGCTCGACTGCACGCGTAATTTTTACAATGTCGGCATCATTTTTGATGATGGCAAGCAACGCTGGCTGGTTCGCCCGTCTCGACGCATTGCTGATGTGAATCAGAGCACCGTCAGCCATGTAGTCATCAGTAAAATTCCGGATGCTAAGGAAATCAGTGCAGAAAAAGCTGTGGTTGCGACGCTAACTACTCCGTCACTTGCTACGGAAATTACCTCGACCGGTTTTGCCTGTGGCGCGATGATTGTTACGCTTGTCATGGCGTTTGGTGCCGGTGCGGCAGTACCGTTTACCGCTGGCGGGTCTGGTGTGATTGCGGCGATTAGTCTGTCCGGTACACTGGCTACGGGAGCGCAATGCATGATTGGCGCGGGCCGTCTGCTGGCTATCCATAACGACCATGGTTCCGATGTTGCATGGCTTGACAGCCAGGACTGGTACGTTGCCACCACGACAGTTCTGGATGTCATTTCGCTTGCTGCGGCAGGAACCGCGCTAAGAGGTACTTTAGAAACGTACAAGCTGATGAAAGCGGCGTCTTCAAGTAAAGTTACCGCCTGGTTCCAGAGCCTGAGCCGTGCCGAACGTAAGCGCATCACGGAAGAGATCATTAAAGCGCAGAATCCAGGTATCTCCAGTGCCGGGGTAAAGGCCGCGATCCGCGCAGGTGTTTATCCGAAACGTTTCCCAAGCGAATCGTTACAAAAATCACTGCAGCGCGAGCTGATGAGTGCGGTCAACAACGCATCGGCCTTTGTGGGGAGCTCACTCACTGGGACTATCCGCAATCCACAAAATACCGTCCAGTCAGGACGCTATGTAGTAGGTGTGCTGCAATCATTTTTACCTAACTGAACGCTGAGTATTTAAATGTTTAAAGTTTTAACCCGTCGCCTGCAACACTGTAACGAGGTGGCTACCAGCATAAGCAATACCTCCCCGACACAGCTGCAACAGCTAAAGACTCAGTTGGCTGAAGAAATGGGCAAACCTGTGGGTCTACACACCATGGGTATTCCGGCGGCAATCAGTACTCTCGGGGTAATTGTCAGCTTCGCGATTCCTCAGCTGTGGTTGGGCTATGATGTACTCGCCGCACTCGGCCAGCCAGCCGAACGCGTATTCGTGTGGGTTGTGCTGATCGCCCTCCTGTTCGCAAGCATCAACGGCGTGACGATGTTTATGATTGGCAAAGGCAGCATGCGCGCCGTGCGGTTACATCTTACGCTGGCGGTGATGAGTCTGGTATTAACGGCAGCCTATTTGCTGGCCGCGCTGAGCGGTAGCGCTGCTCCGGGCGTCAGTCTGACCGCTGCGATGGTGAGTACTGTCATGCTGGGGCTTAGTGGCAGCTGCATCTTCTCTACCGCTTTCTATAAGATGCTGCTATTTACTCTGCATAACAGAGCCTGGCGCAAACTGATCAGCAAGGCGCGCTAAGCATTCATCCCGTAAAAACCCGCCGCTACCGGCGGTTTTTTTTAAGGCTTTTTATGCCTGCGCAACCAAATTAACTTATACGCCGCAGGAATAATAAACAGTGACAGCAGCGGTGCCGTAATCATCCCGCCGATCATGGGCGCCGCTATCCGGCTCATGACTTCTGAGCCTGCCCCGGTCCCCCAGAGAATGGGCAGCAGACCGGCAATAATCACCGCGACGGTCATCGCCTTTGGCCGCACGCGCAGCACGGCGCCCTGATAAAGGGCGTCATCAAGCCCCTGTTCAGTGAACGTTTCGCGCTGGGACAGCGCCGGATGTGCTTCAACGGCATGACGCAAATACATCAGCATGACCACTCCAAACTCTGCTGCCACCCCGGCCAGGGCGATAAACCCGGTGCCGGTTGCCACGGACATATGGAAGCCCTGCCAGTACAGGAACCATATCCCGCCGACCAGCGCGAACGGCAGGCTCATCAGGATCAGCAACGCCTCATCCACGCGACGGAACGCCAGATAGAGCAGAATGAAAATGATCATCAGCGTCATCGGCACCATCAGCTTCAGTTTCTTGTTGGCGTGCTCAAGCAGTTCAAACTGCCCGGAGAATGACACGCTGGTACCCGGCCTGAGCTTCACGTTCTGGCTGATGGCCGTCTTAATGTCGTTCACCACCGACACCATATCCCTGCCGCGGGCATCGATATAAATCCAGCTCGCAGGCCGGGCATTCTCCGTTTTCAGCATCGTGGGGCCTGAAACAACGTTGATATCCGCCACATCACCCAGCGTAATCTGCTGTTTCATTGGAGTCAGGATCGGCATCTGCCTCAGCGCGCTCGGGCTATTCCGGTAGTCCTGAGGATAACGAATATTAATCGGATAGCGGGCCACGCCTTCCACCGTTTCACCCACCGTCGCACCGCCGATGGCCGAGGAGACAAACAGCTGCACGTCACCCACCGTCATTCCGTAGCGGGAGGCTTTTTCCCGGTTGATATCGACATCGATGTAGCGCCCGCCCTCCAGACGTTCAGCCAGGGCAGACACCACGCCCGGCACGGTTTTCGCTACCGTCTCGATGCTTTGCGCCGTCGCGTCGATATCAGACAACACGGTACCGGACACCTTGATACCAATCGGGCTTTTGATCCCGGTGGAAAGCATGTCTATCCGATTGCGGATCGGCGGAACCCAGAGATTCGCCAGACCGGGCAACCGAACGGTCTTGTCGAGCTCGTCAATAATCTTGTCAATCGTCATGCCGGACCGCCACTCATTCTCAGGCTTGAGCTGAATGGTGGTTTCCACCATTTCGAGCGGCGCGGAATCCGTAGCCGTTTCGGCTTTACCCGTCTTGCCGAAAACTGAGGCCACTTCAGGCACGGTTTTAATTAACTTGTCCGTGGTCTGTAACAGTGCGGCCCCTTCTGCCGGAGAAACGCCCGGCAATGTTGAGGGCATATACAGCAGATCGCCCTCATTAATCTTCGGCAGGAACTCGCCGCCTACCTGGCTCAGGGGCCAGATCACCGTGAAGATGGATAAGGCCGCAACCAGCAGGGTTGTTTTGGGCCAGTTGAGCACCCGAATCAGCAGCGGATGATAGGCGTTAATCAGCTGCCTGTTCAGCGGGTTACGGGTCTCGGCGGGGATTTTACCCCGGATCCATAATCCCATCAGAATGGGGATCACGATGATGGCCAGCGCGGCCGCCCCTGCCATGGCGTACGTTTTGGTGAAGGCCAGCGGACCAAACAGCCGTCCTTCCTGCCCCTCAAGGGTAAAGATGGGAATGAAGGATAAAGTGATGATCAGCAAGCTGATAAACAGCGCCGGTCCAACCTCTACAGAGGCGTTGGTAATCACCTTCCAGCGGGTGGCGTTATCAATCTGCTCTCCCGGATGCTGGTGATCCCACTCTTCCAGCCGCTTATGCGCGTTCTCAATCATCACGATGGCGGCATCCACCATCGCGCCGACGGCGATGGCAATGCCTCCCAGCGACATAATATTGGCGTTCAGCCCCTGGAAATGCATGACGATAAAGGCAATACACAGGCCAAGCGGCAGAGAGATAATCGCCACCAGCGCCGAGCGAATGTGCCAGAGGAACAGCGCGCAGACGATGGCCACCACGAAAAACTCTTCGAGAAGTTTGCTGCTCAGGTTATCAATGGCCCGGTCGATGAGCTGGCTGCGATCGTAGGTGGTCACAATCTCAACGCCTTCCGGCAGGCTGGCCTTCAGCGTCTCCAGCTTGTCTTTTACCGCCGTAATGACCTCGCGCGCGTTTTTACCCGAACGCAGGATCACCACGCCGCCCGCCACTTCACCCTGCCCGTTCAGTTCGGCAATACCACGGCGCATTTCCGGCCCCGTTTGTACGCGGGCAACATCACGCAGGTAAATCGGCACACCGTTCTCACCGGTTTTCAGGACGATGTGATTGAAATCATCGATGGTCTGCAGATAGCCGCTGGCCCGCACCATATATTCCGCCTCCGCGATTTCTACGGACGATCCCCCCGCTTCCTGATTAGACGATTCAAGGGCCTGCTTAACTTCCGGCAGGCTGACGCCGAACTGCGCCAGCTTTAACGGGTCAACCTGAATCTGATACTGCTTCACCACGCCGCCGACGGAGGCCACCTCGGCCACGTTCGGGATTGTTTTCAGCTCAAATTTAAGGAACCAGTCCTGCAATGATCGCAGCTCGGCGAGATCGTGTTTTCCGCTGCGGTCCACCAGCGCATACTCAAATATCCAGCCTACGCCCGTGGCGTCCGGGCCGATTTCGGAACTCACCCCGGCGGGGAGTTTGCCCTGAACCTGATTCAGGTACTCCAGCACGCGCGAGCGGGCCCAGTACAGATCGGTCCCGTCTTCAAAAATAACGTACACATACGAATCACCAAACTGTGAAAAACCGCGCACGGTCTTCGCGCCAGGAACCGACAGCATGGTGGTGGTGAGTGGATAGGTCACCTGGTTTTCAACAATCTGCGGGGCCTGTCCGGGATAGCTTGTTTTGATAATCACCTGAACGTCAGACAGATCGGGCAAGGCATCGACCGGGGTGTGGATGATGGTCCATGTCCCCCAGACGCTGAGAAACAGCGCGCCCATCATCACCAGGAAACGGTTGGCAACCGAACGCCGGATAATCCATTCAATCATCATCGTCTCCTTAATGGCCTGAATGCGCGTCGTCAGCGGCTTCAGCGTGGCGCATGCGCTCCAGCGCGCCGGTAATATTGGCCTCCGAGTCAATCAGAAACAGACCGCTGACTACCACCGACTCCCCCTCTTCCAGTCCGGTACCAATGCCGGACTGCTGCTGAGATTCATGCAGAACGTGGATCCTTTTCGGTACAAACTTCCCGTTCGCATCAACGGTAATAACGCGCTGTTCTTTCCCGGTATCGATAACGGCCTGAGACGGAATGAGCAACATTTCCTGACTTTGGGTATTCAGCTTCAGGTAGGCATTCATGCCCGGTTTCAGCAGTTCATCCTTGTTGGAGACCTGCAGGCGCACCTGCAGCGTACGGGTGGTTTGATCCACGCTCGGCAGAAGACGCCATTTTTCAACCGGGAAGGATTTATCCGGATAAGCCGGTACCGAAACAGTAAACTGCGAGGTATCTTTCAGCAGATAAGCAATGGATTCAGGGACCGCCGCGCCGATCCAGACCGGATCCATCCCCTGAATCTGCGCCACCACCTTATCTTTGGAAATATTCATCCCGGTGCGCAGGTCAAAGGCCGTGATCACCCCGTCAATGGGCGCCTTGATGGTAAACCGGGTCTGGATAGTACGGGTCGCACGCAGCCGCTGAATATCGTCATCCGGCATACCCGCCAGGCGCAGACGCTCCAGAACGCCTTTTATCTGCGTGGGCGTTCCGCCGGTGCCGGAAAGCAGGAGGAACTCGCTCTGCGCTTCGACCCAGTCCGGAATGGTGATATCAACCAGCGGCGTGCCTTTTTTCACCTTATCGCCAATCGTCAGCGGGTACACTTTCTCAACGAACCCTTCCGCACGCGCCTGCACAATGACAAACTGATAGTCGTTATAGCTGACGTTGGCCGGGATCGTCTGGGCATAATTCAGCTTTCCGCGCGTCACTTTTTGCGTTTTTAATCCCAGGTTCTGAACCTGGGTCGGATCGATACGGATACCGTCACTGCTTTTACCATCCTCATCGGCATATTTCGGCACCAGATCCATATCCATAAACGGTGATTTACCGGGCTTGTCGAATTTCACGTCAGGCTTCATCGGGTCATACCAGAAAAGGACCTTTCTTTCCGCAACGCTATTTGCTGTTTTTTCAGATGAATAAAGTGTCTGCCATGCCGTCACGGATATCAGCCCTCCGGCAATAAGGCTGCTGACTATCATGGCAGCATATTTTATTTTTAATGAGGCCATGCCATTTCTCGCTATTTAATGCTCTTGAGTAAAGAGAGATTGCCCTGCTGAACAAACGAGAAATTCACGTGGCTGCCGACTTTTAAGGCAGTAATACTCGCGTCGGCCTGCATAAAAGTAAAACGCATGGTCATCGCGGGCCAGCCAATTTCCGGGATGGCTTCGTGAGAAATCGTGACTTTTTTGTTCGTGAGATCAATATCCTTCACAATGCCGGTCCCGGTGATAACCTGCTCTGAGGCACCTTCGCTGGCGGCGCTCATCTCCGCGTGCTGATGAACCTCAGCCTGAAGACCGGCAGAAAACATAATGATTGCACCAAATACGACGGCGTTAAGTGAATTGCGCATGTTTAATATCCTTTTTAATTAAATGAGGTTATTCGGCCCAACCGCCGCCCAGCGCGGTGAAGAGGTTAATTTCATTAACCTGCCGGGCATAAATAAGGTCGAGAATATTTTGCTGCGTGGAAAACAGCGACCGTTCCGCGTCTAATACTTCGATATAGCTCACCGCACCGCTGGTATATAATCCTCTGGCTCGCTGCAGGGTAATATTTAGCGAATCAAGATACCGTTCTTGCGCAGCAATCTGCTGGTTGAGGCTGTCCCGCAGCGCGAGCGCGTCGGCAACCTGCCTGAAGGCAGCCTGTATTTTTTGTTCGTAATTCACAACCGACTGCTGCTGACGAATTTCAGCCAGCTTCAGGTTGGCCTTATTCCTGCCCGCATTAAAAATCGGAAGTTCAATTTTAGGAATGAAATTCCACATCCCGCTGCCCGCGGTAAACAGGCTGGATAATTCCGTACTGCCTGTTGAAAGCCCGCTGGTCAGGGAAATAGACGGGAAAAAGGCGGCACGCGCGGCGCCGATATTCGCATCGGCCGCGTTAAGCTGATGCTCCGCCTCCATAATATCCGGGCGCTGCAGCAGTATCGCTGAAGAAAGATGGGGCGGGAGTTTTACCGGCGCAATATCGCGGGCGCTCATTCCGCTGTCGCCCGGCAATCCACGATAGGTGCCGAGGAGCAGCTGCAGAGCATTGTTGGCCTGCGCCAGCTCCCCCTCTCGTTTGGCAATCTCTGCCTGCGTGCTTTCGATCTGTCCCCGGGCCTGTTCCAGCGCCAGCACGTTGGTGCTCCCCGTCGCCAGCTGGTGCTCAACGAACGCATAAGACTGCCGGTAATTTTTCAGCGTTTCCCGCGCGACGCGCAGCTGTTTATACGCCAGCTGCTGGTTGAAATAGCTCTGCGACACGTTAGAGACAAGCAGAATATGCACCGCGCGACGGGCCTCTTCGCTGGCGAAATAGTTTTGTCGGTCGGCCTCGCTCAGGTTCTTCATCTTGCCGAAAAAGTCGAGTTCGTAGCTAAGCGCAAGACCGGCGTCGTACTGCCGTGAGGTCGGTTTGTCACTTTTTAGCCCGCCGCTGTACGTGATACCCGCGGATCCATTTAACTGCGGATAACGATCCGCCTCCGTCACGTTGAACTGCGCCCGCGCCTCTTCAACCTTCAGGGCGGCCATTTTGATATCGCGGTTGTTTTTCAGGGCTTCTGTAATCAATCCAGCTATCTGAGGGTCGACGAAGAAGTTGCGCCAGCCGGTGTCCTGATACCCGGCCGCCGCGGGCGTCAGGCCGTTGCGCGAGAGCGAAAACTGCCGGGGTACCGGTGATGCCGGGCGCGGGTAGTCAGGCGCCAGCGAGACGCAGCCTGCCAGGATAAATACCGTAGTGATGCTGAGTCGTTTTAACAGGAACATAGCGGTTCAAATCAAGTCCAGAGGATTTTTAGGGCTACTCTACTGAACGCATCCTGTTTGACCGGTGACAGGATAATGACAATGTTGTCATTTATGGCGTAAGTCATTGTTAACGATCGCGGGCTCACTAGAATGTCATCAGCAGCCAGTCTGGGGAGCAAGATGAAAATACTGATCGTTGAAGACGAAATGAAAACCGGGGAATACCTCAGCAAGGGGCTGACGGAAGCGGGGTTTGTCGTGGACCATGCGGATAATGGCCTGACCGGGTACCACCTCGCCATGACCGCGGAATATGACCTGCTGATTCTGGATATCATGCTGCCCGACGTGAACGGCTGGGATATTGTCCGCATGCTTCGCTCTGCCGGCAAAGGAATGCCCATCCTGTTACTCACGGCCCTCGGGACGATAGAGCACCGGGTTAAAGGGCTTGAGCTGGGCGCGGATGATTATCTGATTAAGCCTTTCGCCTTTGCGGAACTGCTCGCCCGGGTCAGGACGCTGCTAAGACGCGGAAATACGGTGATCGCGGAAAGCCAGCTTCAGGCGGCTGACCTGACGGTTGACCTTGTGTCGAGGAAGGTCAGCCGGGCGGGCAATCGCATCCTGTTAACCAGCAAGGAGTTCAGCCTGCTGGAGTTTTTCATGCGTCATCAGGGCGAGGTGCTGCCCCGCTCCCTGATTGCCTCCCAGGTGTGGGACATGAACTTTGACAGCGACACGAACGCAATAGATGTGGCGGTAAAGCGCCTGCGCGCAAAGATCGATAACGATTTTGAACCCAAGCTGATCCAGACGGTACGCGGCGTGGGCTATATGCTGGAGGTGCCGGATGCCCGTTAAGCCCCTCCGACGCCCGTTCTCGCTTGCGCTGCGGCTGACCTTTTTTATCAGCCTCTCCACCATACTGGCCTTCTTCGCCTTTACCTGGTTTATGCTGCACTCCGTTGAGAAGCACTTTGCCGAGCAGGATATCAGCGACTTACAGCAGATTAGCAGCGCAATGCACCGCATCCTCCAGTCTCCGGCCGATCCCGACCAAAAGAAAATCAGCAAGCTCAAAGAGTCGGTCGCCAGCTACCGCAACGTGGCCGTCCTGCTTCTGGATCCGCAGGGCAATACCCTGTTCAGCTCGGCGCAAGGCGCGGCATTGCGCCCGGCGATGAACACAGCGAACTTTAGCAAACACCGTCAGGCACAGGATGTGTTTCTCTGGACGGTAGAAGACCCGGTCAACCCTATGCATGCCGGGTCCGACATGAAAATGGAAACGTACCGGATTATCGCCTCTTCAGGCAGGACAACGCTGCAGGGCAAAACCCAGGACTACGTCATGCTGATCGGGCTCTCAATTAATTTTCATCTCCACTACCTTGAGGCGCTGAAGAAGAATCTTTTTGCCATTGCCGCGGCAATCAGCCTGCTGATTGTGCTGGTGATTCGTATCGCGGTGCGTCAGGGACACTTGCCCCTGCGTAACGTCAGCACCGCCATTAAAAATATCACCTCCGAAAATCTGGATGCGCGACTGGAGCCGTCCCGCGTGCCCGTTGAGCTGGAACAGCTGGTGATCTCCTTCAACCATATGATTGGGAAAATTGAAGATGTCTTTACCCGGCAGGCGAATTTTTCCGCCGACATCGCGCATGAAATCAGGACGCCCATCACCAACCTGGTGACGCAAACGGAAATCGCGTTATGTCAGAACCGCTCCCAGAAAGAGCTGGAAGATGTCCTCTACTCCAGCCTCGAAGAGTACAACCGGATGACCCGCATGGTCAGCGACATGCTCTTCCTGGCGCAGGCGGATAATAATCAGCTCATCCCGGATCGGGTGATGTTTGATTTAAGCGCTGAGGTGATGAAAGTCTTCGATTTCTTCGAAGCCTGGGCGGAAGAACGCCACGTCTCGCTGAAATTTAACGGGATGCCCTGCCTGATAGAAGGCGATCCGCAGATGTTCAGAAGAGCAATCAATAATCTGCTCTCCAACGCCCTGCGCTATACGCCGGAAGGGAAAGCGGTAACGGTCTCCATCAGAAAACAGGATAACGACGTTGAGCTGGTGACAGAAAACCCCGGCACGCCGATCCCGCAGGCGCATCTGCCAAAGCTGTTTGACCGTTTTTATCGCGTCGATCCGTCCAGGCAGCGTAAGGGCGAAGGCAGCGGGATTGGGCTTGCCATCGTGAAGTCCATCGTCACCGCGCACCACGGAAAAGTCCGCGTGGAATCGGATGCGGTGTCGACGCGCTTCATCCTCACCGTGCCGGGGAAAGTGCTCTGAGCGTCAGCAAACCGCGCGGCACACTTCAAGGACCTTTTCCCTGAGCCAGCGATGCGCCGGGTCCCGCTCCATGCGCGGATGCCACATCTGGGACACCGTAATGGTCCGGGTCTTAAAGGGCAGTTCAAAGACGTGCACGCGCTCGGTCATCGCCTGATTGAGCAGGTACAACGCCGGTACCATAGCAATCAGGTCGGAGGCCAGCGCTACGGATAACGCCGTCGGGAATCCAGGCACCACGCTGGCGATCTTTCGTTTCATCCCCCGCTCCGCCAGCGCGTCGTCCACAGACCCGTGTAACGCCCCATCAGGCGACGCCACCACATGGCCCCAGGCAACATAATCGTCAAGGCTGACCTCAGGCTGTGAAGACAGCGGATGTCCCTTGCGCACCGCGCCAACAAACCGATCCTGAAAGAGCCTTTGCAGCCGTATTTCAGGCCCCATGTTGCTCTGCACGCCGATCTCCAGGTCGACAAGCCCCTCCCGTAAATAGCGCGACGTTTTTTCAGGTTTGGGAGCGAAGCGGATGCAGACCCCGGGCGCAACGCTCGCCACCGCGGCTATGAGCATGGGTCCAAACGCCACCACAAAACCGTCGTTGGCCCGAATAGTGAACAGCCGTTCAAGACTTTCCACCTTCAGCGTGTCGGTGGAGGGCTGCAGCACCGCTCTCGCCTCGTGCACGGCGCATCTGGCGCGGTCCCGGGTGGCTTCGGCCCAGGGCGTCAGCACCATATGACGCCCGGCCCGCACCAGAATAGGATCGCCGGTCACCTCCCGCAGCCGGCTCAGGGTGCGGCTCATGGCGGAGGTGCTCAGGTTTAAACGTCGCGCCGCGCCCGCCACGCTGGCTTCGGCCAGCAAAACGTCGAGCGCAACCAGAAGGTTAAAGTCAGGATCGGACACGATGGCTCCTCAGATAAGGCGTTATATGCAACGATTAAGTGCAAATGCTGCGTCTTCCGCCCTGTATAGCGCATGATTATAGTTTCGTCATCACTATTCTTATCCGGAGTAACGACGATGATGCTATTTACCAACCAGCCCGGCGATGAAGGTTTACCCGGGCATGAACGCGCCCGGGTCCTGGCCGCCGTCATGACCACCACGCTGATGGGCGTCTTTGACGGCACCATGATCAACATCGCGCTCCCCTCCATGGCTAGAGCGATGCAGGTCCCCGCGAACGTTGCGGTCTGGTTCGCTAACGGTTATCTGCTGTCAGCGGCGATGACGCTGGCTATTTTCGCCGCGCTGGCGGCCCGCGTGGGCTATCGCCCGGTCTTTCTGAGCGGGCTTGCCACCTTTACGCTCACCTCGCTCGGCTGCGCGCTGGCAACAACGCCGGAAATGTTAACCGGGATGCGAATTCTGCAGGGCATCGGCGGGGCGGCGACCCTGAGTATCGCCCCGGCGATCCTGCGGTCCGTTTTTCCGGGCCGACTGCTGGGCCGCATTCTGGGGCTGCACGCCCTGCTTATCGCCTCCAGCACGGCGATTGCCCCGGTACTCGGTGGAACAATACTGGACGCCCTGAGCTGGCAATGGCTGTTCGCCATTAACCTCATTCCGGGCAGCATCGCCCTGCTGCTGGCGTGGCGAGCCTTGCCGCGGGAATCGGCTGCTGACAGACCGCCCTTTGATGCGCCGGGCGCCGTGCTCTCCGCCGTCCTGTTAGGTTCCGCGATCATGCTGGCCGACAGCCTTCAGCACGTGGCGCAACACATTAGTCTGCAGGCCGTCTGCTGGAGCGTTCTCGCGCTGGTCAGCGCCTTCGCCTTTACCTGGCGTATCCGGCGCGCGCAACATCCGTTACTGCCGCCGGTGATGTTCAGAAACGGGCGCTTCACCCTCGCCGCGCTGACCTCGCTGGCCTCGTTTGTGAGCCAGGGGATCACGTTTGTCGCGCTGCCGTTCCTGTTTCAGAGCGTGTATGGCTACAGCCCGGTGGTGTCGGCGCTGCTGTTCACCCCGTGGCCGATTGGCATCGTGCTGATCGCGCCACACGCGGGTCGCTGGGCGGATACGATCTCCGCACCGCTCATCTCGACCCTCGGGCTTATCGTCTTTGTCGGCGGGCTGGTCCTGCTGGCCACGTTGCCGGACAATCCTTCCGCCTGGAATATCTGCCTGCGCAGTCTGGTATGCGGGATGGGATTTGGCTGCTTCCAGAGTCCCAATAATCGGGAAATGCTCGCTAACGTGGCGCGGGAACATGCCAGCTATGCCTCCGGCGTGTTGTCGATCGTCAGAACATTCGGCCAGTGTCTCGGCGCCGCCGTGGTGGGCGTTCTGCTGGGAGCGGCGGCAGGATGGGACCATCAACATGCTATCCAGGTTGCACTGTGGTTAGCCGTCATCGCCTCGACGGGTTCGGTGGTATTTAGCCTGAGCAGGCTGCGCCCTGCGAGGTCTCCAGGCAAGCGTTGCACAATGTAGGCCGGGTAAGCGCAGCGCCACCCGGCAAGAAAGACGGCGCGTTTGTTTACTCCAGCGCCAGCAGCGCAAAGCTCGCCAGCCAGTGTCCGCCGCTGTAGTGGCTGCCAACTACATGCCCGACGCTTGCGGCCAGATGTTTCGTCACCGCCTCGCGCAATGCCGGTTGCGCCGGGTGGCTGGCAGGAAGCGCTTTCGCTATGTGCTTCATACACCACGCGCGGCTAAGGTTTAACCCGTCCAGATGGGCAATTTTCGGGTCGGTACGATCGCTCACTTCCGCCGGGTTCATCAGTGCCGTAACGGCGCCCACCTCCGGCAGAAACGCGTCAAACCAGGCCGGGAAGCCCTCCGACACCTTGCTCATCAGCAGCGCTTCCGTCAGCGCGCCGGAAATATACTCGTCTCCGCCGGGCTCATAATGAGCCGGATAGCGCGTGTCGGCGAGATAAAACCGCTCCGCCGCTGCCACAATCGCCTGTTCAAGCGCCTTATCCCCCACTGCGCGACCGTAGTCGAGCGCCAGCGCAAGGGCAAACGCGGTGTTGTAGTGCGTTCCGACGCGGATCGGATAGGTGAGCTTGCCGAGGTAGTCCACCAGCCGGTTGCGAATGTCCTGGGTGAGCGGCGCCAGCGTCTGGTACCAGCCTGCGGCCTGCGGCAGCGACGACTGTTTCAGCTCCTGGGCCAGCGCCAGCAGCCAGCCGTAGCCATACGGCCGCTCAAACGAGGCGCGGAACGGCGCGGTGAAATAGGCCAACTCCCTCGCCACGTTCTCTTCGGTCAGGTGCTCGTCAAAAAGCGCGACGATCGCGTCCCGGCACGGTAATTCTGGATAGAGGCGCACGCAGCGCAGCAGCAGCCAGTAACCGTGCACCGCCGAGTGCCAGTCAAAACAGCCGTAGAAAATGGGATGCAGCTCGCGCGGCGGCAGTACGTCACCATCATCATTCAGCAGGTGCATGATGTGGTTCGGGTATTCCTGGCGCAAATAGGTCAAAGGCATGCGGGCAAACGCGTCGGCCTGATGTTGCGTTAATTCCATGACAGCTCCTTAGCGAAACACGAGGAAGTACATTAAGAACACGTTCACCACCAGCAGGGTTAACGCGGTCGGGATCTGGATCTTGATCACCTGATATTTGTCTTTCAGCTCCAGCAGCGCGGCGGGAACGATATTGAAGTTCGCGGCCATCGGCGTCATCAGCGTGCCGCAGTAGCCTGCGTACATGCCAATCGCCAGCAGCGGCGCCGGGTTGCCGTGATGCACGTTGATCAGAAACGGCAAGGCGATCCCCGCGCTCAGCACCGGGAAGGCCGCAAACGCATTCCCCATAATCATGGTAAACAGCGCCATGCCCACGCAGTAAATCACCACCAGCATGAAGCGGTTATCCGGGTTCACAAACAGGCTCACCACCTTCTGCACCGAGTCACCCGTGTTGGCCACCACGAACACGCCGCCAAGCATGGCCAGCATCTGCGGCAGGATCACCGCCCAGCCGATGGTATCGACAAGACGACGGGACTGACGAACGGCATGGAGCGGCGTGCCTTTGGTCAGCCACCAGCCGGTGAGGATCGCCGCGACGCAGGCCACGCACAGCGCCGCCAGGGTGAGCTGCTTCTGATCGAGCAGAAACACGCCGCCGACCGAAACGCCCTTCAGGAATAACGTGCCCAGCACCGTCACCACCGGGATCATCAGCGCCGGCAGGAACAGCCAGTTTTTAAGCCGATTTGACGACGCGACGCGCTCCTCCTCGGTGGACATTTTATAGTGCCCTTTCCCGACGAGACCAAAACCCGCCAGCAGCGCGATAACGATAACGCCGCCGCCAATGATCCGGTACGCCAGCGATTTCCCCAGCTCCTGCACCATCAGATCGCCAAACAGGAAGATCCCGCCAAACAAGAACCAGAACAGCGCGGTGGTAAAGCGCTTCGGGTTGGCGCGATCGCGCAGGGTCATGACAACCAGCAGCATTACGACAAAGCCAATCAGGTAGTACACGCGGTTAATGGTGATAAGCGTCATCATTGCGCGGCCTCCTGCGTACCCTGCTCTGCCCGCCAGGCCATCACGTCGCGACGGATGCTCGCATCGAGGCGCAGCAGGCGCGTCATATGAATAATTAATGCCGCAATGGCGGTGGGAATGGCCCACAGGCCGATATGCAGCGGTTCAATGCCCGGAATACCGTTCTCTTTCAGGAACGCGTCGATCAGCAGCACCGCCCCGAAGGCAATAAAGATATCTTCCCCAAAGAAGACCGCGATGTTGTCGCACGCGGCGGCGTGGGCTTTGATTTTGTCGCGGATGTGCTGCGGCAGTTCGCCGTATTCGTTCAGCGCCGCCCCTTCGGCCATCGGTGCCAGCAGCGGGCGCACCGTCTGGGCATGGCCGCCCAGCGACATCAGGCCCAGCGCGGCGGTGCCTTCACGCGCGACAAAATAGAGCATCAGAATACGCGCCGAGGTGGCGCTGGCGATCTTCGCCACCCAGGCCTGGGCGCGCTCCTTAAGCCCGTAATATTCCAGCAGACCAATCACGGGCAGGATCAGGATGAAGGTGGCCAGCGATCGGCTATTGACGAACTTCTCGCCAAAGGTCTCCAGCAGCATCCCGAAATCCATGCCGACCAGCAGACCCGTCGCCAGCCCCGCCACCACGACCACCAGCAGCGGGTTGAAGCGCAGTGCAAAACCAATAACCACGATCGGTATCCCGATCAGCGGCAGCAGCGTAGTACCGTCCATAACGTTTACCCTATCGAAAGTGAGCGTTGCGCGCCGACGGCTATTTTTTTAATTTGCGGCGAGCGATGTTGTGTTTTGTTGGCAGGCTTCGCAAAACCTGCGCTAAAAAGCTATATCTGAACCTCAAAAACATGTAAACAAATTATCAATAAAATGTTCTTATTTTATCGATGAGTTTACATTTCTGGCTAAGGAACGTTATGACCTCAGAAAAGAGTGCTTCACCCGATCGCGACGATATCAACGAGGGCCGGATCGTCTCTTCCCGCCATCTGGTATCCGAGCGCTGCGCGGAGTTATCAGAGCTGGAATATGCGCTGATCATGACCGGCAACGCGTTTAACAAATGGATGGTGCGCTGCATGACGGCTGCCGGCGAGCCCGATATGGGCGCCTTTGACGTTTCGCTGCTGCATCACGTCAACCACCGCGACCGCAAGAAAAAGCTGGCCGATATCTGCTTCGTCCTCAACGTGGAAGACACCCACGTGGTGACCTATGCGCTGAAAAAGCTGGTCAAAGCAGGCTACGTGACGAGCGAGAAAGCGGGTAAAGAGCTCTTTTTCTCTACAACGGAGGAAGGGAAAGCGCTGTGCATGAAATACCGGGACGTGCGGGAGGCGTGTCTGATTGCGATCCACGCGGAGAGCGGCATTGCCGGGAAGTCGATTGGCGAGACCGCGCAGCTGTTACGCACGATCTCCTCCCTGTATGACACCGCCGCCCGGGCGGCGGCGTCACTGTAACTAAGGACGGCGGAACAGCGTAATGCTCCGTCCGGCCAGCGCGTACTCAACGGTTTCGGTGATCGCTGTCCCGGTGGCGGCATCATCCGCCGTAGACAGCTCCAGCACCCATCCCCCTTCGCCAAACTGCGGGATCTGGAACGGCACGGTGCCTTCAAACGGATTGAACAGCATCAGCACGTCGTGCCAGATGCCGTCCTCCTGCTGAAGATCCGGCCTGCTGATGGAGACCCCGAGCGTTGAGCCTTCATCCCACTGCTCGGCCTGCTGCGGACCGCCTCCGGCATTGAACCAGCGGATCTCCAGCCCGTCACGCCAGCTTTCACGGCGCAGCAGCGGCTGTTGCGCGCGAAGGGCAATGAGACGACGGGTAAACTCGCGCAGCGCGGCGTCGTTTTCGGAGAGCCCCTTCCAGTCGATCCACGAGATCTCACTGTCCTGGCAGTAGCCGTTGTTGTTCCCCTTCTGCGTGCGGCCAAACTCGTCCCCCGCCAGCAGCATCGGCGTGCCGTGGGAGAACAGCAGCGTGGTGAGGAAATTACGTTTCTGCCGTTCGCGGGTAGCAATAATATCCGGGTTCTCGGTTGGCCCTTCCTCGCCGTAGTTGTACGAGCGGTTATCGTTATGCCCGTCGTTATTGTCCTCGCCGTTGTCGGCGTTGTGCTTCTCGTTGTACGACACCAGGTCATTCAGCGTAAAGCCGTCGTGGGCGGTGATAAAGTTGACGCTGGCCCACGGGCGACGCCCACGCAGATCGTACAGATCGCCGGAGCCGAGAAGCCGCGCGGCAAAGTCCGTGGAGACGTTGTCCCCCTTCCAGTACTCGCGAACGGTGTCGCGGTATTTGTCGTTCCACTCCCCCCAGCCCGGCGGGAATCCGCCCACCTGATAGCCGCCGGGGCCAATATCCCAGGGTTCACCAATCAGCTTCAGTCGGGATAAGACCGGATCCTGGGTCATGGCGTCGAAGAAACCGCCGCGCGGGTCAAATCCTTCGGGCTCGCGGCCCAGGATCGTCCCGAGGTCGAAACGAAAACCGTCTATGTGCATTGATTCCGCCCAGTAGCGCAGGGAATCCATCACCATCTGCAACACGCGCGGGTGCGAGGTGTTGACCGTGTTTCCCGTCCCGGTGTCGTTGATGTAGTACCGGTGCTGGTCGGGCAGCGTGCGGTAATAGCTGTAGTTATCAATCCCCTTAAACGAGAGCGTCGGGCCAAGCTCGTTCCCTTCCGCCGTGTGGTTGTACACCACGTCCAGAATGACCTCGATGCCCGCGTCATGATAGGCGCGCACCATATCGCGAAAGCCCTGGATCCCCGCCGGGCCGTAGTAGCGCGACGCCGGAGCAAAAAAGCCCAGCGTGTTATAGCCCCAGAAGTTCTTCAGGCCGCGATCGAGCAGATGCTGATCGTCCGGGAACCAGTGAACCGGCAGCAGCTCCACCGAGGTAATGCCCAGGCTTTTGATGTAGTCGACCGAGGCTTTGTGCCCCATCCCCTCAAACGTGCCCCGCAGCTCGGGCGGAATGGCCGGGTTCATCTGGGTAAACCCTTTCACGTGGCTCTCATAGACAACGGTATGCGGCCAGGGGACGTTCGGCCGGTTGTTGTCCTGCCAGTCAAAAGCGTTCGGGTCGATAACCCTGCATTTCGGCGTAAACGGCGCGCTGTCGCGGGTATCAAAACTCAAATCCAGCTCGTCATGCCCCAGCTCATAGCCGAAATGGGCGTCGTTCCAGTCGATGTCACCCACCAGTTCGCGAGCGTAAGGGTCGATGAGCAGCTTATGCGGGTTAAAGCGATGACCATTTTCCGGGTCGTAGGGGCCGTAGACGCGATAGCCGTACAGCGCGCCCGGCTTCAGGTCAGGCACATAGCCGTGCCAGATCTCATGGGTATACTCCGGCAGCTCCAGCCGGGCGATTTCCGTTTTCCCGGACGGGTCAAACAGACAGAGCTCCACTCGTTCAGCGTGCGCGGAGAACAGCGCGAAGTTAACGCCCTTCCCGTCATAATTCGCCCCCAACTGCTGGCCATGACCGGCCCGAATTTCAAACGTTGTATCCTTTGCCATTTTCGTTCTCCACGATTATTCGCAGGTAAGCAGAACCAGTACACATCCCTTTTCTGACGTTAAATCCAGCGTCTTTTGCAGAATGCGGCTCTCACCGCTGAACAGATCCCGATAGCGCTTCCCGGCCAGTTCGTCGGGTATCGCTACCGTGGTATTGACCCACAGCTGATGATTATCCGTGACGCCAAAAACCAGACGCGGCACGGCGACAATCAGCGCCTCCTCGTCCTTAACGCGCGCATAAACAATCAGGTTCTCCTCCCGCTCGCCGGTGACCTTAAGCGGCAGCCAGTCGCCGTAGCGGAAAAGCGCGTCGTAGTGCGGTCGAAGCCGCAGCAGCGTGGCGGTAACAAACTGTTTGACCCGTCCGTCCCGCCAGCAGGCCGGGTTGTCAAACACCCCGGCATCCGCCGCGCTGAGGTGTTGCACCAGGGCCGGAAAGTCCGGCTCGCGTCGGTTATCCGGGTCGACCAGGCTGAAGTTAAGCGCCTCGCTGCCCTGATAGATATCCGGCACGCCGGGCGCCGTCAGCTTGATCGCCGTCTGGCTGAGGCTGTTCATCAGCCCGGCGCGAATAAAGGGCTGCATCGCCACGCTGAAATCGTGCAGGAACAGGCTGTTGTCCGGTGAAAGCAGGTGCCGCGCGTAGCTCAACACCACGCTCTCGTAGCTCTCGTTGCTGTCAATCCAGTCGGTGCGCTGCTTCGCCTCGCGCAGCGCTTTTTCGAGGAAGCCGAGGAACCGCGTTTCGAGTGCTTTAAGCCCTTCAGCGTCGTCCGGTGACAGCGTGGCGGGCCAGACGCCCGCCAGCGCCTGGTAGATCATCCACGTATCGGCGGCGTTCGGCGCGGTACCGTCATTGAGAAAACGCACCTGGGTCTGGTTCATCTGCCGCCAGCGGACCAGATTTTCACCCCAGCGTTCCGGGGCTTCCGTCAGGGTGTAAAGGCGCGCCCGGGCATCTTCCCCGCGCTTGGTATCGTGCGTGGAGGTACCCAGCAGCGCGTCGGGCTGACGGGCCAGACGAATGCGCATCTCCTGGTGGAAGCGGGATAAGGAAAACGCGCGCGGCGTCGGGTCGGCCCCCACTTCATTGAGCGCAAGCTCAAGGTTGTGGCGAAAGAACAGCGTGTCTTCAACGGACTTCGCCATCAGCGGCCCGGTGAGCTGCTGGAAGCGGGTCCTGAACAGCGCGGCGCTCTCGCGGCAATCTTCCGGCAGGTCGCCGGTAAGAATGCGCACGATCAGGCTGAGCGCGGCTTCAGACGTCTCCACGCTGGCAACCACGCGGTTGAGCAGCGCCACGTCCGGCGGGGTTAACCCCTCGCGAGTGCCGTAGGTGCGGTAGACCGGAAACGCAATAAGCAGCTCGCGCAGCGCGTGGCGGATTTCCTCGCGCGGCAGCGCAACCTCATTGCGGCGGGCCAGATCCTCAGCAAGGTTTAGCAGCGTGGTGAATTCACCCTCGAAATTGCGATCGGTCATCAGGCCTTTGGCATCGCGCAGCTCCGCGTGGCGATCGACCGTCACGCCCAGCGTCTCGTCGTGGATTGTCTCCAGGCGCGAGAGGTTATCGTCGTCGACCAGCACTTCCGCCAGCGAGGCGATAAACTCGTAGCCGGTGGTACCGGATACCGGCCAGTCAGCGGGGAGCTGTTCCCCTTTGGCGAGAATCTTTTCGACCGTGATGTAGCAGTCGGGCCCGGCGGCCTGCCGCAGGCGCTGCAGATAGCCCAGCGGATCCGCCAGGCCGTCGACATGGTCAATGCGCAGGCCGTCCACCACGCCCGCGTGGACCAGCTCAAGGATCAGCCGGTGCGTATCGTCGAAGACCGCATCATCCTCAACCCGGACGCCGACCAGCCCGGTGATCTCAAAGAAGCGCCGCCACGATAGCTGCTTCGGCGCCTCCCGCCAGGACATCAGCCGCCAGCTTTGCGCCTCGTGCAGCTCGGCAATGCTCTTCTCCTCGCTGTAAGTGCCCGGGTTGAGCGGATACTCGGCGTCGTAGTAAACCAGCGCGGCCTTTTCCGTGACAGGGTCACGTTTTAGCGTGATGGCTCCCTTCTCCAGCTCCGCCTCAAAGGTGTCGCCGAGAAACGGCAGCGTCAGCGGTCGCGACCCGTCGATATCAAAATAGCGGAAGTAGCGGCTCTGCTGGCCGTATTCAATCACGTCCCGCCACCAGAGGTTTTCCAGCGAGGTGGACATATGGTTCGGGACAATATCCAGAATCAGCCCCATACCGGCCTGCTTAAGCGCCGCGGCCATGCGGTCAAAGCCTTCTCGTCCGCCAATCGCGGGGTCGATTTCATTCGGGTTAGTCACGTCATAGCCGTGGGTAGACCCCGTCGTGGCAGTAAACACGGGCGACGCGTAAAGGTGGCTGATGCCGAGGTCCTTCATATACGGCACCAGCGCCACAACGCGGTCGAAGGTCATGCCGTTACGGAACTGAATACGGTACGTGGCGGAAGGGATCATAACGATGCTTCTCCATCAGCAAAGCGAACGACAATACCGTTCGGGGGTAAAACGTCGTTGAGCTCCGGCCAGGCGAAGCGCGTCTCCCCCGCGAGCGCGGGCAGGTCGACGGGCTTCGTTCCAATATTCAGCGCCAGAGAAAGCGTGCCTGACGGGAAGCGCCAGCTCACCGCCACCATGCCGGGCGCGGTCTTGAGCACATGGCCCTCAACGGCGCCGCCCGGATGCAGAAGCGGAACGATATAGCGATGGCGCAGCGTCAACAGATGGCGCGTATAGCGCAGCCACGTTTTGCCCTCGTCGGTGGCGATTTTGTTCCAGTCGAGCTTTGAGCGGATAAACGTGTTCACGTCGTTCGGGTCCGGGACGGTTTCATCGTGCCCGGCATGGCCGCTAAACTCTTTCGCGCGCCCTTCCCGCACCGCCTTTGCCAGTTCGCCGTGAAAATCGGTGAAGAACAGGAACGGATGCGTTTCACCAAACTCCTCGCCCATAAACAGCAGCGGGATATGGGGGGAAAGCAGCAGCGCGGCGAGCAGCACCCTCGTTTTATCAGCCCCCGCGAGGGAGATAAGCCGCTCGCCATGGGCGCGATTGCCGGTCTGATCGTGGTTTTGGATGAAATCGACGAAGAACTGCGGCGGCTGCGTGCGGCACTCCACGCCGCGGGATTCGCCGGTTTGCAGCGAAATCTCGCCCTGGTAGACAAAGCCTTCAGCCAGCGCCCGGGCGAACTTTTTCTCCGGCTCAAAGGCAAAGTCCTGGTAGTAGGCGTGCGTCTCACCGGTGGCAAACACGTGGGCAGCGTTGTGAAAATCATCATTCCACTCACCGGTAAACAGCGGCGTGTGGCCCTGTTCATCGCGCGGATGCAGAAAAATCACGTTGCGGCTGTCTTCCGTGGTCAGGTGAACGTGCCGGTGTGGGATCGCCTCGCGAATTTTTGCGGCAATCTCCTCGAGAATGTGCGTCCCGGAGCTGTCTTTAATCTGGTCGATGGCATCAAAGCGCAGGCCGTCCAGACGGTACTCCGTCAGCCAGTAGAGCGGTGCGTCGGTGATGTACTGCCTCACCGGCTCGCGCTCGTAGGCGATGCCGTTGCCCCACGGCGTCATTCGCTGCTCATCAAAAAACGCGGGCGACAGCAGAGGGAGATAGTTCCCCTCCGGGCCGAAGTGGTTGAGCACGATATCCAGCACCACGGAAAGCCCCAGCCCGTGCGCGGCGTCGATAAACGCGTGGAAATCCTCCGGCGTGCCGTACGCAGGGTGCGGGGCATACAGCAGCACCCCGTCGTACCCCCAGCCGCGGGAACCGCCAAACTGGGAGACGGGCATGACTTCAAGCTGGGTAATCCCCAGCTCCGCCAGATATGGCAGCTTGTCGATCGCCGCCCGGAAGGTGCCCTCCGGGGTAAACGTGCCGATGTGCAGTTCGTAAATGATCGTCTCTTCCCACGGCCGCCCTGCCCAGTCGCGGTTGACCGGCTGGTAACGTCGGGGATCGATCACGACTGAGGGGCCGTTAACGTCACCCTTTTGCGCCCGCGAGGCGGGATCGGGCACCGCCGTGCCGTCCTGAAGAACAAACTGATATTCTGCACCGTGCCTGACGCCGGGGACGTCCGCCTGAAACCAGCCGTCGCCGGTTGCCGTCATCGGCACGTCGGTGGCGGCAAGACGTAGCGTAAGTTCTTTCTGTCCTTCTGCCCAGACGCGAAAACGTACAACGTCATCGGAAATAAACTCAGCACCCCACTGCTTTTGAAATGTCCTGAATTCCATTCATTGTCCTCGAATGACCCACATTTTACGCGGAACGAAGTACAAGCTTAGTTCAGGATTAAAAGTGCGTGAGCTCAGCGGATTTAACCGCTTCGTCTATTCTTTATGAAATAACTCACTAACGGGAATACTATGCAGATTCGAAAAGGACTCAATACCGACTTCGCACGCCTTGAATGCTGTGACTTTTCTTTCACCATTAGCCACATTGCCCGGGAGCCGTTTATCCACTGTGATTTGCATATTGAAGCCGTGGCAGAGCCCTGGATAAAAACCTACGAACTCGACATTCAAACGCTTGAAAATCACTGCGTTAATCCGGACGCCATATTTCTTGTCGCGGAAACGGACGACGGTGAAATAGCCGGATTTATTACCGCGTCAGTCGGCTGGAATAAATTTATTTCAGTGGATTATATTGCCGTTGAGCGCTCCAAACGCAGAACCGGCGCTGCGCATAAATTAATGGCCGCCGCGCACGTGTGGGCCCGCAGCGTAAACGCGCCGGGATTACGGCTTGAAACACAAAATGTGAACGTCTCTGCCTGCCTGTTTTACCGTCACTATGGATTTACCCTGGGCGGATACGATCGTTATCTCTACAACGCCCTACCGGAAAAAGACGAGGTCGCTCTGTTCTGGTATTACATGCTGGTCTAGCGGAAACACATTGCCACATCACGGTCATATTTCTGTCACTGAATTTCATTACGCTTTCGGGATTTTAACCACGGTGTTGAGGAAAGAAGTGTGAATTCAATGGCTAAGGCATTACTGCTGGCATTACCGGTTTTGAGTGCAGCGGCAGCGGCGACGGCCGCGGAGCACGACCTGTGTGAACCGAAAGCGTACGAAATGGCGCTGCGCTATCAGCAGAAATCGGCAGAGATTATGGCCCTTCAGCTGCAAACCTATCGGTTTGCCACCGAGCGTTTCAACGAAAAGTTAAAGGATCTGAAAACGCCCGAAAATTACGCCGTGGTAATGGACCTGGATGAAACGGTACTGGATAACACCCCACTGCTGGTGCGCGACATGGAGCAGTGTCACGACTATACGAAATGGGACACCTGGAGCGACTGGGAGAAACAGGGAAAACCCGGCTTAATTCCGGGGGCGAAAGCGTTTCTTGACCACGTGAATCAAAGCAAGGTCCGCATCTACTATGTCTCGGATCGTATGCAGGAAAACAAAGCCGACACGCTGAAGACGTTAAACGCTCTCGGCCTGCCGCAGGTATCTGACGAAAGCGTGCTGCTGGATACGGTCAGCAAGGAAGAGCGCCGTCAGAGCATCCTCAAAAAGCAGCAGATCGTGATGCTGTTCGGCGACAGCCTGCCGGATTTCGCCGTGCAGTTTAAAAACAAAAAGCCGAGCGAGCAGCAGCGTGAACTGGTTGAGGCCAGCGCGGAACACTTCGGCAACGACTGGATTGTGCTGCCTAATGCCGCTTATGGCTCATGGTCCAAAGCCACGCCGGACAGCTGGAACGCACCGCTGAAAAAATAATGTCTACGGGCCGGGAAAGCTATCGCGCGCCTTCCCGGCCCTTCTGTTTCCTATCCATCCCGTTTATAGGTCCTATCATTTCTGGGCAGGTTCTTATAATTTTACGGAGCAGTAAGATGAGCACTTTCAAAGGAGACTCGTATGCTTACCGTGAAAAAACTTGCTCTTTCCACGCTGATTTCCAGTTCACTGCTTTTCTACCCTGCGCTCCAGGCCTCTGCTGAAACGCCGCAGCACGTCGTTAAACAACCGGCGGGCGGTTACAGCGTGCAGGTCGGCGACGTGCTTGTCACCTCGTTTACCGACGGGACCGTCGCGCAGGATCTGCACAAGCTGCTGCGCCGGACAACGCCGCAAAACATTGATGCGCTGCTCGCGAAAAACTTTCAGACCAACCCGGCTGAGGTCTCCATCAACGCGTTTCTGATTGCGATACCCGGACATAAAATTCTGGTGGATACCGGCTCGGGCCAGCTCTTTGGTCCTGATACCGGCGGACGTCTGGTTGAAAGCCTCGCCACGCAGGGAATAAAACCCGAGGACATCACTGAAGTCCTGCTGACCCACGCCCACTCCGATCATGCGGGTGGCCTGGTGAAAGACGGCAAGGTGGTGTTCAGCAACGCGCGCGTTTTCGTTGGCAAACCGGACATCGACTTTTTCTTTAACGACGACAATCAGAAGAAAACCGGCTACGGCAAGAACTACTTCGACGTCGCGCAGAAGACCTTAAAACCCTACCTTGACGCGGGGAAAGTGGTGCCGTTTAGCGGCACATCGGAGATTCTTCCGGGGCTTACCGGCACGGTTCATCCCGGACACACGCCGGGTTCAGCCTTCTACACCCTGACAAGCAAAGGCGAGAAGATCACCTTTGTCGGCGACATCATTCACGCCGCGGCGGTCCAGTTTCCGCAGCCTGCGGTGACCATCACCTACGATGAAGATGAGAACAAAGCGGCAAGCGTACGCGAGCATGCGTTCGCTGACTTTGTGAAAAATAAAGACCTCATTGCCGCGCCCCATCTGCCTTTCCCGGGCATCGGCTATGTGACGAAAGGCGAGAAAGGCGGCTATGCCTGGGTCCCTGTCACTTATACCAACCGGGACGCCAGCAGCGCGAAATAAGATGACGCGGATATCTGACATGGACATAGCCCTGCTCCTGACGCTGGATGCCCTGCTTCAGGACAGGAACATCACCCATGCGGCCGCGCGGCTGGGCATCAGCCAGCCCGCGCTCTCTGCCCGTCTCGCGCGTCTGCGCACGCTGTTTGGCGAACCGCTGTTCATTCCCTCCCCGCATGGACGCGGGGTGTTACCCACGCCGCGCGCGGAAGCGCTCAGGCCGCAGGTGACAGGCGTGCTGCGCGGCATCAGCGCGATGTTTGCGCCCACCGCGTTTGACGCGCAAACCAGCAGCCGGACCTTTGTTATTGCGCTGCATGAAAACCCGGCGCTGATGCTCGGCACCGCGCTGCTTAACCAGGTGGGTACCGATGCTCCCGGTATTCGCCTGCGCTTCGCCCTGCCCGAGATGGCCGAACTGCCGCAGCAGCTGGAGAACGGCGATGTGGATCTCTACATCGGCGTGAGCGCGGGCGCCCATGACGGGTGGGTAAGGCGCAAACTCCTCGACGACGCGTTTGCCACCGCCCAGCGAAAAGGCCATCCGCGCGGAACGGGTGCGTTAGATCTGGAGATCTACTGCGCGCTTTCCCATCTGGTGGTGTCGTCGGCGGGCGATCCGTTTACCGGATTTGTCGACCAAACCCTCGCCGGGCTGGGCTATCAGCGACACGTTGCCATGTCCACCCAGAGCTACGCTATGGCGCCCGCGCTGGTTGCCGGTACCGACCTGGTGTGCACCCTGCCGGAACGGATGCTGAAGCAGTTTGCCAGCACGCTGGATCTCTTTGCACCACCGCTGCCGCTCCAGCCCATTACCATCAACATGTACTGGCACCCGAAAAACAGCCAGGATCCGGCGAACGCCTGGCTGCGCGAGCAGCTCCTGCGGACAGCAGGACGTCAGGTGTGATCGAGCGTAACCAGAAACTTTTTTAGCACCTCTGAGCGAATAATCCGGTGGCAAACCAGGGTGAGTTCGCTCTCCCGCAGCCGGTCAAGGATGTCCACGTAGACGACATTCTCGACGCTCACCGCCTTTGCCGACGCGGGCAGCAGCGCCAGACCAAACCCTGCCGAAACCAGGCTGATGACCGTGGGCACGTCGGTCGCGTTTTGCACCACGTCCGGCTGAAAGCCCGCCCCGCTGCAGGCGTCATAGAAGTACTGCTCCAGCCCCATTCCCTCCGGATCGCGCAGGGAGATCCATTTTTCGTCTTTCACCGACGAAAGCGTCAGCGCGGCGGACCCGGCCAGCGGATGCTGACGATACAGCGCCAGCACCGTTTTCTCCGAGGCGAACGGGCGGCTTTGCAGATCGTCCGGCAGCGACGGCAGCGGCGCGCGGATGATGGCCACATCCAGCTGGTTGCTCTGCACGGCGGCGTAGAGCGTCTGCACGTTTCCCGTCATCAGCGACATGGTAATGGCGGGCCAGCGGCTGTGCATCTGGCGCAGCGCGGCGGGCAGCCTGCCGTCAAACATCGCGCTCGACACGCACCCGAGGTTTAACACACCCTGCTCGCCCCGTGCCGTTTGTCTGGCGTCCAGCACCGCCTGTTCGGTCAGCGAGATGGCAAGCCGGGCTTTCACGAGAAATGCTTCGCCCGCGGGCGTCAGGGTCAAGCGGCGGTTCGCCCGGCTGAAAAGCGTGACGCCTAAACGTTCTTCCAGGGCCTTTATCTGCTGGCTCAGCGCCGGCTGCGCCATGTTCAGACGCTCCGCGGCCCGGTGCATATGGAGCTCTTCGGCCACGACGATGAAGTGGCGCATCTGGCGAAACTGCACGAGACGACCTCCCGAATTGATATCAATTTACTTATCAATTTAACAGTAATGATGCAATTGATGCTATTGGTCATTGCCATAAAAATGGAGGTATTCAACCGAGGGAGGAAAATATGGAAAACCAGATTAACGATCTCCGCAGCGCCATCGCCTTACTGCAGCGCCACGAAGGGCAGTACATTGAAACCGATCGTCCGGTCGATCCCAATGCGGAGCTGGCGGGCGTCTACCGCCATATTGGCGCAGGCGGCACGGTCAAACGTCCAACCCGTACGGGCCCGGCGATGATGTTCAACAGCATTAAGGGCTATCCGCACTCCCGCATCCTGGTGGGCATGCACGCCAGCCGCGAGCGCGCGGCGCTGCTGTTGGGCTGTGAGCCTTCGGAACTGGCAAAGCACGTCGGCCAGGCGGTGAAAAAGCCGGTTGCGCCGGTTGTCGTTCCGGCCTCGCAGGCCCCCTGCCAGGAGCAGGTCTTTTACGCTGACGATCCTGACTTCGACCTGCGCAAGCTGCTTCCGGCCCCAACCAACACGCCGATTGATGCGGGTCCGTTCTTCTGTCTGGGGCTGGTGCTGGCAAGCGATCCGGAAGACAGCTCGCTGACGGATGTCACCATCCACCGCCTCTGCGTTCAGGAGCGCGACGAGCTTTCCATGTTCCTTGCCGCCGGGCGCCATATCGAAGTCTTCCGCAAAAAGGCGGAGGATGCCGGAAAGCCGCTGCCGGTGACGATCAACATGGGTCTCGACCCCGCCATCTACATCGGCGCGTGCTTTGAGGCCCCTACCACGCCGTTTGGCTACAACGAGCTGGGCGTCGCCGGGGCGCTGCGCCAGCAGCCGGTTGAGCTGGTACAGGGCGTGGCGGTCAAAGAGAAAGCCATCGCGCGGGCGGAGATCATCATCGAAGGTGAACTGCTGCCGGGCGTGCGCGTGAGAGAGGATCAGCACACCAATACCGGCCACGCGATGCCGGAGTTCCCGGGCTACTGCGGCGAGGCGAACCCCTCCCTGCCGGTGATCAAAGTGAAAGCCGTGACCATGCGAAACCACGCGATCCTGCAAACGCTGGTGGGACCGGGGGAAGAACATACCACGCTGGCCGGACTGCCGACCGAGGCCAGCATCCGCAATGCCGTAGAGGAGGCTATTCCGGGCTTCCTGCAAAACGTCTATGCCCACACCGCGGGCGGCGGCAAGTTCCTCGGGATATTGCAGGTGAAAAAACGCCAGCCGTCAGACGAAGGACGTCAGGGCCAGGCGGCGCTTATCGCCTTAGCCACCTATTCGGAGCTGAAGAACATTATTCTGGTCGACGAAGACGTGGATATTTTCGACAGCGACGACATCCTGTGGGCGATGACCACCCGCATGCAGGGCGATGTCAGCATCACCAATATTCCTGGGATCCGCGGCCACCAGCTGGATCCGTCCCAGTCGCCGGATTACAGCACCTCGATTCGCGGCAACGGCATTTCCTGCAAGACGATCTTCGACTGCACGGTGCCGTGGGCGCTGAAGGATCGCTTCGAACGGGCGCCGTTTATGGAGGTTGACCCACGCCCGTGGGCGCCAGAGCTGTTTGCTGACAACACGAAATAGAAACAGCACGCGTATGGCCCGCAGGTCATACGCTGATTTTCTTTTCAAGCGTGGCAATATTTTCACCCGCCGCTCGCTCCACCGAGAAACGATCGACGCTCAGCAAAATGAGCATCAGCCCCCTGCCGCTCTCCAGCAGCGGCGAGATTTCACAAAAACGGTCTCGCCTGGCGGCCTCAAGCCGCGCCAGCGGAAACGCGTCGCCCGCGTCGGTAAAAACAATGCAGACGTCGCTGTCGCGGATATCGAAGCGTACGCTGAATGTGCGCGAGGCATCCTCATGCAGCGCGTGCCGGATGATATTCGTCGCCACCTCACAGACGGCGAGATCGAGCGCGAAACGCCACTCATCATCTACGGGAAGCGCGCTCAGCCGCGCTTCCAGCCAGCCGGCCAGCGGCGTCAGGGAACCGAGCACCGCCGGAAATTCTGCCTGCACCGGCGTCTGCATCTACTGCCCCAGCTGCGCAAGTGCGCTGCTTTTGTCCGGATAGATGCGGAATATGCGGTCCATGCGGGTCAGGGTGAACATGTTCATGATCCCGGGGTTCAGGGAGCACAGCGCCATGTCGCCTTTCCCGTTCATCAGCTTAAACAACGACACCAGCATTCCCAGCCCGCTGCTGTCGATAAAATCCACTTTGCTGAAGTCGACAATCAAAGCCTTGCGATCGTCGCCAATTTCTTCCGTCACGGACGCTTTAAACGTCGCGGCAACGGAGGCATCCAGCCGCCGGACTGCGGGCGTGAGAATGTTGGCATGCGGTAGTCGTTCAGTATTAATAATCATTCTGTTCTCCCTGACGCTCGATCACGAGCAGTGAAACGTCATCGGTTAAGGCGGTCGGTTCATCACGATTTGCGTTGCGCCAGCCGGTCAGGTGGTCACCGAACCGCGCCAGGAGCTGGTCAACCGGAAGTCGGGCATGGTCATGAAGCCAGCGTTCGAGACGCTGCGGGCCAAACTGCTCGCCGCTGACGTTCTCACACTCCGTAATACCGTCACTGAATAAGCATAAGCGATCCCCCGGATTGAGGGTAAACGCGACGTCCTCCCAGCTGAGGTCAGGCATCAGCCCCACCGGCGGGCCGCCATTGCCCACGGACGTGACGGCGCTGTCTGCGTTCACAATGACGGGAGTAGGATGCCCGGCCTGACACAACACCCCTCGTCCGCTCTCGGGATCGATCACCCCGTAGATAATGGTGAAATAGCTGGTAATGTCGCTCTCTTCACTGCAAAAGCGGCTGTTCAGGATCCTGATCACCTCCGCAGGCGACTGAATGCCGCCCTGATCGGTAAACAAAAAACGGTCTACCACCCGGCCATGTAAGAACTGACGCGCCACCGCGAGGGACATCATCGCGGCCCCCACGCCGTGACCGGACACATCCACGCAATAGAACCCAATGTGAGAATCAAGTGGAAAAATATTGAACACATCGCCTGAGACCCACGCAGACGGCAAGAAAAGCCAGTCGGAAAAGTAGTTCCCAAAGCGTAAGCGGTGCGAAGGCAGCACGGAGTGCTGAACGCGCGCCGCGAGTTCAAGATCCTGTTCAATCTGATGCAACGCTTCACTCAGGCGCTTGTTGTGCGCCGCGAGGGTCGCCTCCAGGGTCAAAATACGGACCCCGGCGTGGAGCCGCGCCCGCAGTTCATCCTGCTCGACCGGCTTGCTTAAAAAATCATCGGCTCCGGCATCAAAGCCCTGCGTTAAATCCCCGGCATTTTCGCGTGCCGTGAGCAGAATGACATAGACGTAGTGGCCAAACTGACGGTTGCGGATGGTCTGACAGAGCGTGAGTCCGTCCATTTCCGGCATGTCCCAGTCGCTTATCACCATGCTGATCGGCTGGCTGGACAGTATTTCCAGCGCGGCGACGCCATTTTCCGCCTCGCTCACGATATACCCCCACTGGGTGAGCATTCGGGAGAGTAACCGACGATAAATCAGCGAATCTTCAACGATTAACACGTGCAGCGCCGACATACATCCCTCCTAAAGCGGTAAGAACCAGATGAGGCTCACGGTCCCTTCCCTGAATTTTGCATTCCCGTTGCCGTGCCCCGGATAGCGCGTTCCCGCATAGTTCGCGTACTGGATGGAGAACGAACCTGGCGTATAGCCGGCATAACCGAAGCTGTAGCTGTAATCGCCGTTCCAGGGCTGCTGCTGGCTGCTGTCCGGGAACCAGAATGCCGTCGCGCGAACGAAGAAATGTTGTTTGAAGGTGTAGCCGCAGCCGCCGAGCATGACGTTTTTATTTTTGCGGATGTCATCGCTGCTGAGGTCGTAGTAGCGCGGCACCCAGCTGTACCCGACCTGGCAAATGATGGAATCCCCTTTATTAATCAGGAGCGTGTTTTCGACCGGTTTCGGTAGCGAAAACTTGTAGGCCAGCGTGAAGGCGCCCTGTTCGAAATAGGTGTGTCGTCGGCTGCCCGATGTCCAGAAATGGTTATCGCCGTAGTTGCTGTAAACCAGACTGACGGTGTTGGCGTGCCAGTCATCGTAGCCGAAGCTGTAGCGAAAATCGGCGGTGTAGCGGCTGGTGTCTCTGACCGGCAGTCGGGACGTAATGTTGGCAAACCAGAAGCTGTAGGGGGAATACTGAAGGCTGAGATTCAGCGTCTGGTTAATCTTTTTCTTTTCCGTGGCGGTGTCTGAACTGTTAGGAATGCTCATCCACTGCTCTTTCAGTCCCGAGCTAAAGCTCAGCGCACCTGAGAATTTCTTGTCGTTACCCGAGAACAGGCGCCCCCAGCGGCTGGTAAAGACGCCAGCCTGAACAGGTTCACCGTTCTTATCGCGCAGGGATTCATTTTCACTGCTTTTCGCCGCCTCTGCGGCGGGGATCGCGGCGAGCAGCACGCCCGCCAGAAGCCATTTTTCGCGCATAACCGCCATCCTTAGTTAGGTATCCAGCGTGCGCCGACGTCGTATTTTGCCATCAGCCACAAAATACCCAGTGCCGCCGCATGCACTAACGTGTTCTCTATCCAGGCATGTCGCCATAAGTCGAAGGTGATGAACTGGCTCACCAGCAGCACCACGTACACATGCAAAATAAAGGTATAAAGCGAGTGCTGGCCGAGCGGGATCAGGAACCATCCCAGCAGGCGATTGAGCGGCGTCCAGCAATACGTCAGCACCAGGTAGACGGTGACCATCAGGGCAATATCGTTTAACACCCTCACCGGGCCCAGCCCGTTCTTCGCCGCCCAGGTGTGATAAAACGAATTGAAGCTGTCAGGCGGGATGACGTGCATCAGCAGCGCGGGCGGCATAAACGGGTTGGTATGGTTCTGGGCGACAAATCCCAGCATCAGCGACACCATGACCAGCGCCACTACCACCCCTTTCCCCGGAGGCGTCCGGGCGAAAGAGAGCAGTTCGGCTTTATACCAGCCGCTGGCCATGCCCAGCACAAAGATGGACTGCCAGGCGAGCAGCGGGAAGGCAAATTCGAATTCCGACGGCGTCAGCCGAAGCGGCCAGCGCTGCCACAGGCTGTACACCAGCAGCGACAGCCCCAGCAGCCACCAGACTTTTCCTTTCTGCAGCATCCCCAAAAATAGCGGGCTGAGTAGCAGTAAAAAGATATACAGCCCCAGAATTTGCGTCTGATGAGGGCCAATCTGCAAATAGAGGATAATGTTGAACCAGGTCTCTTTTATTTGCGGCGTAACCGGATAAAGCGACCAGCTTTCACCCGAAAAACGGTCGGTAAAATGGGTGACCTCGAAAACATTAATATGTGGGATATAGGCCAGAAGAATAAACGACACTATGATAATGATATTTACACGATATATTTTCCATGCCCTGAGATAAAGCCCCCAGGAAACCGTGAGCAAAACCACTTTTTGCAGACGCGCGCGGTTCAGCATGCCAAGCATAAACCCCGAGAGAATAACAAAACCTTCTGCACCGGTTGTTAACCCAAAACGCTCCCAGGAGAATATATTAAATACCGACATCACCTCCGTATGCGCCACGACCATCATGACGAGGGCAATGCCGCGCATAAAGTCGATTCTCAGGTCCCTGGCACCTGCAACGGCATACCGCCATGCTGTTGATTTAGCGTCATCTTCTTGCGCTACCGACGGCGCAACATGGCTCATAGGGTGTCCTTTGCCTGAAAACGAAAATTAAGGTCTAAATAAAGTAGATAGCCTAAAGGAATAGTAACCGCAATTTATCGACGGCAGATGAAACATCATTAAGCAGAATTTAAGCTGAATTAACCACCGCTAAATATTAATAAAAACGTGGCTGGACACTTTTATTCGGCGTTCTACACTTATCTTAAATCTTGTTTAATCGCTATTTTCTTTCGCTTTTGGGCAACTGTCTGCGCAGCAGAATGGGTCTGCATTTTCACGGAATCAGGAACGCCGGAACTATGGATTTTTATTTTTCCCGTTTTGAACATCGTCGTCCTCCGGAACCGTTAACAACACCGCGCTGGGTCATGTTCACCTGGCAGGTATTAGCGGTCGCGGCGCTTATTCTGGGTGCCAATTATATTTACTGGCGCTGGACCGCCTCCCTGAATACTGACGCATTATGGTATGCCATTCCGCTGGTCCTCGCCGAAACCCTGGCGTGGATTGGCACCGTGCTGTTTACCATCAATTTGTGGAAAGAACAGGATCCTCCTCAGAGTCCGCCGCCCGGCGAAATTAACGAATGCCTGTCGCCTGAGGAGGCCGTAGAGCCCCGTCCCGTCAAGGTGGATCTGTTCATTGCCACCTACTCGGAAGACACCGAGCTGGTCAGGCTGTCCATTCGCGACGCCCTGAAGATGGCGTACCCGTTCCCGATTGACTACCGCATCCACGTGCTTGATGACGGCCGCCGCCCCGAGATGAAAGCCGTTTGCGAAGAGGAAGGCGTTAACTATATCACTCGCCAGACCAACATCGGCTTTAAGGCCGGCAACCTGCGCAACGGCCTTGAGCAAACCGACGGCGATTTTATTGTTATCTGCGACGCCGACACCCGGGTATTTCCCACCCTGCTCAGCCATACGCTGGGCTATTTTCGCGATCCGGACGTGGCCTGGGTACAGACGCCGCAGTGGTTCTTCGATCTTCCGGAAGGAGAAAACCTGTCGCGCTGGGGCCAGCGAAAAGCCGGAAAAGTGGGCTACGGTCTGGGCTGGCTGATTCAAAAGTGTGTTGGCCCGATCACGATTGGCCGCGACCCGTTTTTTAACGATCCGCGCATGTTCTATGACGTGATCCTGCGGCGGCGCAACTGGGCGAACGCGGCTTTCTGCTGCGGCGCAGCGTCCATTCATCGTCGCGAGGCGGTCATGCAGGCCGCGCTAAGAAGCTATGTCTGGTCCGTCGAAGAGGAGATCCATCGTCATACGCGCGACATTCGCGATGAGGAGACCCGGGACGCGCTGCAGAATGCAATGCGTCCGCACGTGGCGTTTGACACCGAGCTTACCCCCTACAAATTCCACGTCTCGGAAGATATTTACACCTCGGTGCTGCTGCACGGTGACGCCGCACGGCGCTGGCGCTCGGTTATGCATCCGCGGGTTGAGTCGAAGATGCTCTCTCCGCAGGATATGCTCACCTGGATGATCCAGCGCTTTAAGTACGCCGCCGGCTCGCTGGATATTTTGTTTCATGACAACATCTTCAGCCGTCGCCGCTTCAGGCTTTCACTCCCCCAGACGCTGATGTATGCCACCACCTTCTGGTCATACATGGCCTGCGTGTGGAACACGGTGTTTTTGATTTCGCCCATTATCTATCTGTTCACCGGCATTCCGCCGGTGTCCGCCTGGTCGACGCCGTTCTATCTCCACTTTCTCCCGTTTTTTATCTTCTCTGAACTGGCGTTTATGTTCGGCACCTGGGGGATCTCGGCCTGGGACGGCAGGGCCTCATACCTCTCCTTCTTTTCCATGAACCTGCGCGCGCTCAATACGGTGCTGCGGGGCGAGCAGATCAAATTTCACGTCACGCCAAAAGAGCGGCAGACGGGCCGTTTTCTCTACCTGGTGAAGCCGCAGATTGCCATCGTGGTGCTGACCCTCGCAGGGCTTATCTGGGGCGGTATCCAGGTGGCGCGTGGACAGGTGGACGACCCCTCCGGCTACGTCATCAATATTTTCTGGGGAGGGGTGAACATCGCCGCCATGCTGCCGCTGATTTTCGCGGCCATGTGGACGCCCGCTGAAGAGGACGAGGTCACCCAATGAGGATACGTGATGCCCTGCTGCCCGCGCGCAGCTACCTCACCATTTTGCTCGGCTTCCTGATCGGCTTTGCCATTGTGGTCTGGGTGGAGAAACAGATGCCCACGCGCGTGGAAAGCAGCGGCGGCATCGCGCTCAGTAAAGACTTCCCGCCGCTGCCCACAACACGGGCGCTGACCTATGACGAAGCCATCTGGGCGCGGGTCGCCTGGCAATACTACGTGAATAATACCCAGCCAAACGGGCTGGCGAACGCCAGCGACGGTGAACCCTGGCTGAGCCTCTGGAGCGTGGGAAGCTACCTCTTTGCGACCGCTGCCGCAGAGCAGCTCAATATCATATCCGCCGATGAGTTTGACGAGAGGGTCAGCACCGCCGTGTTCACGCTGGGGCAACTGCCGCTCAATGACAAAGGTCTCCCCGCCGCCTATTACCATGCGGACACGCTCAAGATCCTGGGCAAACCTGACGCCTCCGCAATCGGTCTGAGCCGGCTGCTGACGGCATTACAGACCCTGCTGTGGCGCTATCCCCAGCACGCGGCGGCCATCCGCGATTTGTTGAGCGTGTGGCGCACCGCGGCGCTGATTGAAAATAACACCCAAAGCCAGGCTGCGGTGCCGCTCCACCACTGGACGCTGGCCGACGATGAACAGCGGGACACTTTTGGCTACCGTCTCTATGCCAGCCATACGCTGCGCCTGATTGACAGCGCGGCAGGACTCGCGGTGACCAACCCGCCTGAAGGGCAAAAGATGATCGATCTGGATGGCGTAATGGTGCCCGATGAAGGGCTTCGCACGCCCTGGGGCAAGCAAACCTCGCTGATCAGCCTCCCCTATCTGTTAACCGGTCTTGAGCTGGGCTTTGATGCGCAGAGCGCTGAAATTGCGTGGCGGATTATGCAGATCCAGCAGCGGCGCCACGGCCTGCGCGCGCCAAAACCCCCCGTCAGCACGGATTATGCCGAACCCGCGCCGGATTACGTTAACGATCTGCCGGACAGGCAGCCGGTTCAGGCGCGTAACCTGCGCGACGAGGTGCCGGAGAAAGTGGCGATGACCTCCACCCGCACCGCGTTTGCCTGGTATGCCCTGTTCCGCAACAGCTGGAGCGAAGCGCTGCGCCAGCAGGTTCTGCCGCTTCAGGTGCCGGGTAAAGGCTGGCAGCGCGGGTTAAATCTCAACAACAGCGTCAATGCCGTCGTGGACGCCGATACCAATGCCATTGTGCTGGAAAGTCTGTCTTACATCGCGCATGGCCAGATGCTCTGTCTGGCCTGCCTCTACACATCCCCCTCAGCAGGAGCAACGCCATGAAGCCACGATCCCCGATCCTTTTCCACCTGCTCACGGGAATAACGATCTGCTGGCTGGCGCTATCGACCGTGCGTGCGGACACCGAGCTTCCTGCATCAGGTTACTCCCCGCGCAGCGGCGAGCTGACGGCCCGAGAGATGACCATCGCCAAAAACGCCTGGCAGTATTTCGTCACCAACTATCAGCCCACGACGGGCCTGGTGAATGCGGTCAACAAATATCCCTCCACCACCATGTGGGACAGCGCCTCCTATCTGGCCGCCCTGACGGCGGCGCGCGAGCTGGGGATCATTGATAAAGCGGAATTTGACCGCCGGATGCTGAAGTTTCTCGCCACGTTAAACACCCTGGTACTGTTCCGCAACGAGCTGCCCAACAAGGCCTATAACACCATCAGCGGCCAGAAGGTGGACTACACCAACAAGCCCGGCGAAATTGGCTTCTCGGCGCTGGATATCGGGCGAATGCTGGTCTGGCTGAAAATCATCAAGGAGCGTTACCCGGAATACGGCAACAGCATTGATAACGTGGTGCTCAGCTGGGATTTCAGCCACGCGATCGACCCCTGCGGCACGCTGTACGGAGCCTATCTGGAGAACGGCCAGCCGAAGTACGTTCAGGAAGGTCGACTGGGCTATGAAGAGTACGGCGCGGCCGGTTTCCAGCTGTGGGGGTTCAATACCTGCAAAGCCAGCCGTCCGCAGCCTTACGAGCTGGCCGAGATCTACTGCGTGCTGGTCCCGTACGATACGCGCGACCCGCGCAACACGTCGCAGCATAACTACGTGGTGACGGAATCCTACCTGCTCTACGGGCTGGAGTTCGGCTTTGATAAACCGACCGACCGGGATAACGCCCCGCGCGACTACTCCCTGACGTGGATGAAAAACTTTGCCGACCGCGTTTATCAGGCTCAGGAGAACCGCTATACCATTACCGGCGTCCTGACCGCGCGCTCCGAGCACCAGCTCGATAAGGCCCCTTACTTCGTCTATGACACCGTCTTCAGCGACGGGTACAACTGGAACACCATTACCGATAAAGGCCAGTTCGTCCCTAACGCTGCCGCGATATCGCTGAAGGCGGCGCTGGGCATGTGGGTGCTGTGGAACTCCCCCTATACCGACCGCCTGCTGAACACCATTGAGAACGCCAACGAAGAGGGAAAAGGCTACTACGAAGGGCTGTATGAAAACGGCGACGGCCCGATCAAAGAGTTCACCGCGAACAATAACGGCATCATGCTGGAGGCCCTGTTGTTCAAAAAAGAGGGGAAACTGCTGGCCTTCAATACCGACAACCCGAAGAGCAAAGATTTTGCCCCGTCTCTGTGGGATCGAAAGCTGCTCGATCAGTTTGAAGAGAACAACGCGCTGCGCAGCCGCCCGTTCCTTGCCAGCACCCCGGCCGTAAAAAGCTGGTGCGACCGGACCGGCGTCACGCAGCGCACCAAACCCGCCTGCCAGGCCTGTCAGTGCGCGTCATGCAGCGCGGACGAGCCCGTTAAACTGCCTCCGGTGACTGCGCAATGCTTAAAACCATAGCCAGAGGGCTTGCGGGATTACTCCTTGCAGGCGCGATCGTCTTTGCGCTGTTTGCCCATCAGGGCGCAGGCTGGCGCTGGCTCATCAGTGGCGGCTGGCACTCCAGCGCGCGCATTGCCGCCCTGACGCCGGAAGAGCAGACGTGGGCGGCGATCGCCTGGCGCTATTTCGTCAATAATACCCAGCCGCAAACCGGGCTGGTCAACGGCAGCGACAAACAGCCCCGCGTCACGCTCTGGCAAATGGGCGATACGCTTATCGCCCTGCTGGCGGCCAAAGAGCTGGGGCTGATTGAGGAGGCCGAGTATGACGCTCGCCTGACGCGGCTGATGGGCACCCTCAACCGCCTGATGCTGACCGAGGCCCGGACGCCCGGGCGACTCTATTCCAGCCAGACGGCGACGCCGATCGACTTTAGCGGCAAGCCCGTTAAAAATGGCTGGTCCGCGCGCGATATGGCGCGTCTGATGCTCGCCCTGCGCCTCACCGCAGAGCGGGAACCGCAGTACAGCGAATACCTCGATAAAATCATCCTGCGCTGGAATTTCTGTCCGGTCATCGACGGAGAAGGCGAACTGTGGTCATCTTCCCTGCAAAACGGCCAGCCGGTGGTGCGCGAGGAGCTGCGCCTGGGCGAGAGCGAATATGCCGCAACGGCGTTTCAGCTGTGGGGGTTTTCCCCGGAGAAAGCGTTTACGCCCCCGGCGCACCACGTCATCATCGCCCAGCGGCGTCTGGCCGTCGATGCCCGGGATCCGCGCACCACGTGGCAGCCCTCTCTGATTACTACCCTTCCCTATATGCTGCCGGGCCTGGAGTTTGGCTGGGAGCCCGAAGGCGTTGCGGCCGATCGGCAAAAGCACCTGCGCAAGCAGGCCGAAAACGTCTGGCTGAGCCAGAAGAGCCGCTGGGAGACCGATAAGATCCTGACGGCCAGGGCAGATTTCTCGCTCCCGCAGGCGCCCTGGCATATCCAGGATACGGTCTGGGGAAATGGCTATGCCTGGAACTCTGTCGGTGACGATGGCCGGGACTACACCCGTTTCGCGCAGGTATCGACCAAGGCGGTCTTTGCCCTGTGGGCCCTGTGGGACACCCCGTACACCGACGTGCTGATGGCAGTGACAAAGCATCTTAACGATCCGCAAAAAGGCTGGTACGAAGGCCGCCAGGAAGCCACGGGCGATACTAACGCTGCGCTCACCCTTTCCACCAATGCCACGGTGCTGGAAGCCCTGTTCTTTAAACACAACGCGGGCCCCCTGTTTGACGCCCGCCGGGCTAAAAAAGAGAGCTACTTTACGCGCCGTGTGGCAGATGACTATACGCCCGTCGGGCACTGTCTACCGGGCGAAAACGCCGTAAGGAGGACGCCGTGAAATTTTACCGCGATCTGTTTGAATCCAGTCTGAACCGCGTCTTTCCGGATAATGATAAAACGGCGTTTTTTCAGACGTTTTATGACGCCTTCGTCCATATGTCACCCGAGACGGAGCAGCATTTTTCTTGCCTGCCGGATAGCGAGGGTCAGCAGACTCTGTTTAAGAGTTTCTTCGCCATGCTTGCGGTAGACGGCGCGTTAATCGTGCCTGATTTTCTCGAGCGCCTGGCGCGGGAGCAAAGCGACGACGGTCTCCACCTCCCGCCGCGTTTTTTCGCCCTGTGGCGCGAAGCGATGTTGAACACCGTGAGCCTGCGCGATCCGCAGTGCGACGATGAGATCCTGACGGCCTGGGCCATGGCGATCGCGCCCGGGCTGGAATACCTGCGCCGACAGGCAGAACTGCACTACCGCGCGTAGGAGGATCACGATGAGCGCATTCACGTACGATCTTAACGCGCTGCCGGCCGCCGTCATGATTTATGACCGCGAGGAACGCCTGCAGGCCTGGAATCACAACGTGGCCCTTTTTTATCCGGTCATCACCCCGTGGCTGAAGGTGGGCACAACGCTGGAGTCGCTGGCGGAACGCTTTATCGACGCCGTTTACAACGTCGACCCTGGCCTTCGCCAGACGCTGCGCGAGTCGATCGTGCGCAACTGTCGGCAGGATAAACACTGCGAAGTGCGGCAGGCAGGCCAGCGGCGGATCTTCGTCCAGCACCAGCGCCTTGCGGACGGCGGCATTGTCAGCCTGCACAGCGATGTCACGGAGCTGGATGAAGCGCAGCGGGCGCGTCATCAGCTGCATGTCGATTTTCTGCTGACGGCAGAATCCATCCATATCGGAATCTGGGACTGGCAGGTGTCTGGCGACACGCTCCAGGTCAACGATACCCTGCTTGCCATGCTGGGCCAGTCGCGCACCCAGTGGCGATATCCGGTGCGTTTTCTGCTCAATCAGGTCCACGAGAACGATCGCGCTGCGCTGCGCAAGGCGCTGCACGCGTCGAAGCAGGATCATCGTCCGGTCTTTGAATGTGAAATTCGCGTGCATCACCCTACCGAAGGTCTGCGCTGGATGCTGCTCTCCGGCCAGGTGGTCACGCTCTCCATTGAGGGAAACGCCGAGCGCGTGATTGGCACGCTGCAGGATATTACGCGCCGCAAGGAGGCTGAAATTCAGGCGTTCGCCTCGGCCATTGAGGCACAAAAAGCCAATGAGGCAAAAAGCGCGTTCCTGGCGAATATGAGCCATGAAATTCGTACCCCCATGAACGGCATTATCGGCATGACCCAGCTGTGCCTCGATACCTCTCTCAGTGCCGATCAGCGCGATTACCTGACGCTGGTGATGAGTTCTGCCCAGTCTTTGCTGCATATCATCAACGACATTCTCGACTTTTCCCGGATTGAAGCCGGCAAAGTGGAGCTGGAGGCGGAGCCCGTCCCGGTCCGCCCCTTCATTCAGTCGCTTATTCGCCCCCACATGCCGGGGGCGAGCGAAAAAGGCATTGAGCTGCTGGTCGATATTGCGCCCGACGTTCCCGACGTGCTGCTGGTCGACGGCGCGCGGCTGCGCCAGATCCTGACCAATCTGCTGGGTAACGCGCTGAAATTTACCCATCAGGGGGAAGTTATCCTGATTGTTGAGCCCGCGGATAGCGCGGATCGATGGCGTTTCCGGGTGTGCGACAGCGGCATTGGCATACCGGCAGATAAGCAGAAAGCCATTTTTGAAGCCTTCAGCCAGGCGGATAACTCAACCACCCGACGCTATGGTGGTACGGGGCTCGGGCTAACCATCTCTGCGCGACTGGTCGCGGCGATGGGCGGCGAATTAACGGTCTCCAGCGAGCCGGGGAAAGGCAGCGAATTTTCCTTCGTGCTGCCGCTTGCGGCCCAGGCGCCCGGCCCGGAGGAACGCCGGCATAGCCATCGCTTTAACGGGGAACCCGTGCTGGTGGTTGATGATAACGCGACCAACCTGCGGCTATTGGCCGCCATGCTTAGCCAGATGGGGCTTAAACCCACCTGCGTTAATAACGCCAGCGAGGCCATCAACCGGGTTAAAACCGGAACGGCATGGCCCCTGATCCTGCTGGACGCACAGATGCCGGATATGGACGGCGTGTCGCTGGCTCTCGAACTTTCGGTGCTGCCGCAGGTTGCTGAAAGCCATATCATCATGCTGAGCTCCATGAGCCGACATTTTGATATCAATATGCTGAAGCGGATCGGTATCCAGAACTACCTGCACAAACCTATCGCCCAGAATGAATTGCATCAGGCGATTGCCGCGGCGTTTGAACGTGCACCAAAGACGGTGAGTGAAAGCGCGCCCGCGCCCACCGTCGCGCCGGACACGGCCGGGCTCAGGGTCCTGCTTGCGGAAGATAATCTGGTCAACCAGAAGGTCGCCGCGCGCCTGCTTGAGCGGCTCGGGCACACCTGTCAGATCGTCGATAATGGCGTCGCGCTGCTGGAACGCTGGCGCGCGGGCGTGTGGGACGTTTTGCTGATCGATCTTCAGATGCCAGAGATGGACGGTGAGACCGCCATTCGCCTGCTGCGTGAAGAAGAACGCGCCCGGCCCGGACCGGCGCAGCCCACCGTCGCCATGACGGCACACGCCATGCAGGGGGATAAAGAGCGCTGTCTTCAGATGGGTTTCGACGGCTACATTGCCAAACCCATCAGCCAGGAGCGTCTCGCTGAGGAGATTGCTCGCGTGCTCCCGCGCCACGATGACCCTTCCGCCTTCCCGGATGAAGCACGCCTGCTGAAGCAGTGCGCTGACGACCCTGCTCTGGTCCAGGAACTGCTGGCCCTCTTTGGCGAAGGGCTGGAGGAGGCCATGAAGGCCATCACCCTGGCTATAGACAGCGACGATCGTGAAGCGCTGCGCCGCGCCGCCCACAAGCTGCGAGGAGAAGCCGTCACGCTGGATTTCGGGCGACTCGCCCGTCAGCTGCAGGCGCTCGAGAGCGAGGCGCACACGCTGGAGGGACAACAGCTTGCGGCGCTAAACCAGCAGCTACAAAAGGAATCGCTGCGCCTGATGGCGTGGCTCAACGCGCGCGGGGTAAACGCATGATGACTCGCAACTGCGCGCTGCTCGTTGCCCTGTTGACCACCCACACGGTGGCGAACGCTGCGCCGGTCAGCTGGTCTCTGGCCGGAGAATGGCAGGTTCAGGATGCCAATGATAGCGCGCATCCTGCCGCATCAGGCTGGCGCCCGCTTCAGGTCCCCGCCAACTGGTACAGCGCCGGGTACGATCACCAGGGCGCGCTGTGGTACAAGCACGCGTTTTCCCTGCCCGTGCAGCCGCCCGACGTAATGAGCACCCTGGTGTTTGACGGCGTCGATTACCTGGCCGAGGTCACCCTGAACGGCCAGCCGCTGGGCCAGCATGAGGGCTATTTTCAGCGCTTTTCGCTGGATGCCGGTCAAGCGTTACAACGTCACAACCAGCTCGTGGTCAGGGTGGACAGCCCTTACGAAGATCCCACTAAGGTCTGGCCGCTGCATAAAACGGTCATGAAGGGGATCCTTAACCAGCATGACACGCGTCCCGGCGGGGCCTGGTCGCCGCAAGGACAGGACGCCAACTCGGGCGGCATCTGGGCGCCGGTGAGGCTGCATCTTAGCCGGGGCGCTACCCTTGATGAGACCATTCTGCGGCCAGACTGGTCACAGGGGCTGATGCACCCCGCGCTGAAAGCAGATATTCGCTATCGCGCGCTCGGTCAGGGCACGGCGACCGTGCGGCTCACCGCCACGCCCGCCAACTTCAGCGGCAGGCCCTATCAGGCTGACTTTCCGGTTACCCTCGAAAGCGGCGCCCATTCCGTGCAGCTGACGCTGCCCATGCCGAAGGCAAAACTGTGGTGGCCCGTCGGCACGGGGAAACCGCACCTGTATACCATTCGCGTGGCATTGCGGGATGAAAACGGCCTGATGGATACGGCGGTCACCCGCACCGGGCTGCGCAAGATCGTCGAGCAGCCCGACAATAAGGGCTGGCTCATTAACGACAAACGCCTTTTCATTAAGGGCAGTAATTACATCGGTTCCCCCTGGCTCAGCACCATGACGCGAGAAAAATACCGTCGCGATCTTCGTCTGGTGGAAGCCATGAATGCCAACGCCATACGCGTGCACGGACACGTTGCAGGACGTGCGTTGTATGACGTGGCCGATGAGATGGGCATGATGATCTGGCAGGATGTTCCGCTGCAGTGGGGCTACAACAACAGTGCGGCTTTCACGGAAAATGCGGTTCGACAGACGCGGGAGATGATCGAACAGTTTGGCAATTCCCCCGCCATCATCGTCTGGGGCGGGCATAACGAACCGCCGTGGAACTCGCCGTGGATGGAAAAACGCTTCCCGGACTGGAATAAAAATCTGAATCGCGAGCTCACGCAAAAGGTGGCGGATACGCTTGCCGAAGATACCTCGCGCATCGTGCACCGCTTTTCCGCCGTTGAGGAGCATTACTGGGCTGGCTGGTACTTTGGTACCGTACGCGACCTGCTTGCTCCGGCCAAAACGGGGATCATCACCGAGTTCGGCGCGCAGGCGCTTCCCCGCTTATCGACGCTAAAAACCATCATCCCGGCGGCGTCGCTCTGGCCCAAAACGACCGCCGCTGACGATCCCGGCTGGACCGTCTGGAAATACCATAATTTTCAGCCCTTCCAGACCTTTAAGTTTGCCGGTATTTCGCGTGGGGACAACATTCAGGCGATGATCCGCAATACTCAGGCGTACCAGTCGCAGCTGGTGGCCACGGCGGCAGAGAGCTACCGTCGACAGCGCTACCAGCCGGTGACGGCCCTGTTCCACTTCATGTTTGTGGAAACCTGGCCCTCCATCAACTGGGGCGTGGTGGACTACCTGCGTAAGCCTAAAGCCGGGTTTTACGCCTTAAAACGCGCCTACCAGCCTGTTTTGCCGTCCATTGAACCCGTCACGGCGCAGTGGCAATCCGGGGCGGCGGCGACCGTGCGTCTGTGGGCCATCAACGACACCTGGAAACCGTGCCGCGAATGCCGTCTGAGCTGGCGCATCACCCAGCGCGATAAGGTGCTGGCAAAAGGCACGACGACGATGACGATCGCTGCAGACTCGGGAACGATGATAAAAGCGGTCACGGCCACGCCCGTGGGCCAGGACGACGTGTCGATTCGGTTTACGATTGAAAACAGCGCGGGAAAAATTGTCGGCGAAAATCAGCGCACGGAGTCCGTCATAAAGTGAGCGAGGGGAAAAGGAAAATTGCCGCTTCCCCTGCTTTCTTGTACCCTTTCAGCGTTTACCCCAATCCCCTAAAAATCGAGACATCCGGACGCCTATGACTGCACATATTTCCAAAGATCCTTTGCATGGCGTAACGCTGGAGATGATGGTCAACGCCCTGGTGGCGAAATATGGCTGGAGCGAGTTGGGTGACCGCATCAAAATTAACTGTTTCAGAAAAGACCCCAGCGTTAAATCGAGCCTGAAATTTCTGCGCCGCACCCCGTGGGCGCGCGCGGAAGTTGAAGCCCTGTATCTGGACTCTCTCAGCGATGAGGGAAATACAGCGCAGGCGGCGCCCGCCTTTAATCCCTGGGCCAACAGCAGGATTATCAAGAGCTAATACGCAAATGACGCGACACGTAAAACGGATTGGTGCGCTGGCTGCCTGCGCGCTTTTACTTGTAAGCTGCTCCTCAACACCACCCAAATCACTGGTTACCCCTCTTCCCACCGTCAGTAAACCGACGCCGCAGGCAAACGCCCCGATGCGCGGCATCTGGCTGGCGACCGTCTCGCGTCTCGACTGGCCGCCGGTGGCCTCGGTGAATGGCCGCAGCGCGGACCAGCGCATCGCGATGCAAAAGCAGGCGCTGATCGCAAAGCTCGACAACCTTAAGCAGCTCGGCATCAACACGGTATTTTTCCAGGTGAAGCCGGACAGCACGGCCCTCTGGTCATCAAAGATTCTACCGTGGTCAGATATGCTGACCGGCAACATCGGTGAGTATCCGGGGTACGATCCGCTGCAGTTTATGCTCGATGAAGCGCACAAGCGCGGCATGAAGGTCCATGCCTGGTTTAACCCCTATCGCGTATCGACCAACACCAAACCGTCCACCATCGCCGCCCTGAACCGGACGTCATACCAGACGCCGTCCAGCGTTTATGTCCAGCATCCGGAATGGGTCCGCATCTCGGGTGACCGCTTTGTGCTCGACCCGGGCATTCCGGAGGTGCGCGACTGGATAACCAAAGTGGTCACCGAAGTGGTGGCGAACTACCCGGTAGACGGCGTGCAGTTTGATGATTACTTCTATGCCGAATCGCCGGGATCCGCGCTCAATGACGCGCAGAGCTGGCGGCAGTACGGCCAGGGGTTTGCCTCAAAAGCCGACTGGCGAAGACACAACACGCAGCAGCTGATTGTCCAGGTCTCCCGCGCGATCAAGCAGACAAAACCCAACGTGGAGTTTGGCGTCAGCCCGGCGGGCGTGTGGCGCAACCGCTCCTTTGACCCGGCAGGCTCCGACACCCGCGGCGCCGCGGCCTATGATGAATCCTACGCCGATACGCGTCAGTGGGTGCAGCAGGGCCTGCTGGACTACATCGCGCCGCAGATTTACTGGCCCTTCTCGCGGGATGCCGCGCGCTACGACGTGCTGACCAGATGGTGGGCCGACGTGGTGAAGCCGACCCACACTCGCCTGTATATCGGCATTGCGTTCTACAAGGTTGGCGAGCCGTCGAAAAAAGAGCCGGACTGGACGGTTCAGGGCGGCGTGCCGGAGCTGAAAAAGCAGCTCGATCTCAACGATTCGCTGCCCAACGTCAACGGCACCATCCTGTTCCGGGAAGATTACCTGAACCAGCCGCAGACCCAGCAGGCGGTAAACTATCTCCGTGGACGCTGGGGTAGCTAAGTCACGAGCAGGCAGAAACGCCCGTTTCTGCCGGTTTTTTACGGCTTCGGCCCGAACATCGCCTCGAGCTGCTGCGCATCCGGCATCCCCACCACCTGCTGCAGCTCGTTTTCCGCATTCAGATAGTAAATTGCGGGCGTGGCGTTAGCGCCCAGGCTGTCCATCAGCGCCTGATTTTTCTGTAGGATCGCAACCGTTTCGCGGGAAGCCTCGCCTTCAGGCTTGGGCAGTTTTTTGCCGCCGGAAAGCTCGTATTCGCGCCAGGCCGAAACCGGATCTTTCGCATTCAGTATGGCGGCGGCGTTGCGCCCGCTGTTGGGGTTGAGGAACGCCACCAGCAGCGTATTGAGCTGCACCTTACCGGCCTTGACCCAAGGCTGCGCCTCGGACCAGAACTGCTTGCAGTACGGACAGAACGGATCGGCAAAGACAAAGACCTTGCGCGGGGCGCTATCCGCCCCTTCCTTCAGGGGATGCGCCGCGTTGAGGTTCTTCCACATCTCGCGTCCCATCGGGGCGTAGATCTCTTTCTGGAAGTAGCCCTCGCTGAGGTTCTTCCCTTTGTCATCATAAAGATAACCTGAGATCACGTGCTTGCCGTCCGGCGTGAGAAAGAGCGTCACGCCCATATCCTGATACTGCCCCAGCCAGGCTGGCGCCCCGCCCGGCGCATCCAGCTTCTTGATGATGTTGATCTGCTGCTGCTCGCTGAACTGCTTCACCACATCCGGTATGGCTTCAGCCGCCTGTACCAGCCCTGACGTCGCCAGCGCCGAAAGTAACAGTAATTTTTTCATTTCCCTCTCCGGTTTATCGGGGGCATTACGCCCCCTTCAGGTTAGCGGTTTTTCAGTGCTTCACTGACCATTTCGTCGAATTGTTCGAACGGCACCCAGCCGGGAAGCAGCCCCTCGCCGATAAGCGTGGCGGGCGTGCCCTGGATCCCCATTTTTTCCGCCACAATGAGGCTGCGCCTGATCGTCAGAAAACTCTCCTCGTCCGGCGTCGTCACGCTCACGCCCGCCCGCTTTTGCGCCTCCTGAATGCTGGCGTCATCGTGGTACCCCTTTTTCGCCATCAGGGTGTGGTTCAGCTTCATAAACTGCTCAGGATGCGCACGCCAGACGGTTAACGCGTCTCGTGCGGCGGTCAGCGAACTTTCCGAGCGGAAAGGTAAAAACTTAAAGACCACCGCCACGTCCGGATGTTTTTCGACAATCTTCTCCAGGTACGGATCGAATTTTTTACAGTACGGGCAGTTGTAGTCGGTAAACACCACCAGGGTGAGCTTTGGGTTTTTCGCGCCGATGCGCGGGGAGTTTGGATCGTTAAACAGGAAATCAGCGATCGTCTTCTGCGCGCGCTGCTCCTGGTCCGGCGTCAGCGGCTGCGCGGCGAATACCTGAAGCGGGGCCAGCAGGAGCAGAAGCGTAATAAGGAATTTTTTCATGACACAGTTAGCCTTTTGCGTTGTTCAGGGTGGTGACCAGGGTGCGCTTGTCCAGCAGCGGCGAGAGGATCTCGCCATCAGGCAGGCCGGGGCCATACACCGCGTTAAACGGAATGGCGTAGCGGTTTCGCTTCGCCAGAAAATCCGCGATAAACGCGGACGGCTGGCTCCAGTCCCCGCGCAGGGCCACCACGTCCGGCTGGCGCAGCGCGGCAATCACGTCCGGCTGACTGAGTACGCGGTGCTCGTTAACTTTGCACGTCACGCACCAGTCCGCGGAGATATCCACAAACACCCGTTTCCCCTGCGCCAGCGCGTTCTCGATAGCCTCTTCACTGAGCGGCTGCCACGGGATAGTCTGCGCAACGCTTTGTGCCGGAGCGTCAGGCGGCGCGTTAAGCAGACCGCGCACCTGATACCCGCCGAACGCCGACAGCGCGATGACCACCACCCAGAACAGCGGCGAAGATTTTTGCCCCTTTAGCGCAAACAGCACCAGCGCGACGGCAGTCAGCCCCAGCATCACGATCTGGCTGACCGCCTCGCCCAGATGCACGCTCAACAGCGTCGCCAGCCAGAGGCTGGAGGTCAGCATCATCAGGCCAAGGATGACCCTGAGCGTGTTCATCCAGCGGCCGGGTTTCGGCAGCAGCATGGCCGCTTTCGGCACCAGGGCAACGAACAGCCACGGCAGGCTCATGCCCACGCCGAGCATCAGGAAGATCAGCCACAGGGCGTGCAGCGGCGCGCCAAGGGCAAAGGCGACCGCCGTACCGAGGAACGGCGCGGAGCACGGCGTTGCCAGCAGCGTGGCGAACATCCCTTCGCAGAAGCTGCCGCCAATCCCCGATCCCCCTGCCGTCGCCAGCCGTCCTGCGGCGGCAGAAGGGAGCAGCATCTCAAACGCCCCAAACAGGTTCAGCGCAAACAGGAAGGTCACGGCAACCATCAGGCCGATAAACCACGGGTTCTGGAACTGAATGCCCCACCCCAGCGACGCTCCGGCCAGCTTCAGCGCGGTGACCATCCCGGCCAGCAGCATAAAGGAGGAGAGGATCCCGGCGCTGGTGGCGAGGAAGCGCAGCCGGATGGCGCGCCTGTCCGATCCCGCCTGCAGGATGCTGTTAAGCTTCATGCCCATTACCGGCAGCACGCAGGGCATCAGGTTGAGGATCAGCCCGCCTAATAACGCAAAGAGCACCATTTTTCCCGTCCCGTCCGGCACGGAGGTCTCTTCGGGCGTTGCCCCAACGATCATGGTGGTTTGCTGCGCCCGATCGCCGTTGGTCAGCACAAACGACAGCCTTTTGCCTGCCAGCGAAGCGGGTTTATCGCCCCATTCGTCGGTCACGGGCACCGCCACCCGAAGCGCAGTGCCGTCGTGTTTAATGACCGGCTCGCCGGGCAGAATATCGCCCTCCAGCGGGTCAAAGTAGATCCCCGGATTATCCCATTTTCCGTCCGTCGTCCCCGTCACAACCAGGTTACCGTCAGAAAGCCAGGCGGAAAGATCCGACGACACACCTGATGAGTCCGGCACGGCGCGCATCGCTTGCTCGAAGGCGCTGCGGAAATCCTGATCCACCGGCTGGGTAAAATCGAGATGCAGCGGGTAGTCCGTCAGCAGGCAGACGTTGCTGCACGTGGAGAGCGTGAGCGTCCCGTCGAGCGTGTCGCCCTTCACCCCGTCGAGAACGATCGGGATAGTGACCTTATCGTGATAGCCCTGCGTCGTCATGCCGGAGATATCGAAACGCGACGGTACCGGCCAGGACCAGCTGTCCGTTACGCCGTCCGGCCAGCTGATTTTCGGGGCCACGCCGCCCTCGCCCGGCGATCGCCAGTAGGTTTTCCAGCCGGGCTTTAGCTCAACGGTGAGCAGGCCTTTAACGTGCGTTTGTTCCCTCTCCGCCTGAAAGCGGATGCGGGCGTGATCGTTTTGTGGGGAGACCAGCCAGCCAGTGTCCGCCGCATGGACAATGCCGATGCAGGACAGCCACAGGAAGACGAATCCCCTGAAGAGGTTAACCATGTTGTACTCCGTGAACAGTGAAAAATTATCGTGCGGTGACGATGTTTTTCATTCACGGAAAACGCAGTTTTTCAGATGTATTCGGGGAGGCGGTGCCTGAACGGGCTGTTCCGCCGGAGCCAGTGCCCGCCCTTGCGTAAACAGCTGCAGCAGCGCGAAGAAGATAATAATGGCCGGTAATGCACCGTCGAAGAACAGCGGCTGGGCGCAAAGCAGCGAGTGCGCGCCGAGCTGACACGGCGACGGGCCGGGTTGTTCAGTGTTGCTGGTTTGAACCGGGGCATCTGCACTCAGCGAAATCTGCGGATCCAGTCCCTGTAAAAAATGGTTGAGCATCACCGCACGCTGCACGAGGCAAAGCGCCATCGCGAGACAGGTGATAATCAAAAGCCATTTTCCGAGGAGCTGACGGTTGCGCATAACATTCCAGAGTGACAAGACGCCCCGATCATAAACGATAGTGATGAATCTACAAGTGCCGGAAGTGTAAGGTTTTGTCTGCCGCCGCTATTCGCCCGTCAGCGCGTCATAGACGTCCCGCAGCCGCGTGCGGAGAAACAGCACTGCCTTGTGCTTGCGGGATAGCAGCGCCTGTTCGCTGGCGCCGGTCTCCTCTGCCAGCATTTTAATGCTGTAGCCGTGGAGCTCGGTCTTTTCAAACGCCTCCCGCTGCGGCGGTGGAAGTTCAGACAGCGCCTGGCCCAGCTCTTCCCACAGCAGCGTTTTGAGGTACTCCTCCTCCGGCGTGTGCGGTACGCCGAACAGGGTTTCGGCCAGCTCGTCTTCCGGATAACCGTCGTCATCTTCGCCCGTAAAATAGCCGGAGAGCGACACCTCGCGCTTTTTACGCGCCCGGTCGGTCATTTCGTTACGCGCCGCGCGGAACAGCCAGGCGGCGACGTTTTCGACCGGCTGCTCCACTTTCATCAGCTGATACGTCACTTCCTGCAAAATGTCGTCGGCATCATCGCGCACGGACGTCCGTCCGCGAATGAAGGCTTTCAGCCGGGCGCGACAGGCGTTTAGCGCCGACATCAGCATGGATCCGCCCGCCTCCCCGGCTTTCATCTCGCTCACTCTGCTTCCGGCGCTTTTGGCGTGGCTTCATCGCGCTTATCGTCACGATGACCGTGCCAGCCGCAGTGGCCGCGTCCATGGCGACCGAATCCTTCACGGCGCTGCTGAATAAACGCCTCACGCTGTTCGGGCGTCATATTCATCCAGCGCTCGTGCATCCGGCGGTGCGCGCCAAACATTCCGGGGCGGAAACCCAGCCCGCCAAACAGAATGCGGCTCAGCACCAGAATGCCCAGCGCCTGCCAGAATCCGATGGCCTTCACGCCCAGGATCGCCGGGAGCAAGGCGTTCCACAGGGACATCACCAGCAGGCCGAGCACGATGAAAATCACCGCGCCGATGATTAAACCTTTGCCCATACGGTGGCGACCAAATCCGCGCCCGTGACCTCTGCCGTGCAGTTCAAAATCTCTCATGGTGTTTACCTCGTTTACAGTAATTGATTATGGCGTGTGATGAGGTAGACGGATGAGGGAGGGAAATATTGCTTGGGTGAATGACAAAATTTTGCGTGATCTCTATTGGCATACTCGATGCGCACTGCTAACCGTTTCAGCTCATGTACGGAAAGCCTGAGGAGGATGGCTCGATGGAAATACTGAGAAGATGACTCGGGGGATTGTGCGAAAGAACTGACGCTGCTGCTGGGGCGGTTTAAAGCTTGGATTGCGGTGATCCATCTTAAGATTTCAGCTTTAACCACACAACTAAAAGCCCCACGGAGGGGTACAAAGACACAAAAACTGAAAATTGTTCTCCCAGCCTATTTTGCGCACTTGATGGGGAGGTTTTAATAGATGCGTATTATAGCGATTGGCACAATAGAAACCATTTTTTGTGACTAGCGTCACCACATGCACTTTAAACAATGGAACTATAGTTTTTGGGCGTTTTTTGCTAATGTTTTTCTTGGTAAATTAACGAGATTCATCACAAACATGATTATAACTCTTTAAGGAGATGGCCATGGCTGTAGGAACAATGACAATTCGAAAATTGATCCAAGCAGTAGCTGAGGGAGAAATCCGAATACCTGCTTTTCAACGTGATTTCGTCTGGGAACCAGATAGAGTTCAGTTTCTAATGGATAGCCTTTATAAAAAATATCCAGTTGGGACGCTTTTGCTATGGCGTACCAAAGAGAAACTCGAACACGATAGAATGCTAGGCCCTTATAAACTCCCTGACCCGAAAAAAGATTATCCTATCGAGTATGTTCTTGATGGGCAACAACGAATTACATCAATCTTCTCTGTCTTTCAAACAGAATTAGTAAAAGAGCCTAACAATAACATCAATTGGCTAGATATATATTTTGACATTGATGCAAATAAAGATGTCCAAGATTCCCAATTCATTGCCTTGCAACCCCAAGAAGTAAAAGATAATCATATACCACTCAATATATTATTTGACGTAAAAAATTACGGAACATTTGTTCGTAATTACCCGAAGCAAGAAAGGATTGCGGAAATAGATAGATTACAAGCCGCATTTCAAGAGGTTCAACTTCCGACTGAAATAGTAGAAATAACAGACCATTCCAGCATTGCCATAATTTTTGAACGAGTCAATCGAGGCGGAGTTCCATTAGATACTTATCAACTATTGTCAGCATGGACTTGGAGTGGGGATTTTGATCTGCGTGCTAAATTTGACGAGTTAGGTGATGATTTAGACGATCATGGATATAAAGAACTGGCTGAAGAACCTGACTTACTGCTGAAATGCTGTGCTGCTGTGATAAAAGACGATGCTTCTGCAAAATCAATTGTTGAACTAAATGGTACAGAGGTACGTACCCAGTTCGAAATTTTTAAACGAGGATTGTTAGGTGCTGTTGATTTCCTTAAACGAGACTGTTTGGTCGTTTCATTTAAAAACTTACCATATAAATCTATGTTAATTCCCTTGACCAAATGCTTTGCTACAGCCAAGCCTGCTGGTTTCCACCCTAATGCGGCGCAAAGATCTGCTCTAGTGAAATGGTTCTGGCATAGTTGTTTCTCAAGAAGGTATTCAAACAGCGTTGATACGGCTGTAAAAAATGATATAACTGCAGTTAAAAACCTCCTCAACAACGACTTAAGCGATTTTGCGAATCGTTTAATTAACGTTACCCCAGATTTTTTTATTGAAAACACATTCTCAATTAATTCCGTTAATACAAAGACATTTGTACTAATGCTTGCTAACAAGAGACCAAAATCATTTATATCTGGAGCTAACGTTGACTTAAACTCAGTGCTGATTTCTTGTAATAAAAGAGAGTATCATCATATATTCCCAAAAGACTATCTCGAAAAAACTTATAATTACACAGATAAAACTGACATCTTCCCGCTTGCCAACTTCGCTTTTTTAACCAAAACTGACAATGCTTCAATTCAAAACTCAGCACCTAACATATATGAGTCAAGAATCAATGCAGGTATGAAAAATGCAATTCTCGGAACACATTTCATTCCTAATAATGGGTTAAAGTTGGATTATAAAGATTTTGTGTTAGAGAGAGCTAAACTACTCGCTGATGAAGCGAATAGACTCTCAAATTAACTAACCCTCCTCGGTCATTCTATGGCCGGGGATTAAATAGTACTAACCTTTCTAATACGGCCCATTCCGATAATCATTTTACTTGTGTTCGATACCCTCATCCCTAGTGCTCATACCAATCCAATAATAAAACTTACTTACACGCTGAATTTTTAAACTAATGTCATTACATGCATCCTTCAATCCATAGTTTTGGACCGAGCCCCGAGACATTGCAGCACCGTCTTTGATGGCATTTGACGACTTCTACTAAAACATAAAGTTTTATTTAGCGGAGACATCCATTCAAAAGCGCGAGTTAAAAGGCCCCCTCAGGAGCCTCCATCATAAAATCAAGCCTGCACCGGCAACCTAAAACTCGAAATACTCCGCGAAAGCTGCTGCGCCTGCTCTTCCAGCGAGGCCGCTGCCGCGGCGGACTGCTGCACCAGCGCGGCGTTCTGCTGGGTGACGCCATCCATCTCGGTCACCGCCTGCCCGACCTGGCCGATCCCGCGGCTCTGCTCTTCAGAGGCGACGGAGATCTGCTCCATCAGCGTATTCACTTTATTCACCGACGAAATGATCGCGTCAATCACCTCGCCCGAGCGGCTGACCAGCTCCGCACCGTTTTTCACGCTGGAGACCGACTGCGCGATCAGGCTTTCGATGTCCTTGGCCGCCACTGCGCTTTTCTGCGCGAGGGTGCGTACTTCGCTGGCCACGACCGCAAAGCCGCGGCCCTGGGTACCGGCGCGCGCCGCTTCAACCGCCGCGTTCAGTGCCAGGATGTTGGTCTGGAAGGCAATGCTGTTAATCACGCTGGTGATGTCTTCAATGCGCTTCGAGTTCGCCGCGATGGTATTCATCGTGTCGATGACTTCACGGGTTACCGCTTCACCGGTGTGGGCATTTTTCACCGCGTCCTGCACCAGCTTCCCGGCCTGATACACATTATCGGTATTGTTCGCCACCGTCGCGCTCAGCTCTTCCATGCTGGCCGCCGTCTGGGTTAACGCCGAAGCCTGCTGCTCGGTGCGTGACGCCAGGTCGATATTCCCGGAGGCAATCTCCTGGGCGGCGTGCGTCACGGTATGACTCGCATCGCGCACCTGGGCGATGGTCGCCAGCAGCGCCTGACGCATCTGCTCCATCGAGCCCATCAGATGGTCGATTTCGTTACCTGCCCCCCCCTTCACCGGCACCGGAATGTCCAGCTTGCCTGCCGCAATCTGGCTGCAGTGCTCGCGCGCCAGGTTGATCGGCGCAAAGACAAAGCGCTTCATCAGCAGACTAACGGCGATAATCACCACCACAAACAGGCTGGCGATAGCAGCAACGATCGCCAGGCCGGAGACGAAGCTACTGCTCGCATCTTCGTTCAGGCTTTTGGCGTATTTCTGGTGGACGGAAAGCACCTGGTCGAGAACGATCTCGTACTGGCGGTCGAGGCGGGAGACTTCCGGGATGAGCGCGTTAAATTTGGCGACATCGTGCGCCTCGGCGGCATCGATCAGCGGCGCCAGCCCCTGGTTGCGGTAGTTCTGCCAGGCGTCCTGATAGGCAGTGACCAGCGACGCTTCATCGCTCAGGCGCGGCGACGCCATAAAGGCTGCAAAGGCGTGGTCCGCTTTGGTCAGCGCCTCTTTCACGGCGGTAAGCTTTGCAGCGCCGTCCGCCGCGTTGCCCGCTTCCACCATCTTCACATACTCCATCACCCGCACGCGCAGCGTACGGCTGTGGTTGATGGGGTCAATAATGGACAGCACAACCTGGATCTCTTTGTTGACGTTATCCAGGGAATTATTACTTTTAATGATGATGCCAACGCTGGTGACGGTGCTGATAACAAAGAAGAAAAGCAGCGAGAACAGGACAATCAGGGACGACTTTTTCAACGACATAAACCAATACCTCAAGGAGAATTATTCCTTATGGTTATCGGCCATTCCAAAACTTAAATTAATTAAAGTTATTGAAGTATCGAACCGGGCTATTTCGCTGACTTATAGCGTCGCTGCAGGGTGGCATTGAGCTTGCGCTGCAACGGCTGCGGCGTCTCGCCCTCGATTAATTTGCTAATCAAATCAAAGCAGTGCCACGCCAGTTGGCGGTTATCCTGACGAATGGTATCCACCGGGATCGTCAGCGAATCGTAGAGATAGTGATCGTCAAAACTGGCTAACCTGATATCGCTCTGCAGCAGGTTATGTTGGCCCATGTAGCGCAGCACCCCTTCCAGCAGCCCGCAGGCGGCGGCGAAGAGCGCTTTCGGCGGACGCCCCAGGCGGGCGCAGAGTTCAGCAAACATCTCGTAACCGGAGCTCGGGTGATAGTTGCCGTGAATGATCCACTCGGGGCGCAGCGCCACGCCGGCCTCTCGCAGGCCTTGCTTAAAGCCTTCAAGACGATCGCGCGTCGGGGATAAACGGGGCTGGCCGCCGAGGAAGTAGAATTCATCCGGATGCTGGCGCGCAATATCCGCCACCAGTTCGGTCGTCGGGGTGATGGAATCGGTGATCACCAGCGGCAGCGCGCTGTCGTTGATGTGACGGTCAAACAGAACCACCGGCAGCTGCTCGCTCAGCTTATGGTAGTCCGCGTCGTTGAGCATGCTGGAGGCCACAATCAGCCCGTCCACCTGACGCGCCACCATGTTGTTCACCACCACCGTCTCCTGCCCCGGGTTTTCATCGCTGCAGGAGATCAGCAGCTGCACGCCCGCCTCGCGGCACAGCGTTTCCAGCTCGTGCGAAAAGACGGCAAAACCGTAGTTGGTGATCTCCGGGACCACCAGACCAATGGTGTGGCTGCGGTTATCGCGCAGCGACCGGGCGTGAATGCTGGGCTGATAGTGGTGCTCTTTTGCAATTGCCAGCACGCGCTCGCGCGTCTCTTCCGCCACGCGAAGCTCTTTGCTGCGGCCGTTCAGAACCAGGCTGGCGGTGGCTTTTGACACCCCCGCCAGCTCCGCGATGTCTTTAATGGTGACGCGTTTTGTTTTTCTCACAACGACTTAGATCCGGCTGCCAAAACCCTCATTCTATCATGCAGGCGCGCAGCGACCAGTAGCGTAATGTGATATCGGACGCACCTTCGAATCGCACCCGAGCCGGATGGTCAGGAAAATAGCGGCTGCTCATCACCCCTTCGCCGTGGTTAATGAAGATTTCGACGCTGGAGCGGTCGCACAGGACGCGCAAATGACGGACGTCGCCCTGCCAGTAGCGGGTCAGCGTTTCACCGGTTTTCAGGCTCGCGCGTTCAAGACGTATACCCTGCTCATCGACCATGAGACGCAGCGCGCCGCCAAAATCGACATTCACCTGCGATGCGCTCAGCTCAAACTCCAGGCGCGTCGCGTCCAGTTCGGGCGCGTCGCTGGCGCGCCCCTGCCAGTGCTGCTCATCTTCACGCAGCGCCGCCTGCTCGCGCGCCGGGGTCTGCCAGAGCCTGCCGTCGCGGAAGCGCAATTCTCGCGGGCAGGTCATCTGGTGCATCCAGCCGTGCGCCCGCGTGGGCTGAAGCATCTCTTCCCCGTCCGGTACGCCCATCCAGCCAATCAGGATGCGGCGTCCATCTTCCGCCAGCGTGGTTTGCGGGGCGTAGAATTCAAAGCCCGCGTCCAGCTCGTGCAGCTCGCCGTGATCGAACGTCGCGCGGGCATAGTCAAACGCCCCGCTCATCCAGGTAGCCGGATAGGTATTGAGGTAGCGATGCGGCTCGCGCGCCAGCCCCTGCGGGCAGCAGATCAGGACGTGCGTCCCGTCGAGATCAAACAGGTCCGGACACTCCCACATATAGCCCGCGTCCGTCAGGCCGTTAACCCCGTGACCGGCGATCTCCCCGCAGGATGTCCAGGCGTGCAAATCGGCTGATTTAAAGAGCAGCACCTTGCCGCGCTTCTGCACATCCTGCGCGCCGAGCACCATGTACCAGTCCCCGTCGTGCCGCCACACTTTCGGGTCGCGCACGTGGCCGGTGTAGCCTTCCGGCAGCGCCAGCACCGGCCCCAGCTTCGTAAAGGTCCCGTCCGGCTGCTCCACGGCCAGGCACTGCCAGGCGGTGCGGCTGCCGTCATCGAACTTGACGTTGCCGGTGTAGCACAGGGTCAGTACGCCCTGGTTATCGACGGCGCTACCGGAGTAGCAGCCGTTGCGGTCATACGCTTCGTCGGGCGTCAGCGCCAGCGGCTCATGCTGCCAGTGCACCAGGTCCGCAGAACTCCAGTGCCCCCAGCACTTAAAGCGGTGCTCGCAGTCCAGCGGGTTCCACTGATAGAACAGGTGATAGCGGCCAGCAAACCAGATAAACCCGTTCGGGTCGTTCATCAGCCCCGTCACCGGCGCGGCGTGCCATTGCGGATAATGGCTGTCCGCCAGCGCCCGCGGCTGACCTGTCATAACGGCCTGCAGGATCGCAGGCCAGCGGGAAGGTAACGTCATTATTCAGAGTCCGTTTTATATTTCAGCAGCAGTGAGACGGTAAACGCCACGCCGAAGGCAATCACCATGCCGATAATATAGTTCAGCAGCGAGCTGGCCTGCACGATGGCCATGCCCGGAATCGCGGTCAGCCCGACAGCGGTCATGTACACGTGCACGGAGACCACCCAGGCCCCGCCCACCGCGCCGCCAATCAGCGCAGCGATAAACGGCTTAACGAAGCGCAGGTTGATACCAAAAATGGCCGCTTCGGTGATGCCCAGCATCGCAGAAAACGCCGACGGCAGGGTAATGGCTTTGATTTTGGCATCTTTGGTTTTGAACCACACCGCCAGACAGGCGCCGCCCTGCGCCACGTTCGCCATGGCCCAGATCGGCAGCAGGAAGTTAACGCCAATCGACGGATTCCCCAGCAGCCCGGCTTCAATCGCGTGGAAGCTGTGATGAATACCAGTGATCACAATCACCGAGTAAAGTCCGCCGAACAGCAGCCCGGCGAGCCAGCCCGCGTGGGCGATCAGCGTGCTCAGAATAAAGGAGATACCGTCCCCCAGAGCGCGCCCCGCTGGGCCGATAATCAGCAAGGCGATAAAGCCGGAGATAACCACGGTGAGGAACGGCGTCAGGATCAGGTCTAACGCATCCGGGATCGCGCGGCGCAGGTTTTTCTCGACGATGCTCATAAACCAGACGGCCAGCAGCACCGGGAATACCGTACCCTGATAGCCAATCATCGCGATCTCAAGGCCGAAGAAGTTCATGGTGTGGAAGCCCGACGCCACGCCCCAGGCGTTGGTCAGCGCCGGGTGGGTCAGAATCCCACCCAGCGTCGCGCCGAGGTACGGGTTACCGCCAAATTCGCGCGCGGCGGTAAAGCCAATCAGAATAGGCAGAATGATAAACGCCGCCGAGCTGCACATGTCCAGCATGATGTAGAGGGCGTTATCCGCATTGACCCAGCCGTAGGTTTTCACCATGCCGAGCAGGCCCATCAGCAGACCGGACGCCACAATCGCGGGAATGATCGGCACAAAGATGTTGGAGAGTAAGCGGGCAATGCGCTGGAACGGGTTCAGCTTGCGCGCCGCCAGATCCGCGGCTTCCGATTTGCTGGATTCGCTAATTCCCGCCGCCTGAATAAATGCGGCGTACACCTTGTTGACCACGCCCGTGCCAAAAATCACCTGCATCTGCCCGGCGTTACGGAAGCAACCTTTTACGCCGTCGACCTTGCCGATGGCCTGCTGATCCGCCAGCGCGTCATCAACCAGCACCAGACGAAGACGCGTTGCGCAGTGCGCCGCGCTGGCGATGTTTTCCTTGCCACCGAGCAGCGGAATAAGCTCGCGGGCGATTTGATTAAAATCCATAAATACCTCTGCCTGACTTATTTTTATGATGTGCGAAACGCTCCCGCCAGACGGGAGCGTGATGGGTTAAAACCAGGTTTCCATCTGGACCCCAAAGTTCCATTCCCCGCCGGCGTTGAAGCCGCTGCTGCCAAAGGCATCATCGCTGGCGTAATTATCCAGTTTGCTGCTCCAGTCCATCCAGGTGGCAAACAGGCGCAGTTCCGGACGGCTGAAGAAATCGCCGATTTTGCTCGCTTTTAACGTCGGCGCAAAGGTCAGCTTGTAGAAACTGCCGTTCACGGCGTTACGGTCCTTATAGCCCTCCGGGTTTAAATCCATGTACTGGTAGCTTCCCTCAAACGCCAGCGCGAAATTCTGGGTGACCTCTTTGATCAGGCGGGTATTGAGCGTTACCCACTCATAGCTATCGCCCTTGACGTAGCGATCTTTACTGCTCTGTGCCAGAACGGCGGGCGCAACGCTCCAGCCACCGCCGATCGGCGTGACACCGTAACTTGCGAAGCGCCAGGTATCCGCCTCAGACAGCAGCGCGCCGTCGGAGCCGATGCTTTTCACTTCCGCACCCAGCCCGTGACCGTACAGCAGCGCCGTTTTGGCGGTCCCTTCGCGCAGACCGTAGAAGCTCTCATTATGCAAGCCCACCAGGGCATGAACGCCCGTATTGGCGGCGTCAGTTTTGATGAGATCGCCGTTAGTGTCTTTACGGTCGTCGTTATCCTTCGCCCGCAGGCCGCTCACCATCAGCTGGAACGGGCCGGCGAAGTGGTTCATGCTGAGGATATAGTTCTGAACGTTGTTGTCGGTCTGCTCCACGCTGCCGAAGTTGCGGCCGTAAATGGAGAAGTTGCTGCGCAGCGAATCGTTCCACTTCACGTCGTAAACGCCGCCGCCGGTACCGGCCAGGAACACCACGTCGGAATCCAGCCAGTGGATATCAAAGTTGTCCCGGTCGAAGCGTTTACCCGCCCAGAAGGTGCTGCCCTTCAGCGCGCCGGTAAAATCAGGCAGGTTGCCCAGTTCCGCGAAGGCCTGACGAATATTGAGATCGCTGGTATCGGCTGACCAGTCGTTATAGGTTCTCTGACCGTCGGCCAGCATCGCCTTGAAGCGCGTGGTCGCCCCGTTATCCAGGGTTTGCTTGTGCTCCAGGTTCAGCTCGACGTAGGTATCTGCTTCGTTACCCAGACGCCCTACCGCACCGCCGGTTTCACCGGCTGGGGTCAGGTAAGGCCCGCTTTTGCTGCTGGAGGCGGCATCGTTCATCAGCAGGCCAGAGCGGGCATAGCCGTGGAACTCAAACCCGCCGGTCTGATCCGCCTTCTTCTCCAGCGCGGTGGTGCGCTGCGCCACCTCCTGGGTTGTCGTTTGCGCCTGCTGCTGAGCGGCAACCAGCTGCTGCGTTTTTTGTTCTGCTGCCGCAGCGCGCTTCTCAGCCACCTGCGCGCGCGTTTCCGCGTCCTGAAGGCGCTGCTCCATCGCGGCAAGACGCGCTTCAATACTGGACATATCCGTCTGGGCAAAAACAGAGGTACTTCCGGCCAGCATGCCTATCATCACGGCAAGTCTGCGTTTTTTATACATTTTGTCGCATCCCTAAAAGAAGTCATTAAACGTGCTAAATTGCTAAACCGGTTTAGGTTGCTGATACTAAACCTGTGAATTTTGGATCGGCAATCTTTTTTGCTAAACCGATTTAGTAAGTGTGATCGAGGCGACAATTCAGGCCGCCGGATGGCGGCCAGGAGAGGAGAAATTACAGGTCGTGCTGCCAGGGCAACGCGGTCATCGCCCCTTTGGCGGTGGTGGCCAGCGCGCCGCAGCGCTGGGCGAGCGCGATAACCGGCGTCAGGTCCTGTCCGGCGGCCAGCCCGTAGAGCAGCCCCGCCACAAAGGCATCGCCCGCACCGGTCGTATCGACGCACTGCACAGGCGTTGCCGGGTAGTGTTTTACGCTACCTTCATGCCACGCGGTTACCCCCACTTTTCCCTGGGTAACCAGCACCAGACGCGCCGGGCAGCGCTGCATCAGCACCTCCAGACCAACGTTGACCTCCGCGCTGCCGGTGAAAAAGGCCAGCTCTTCTACCGAAAGTTTCACCACGTCGGCGCTTTGCAGGGCCTGCTCCAGGCAGCCATGCAGTGCGTTCTCATCCGGCCAGAGGTCCGGGCGAATATTGGGGTCGAAGCTGACGTAACCGCCCGCCTCACGAATGGCGGCCATCGCCTGAAACGTCGCAGTACGGCTCGGCTCGGCGCTTAAGGCGATGGAGCAGACGTGCAGCCACTCCCCGGCGCTGAACGTCGGCAGGTCGTCGGGTTCGAGAAACAGATCGGCGCTCGGGCGCACCATGAAGGTAAACGAGCGCTCGCCGTGGTCGTCGAGATCGACCACCACCGTTGAGGTGCGGTGTGCCGGGTCAAGACGCATCCACTTAACGTCGACCCGCTCGTCTGAGAGCGTTTTCGCCATAAAGCGCCCGAAAGGATCGTCGCCAACCCTGCCGATAAAGGCGCTCTGGCCGCCCAGCCGGGCAATACCGACCGCGACGTTCGCCGGCGCGCCGCCGGGACACTGCAGTAATCGACCTTCTCCATCCGGCAGCAAATCCACTACCGCATCGCCAAGTACCCAGATTTTCTTCATGTGATCCTCGTAGCTAAACTATGTTAAACCGTTTTAGCTATTTAAGCACAGGCTAGGCAAAGGGGAAATAACGGGAGGGAAAATTGGCTTACCGCACCAGATGCGGCCAGTGGATATCGCCGACGCCATTAAGCTGCGGCCGGGCAAACAGGAATCCCTGAAAGCGGCGGATCCCGGCCGATTCGAGCCAGCACCACTCCTCAATTTTCTCGATGCCTTCGGCCACCAGGGTGATTTCAAGATCGGAGCAGCAGCTGATGATGGAGCGCACAATCGCCTGTTTTGGGCCGCTCAGGTGGATGTTGCTGACAATCTCACGGTCGATTTTAATTTTGTCCGGCTGGAAGCGGGTCAGCAGCGAAAGCCCGGCATAGCCCGAGCCAAAATCATCGATCGCCAGGCCAATCCCCTCGCCGCGAAGCTGCTTGATGGCGCTGTTAAACTGGTTGAGCCCGGAGATCATCTCGTTTTCAGTGACTTCAATGACCACCTGCTCCGGCTGAAGGCCATGTTTTTTAATCTGATCGACCAGAAATTCCACCGCGCCAGGGACATTCACCAGCGACATGGGCAGCAGGTTGACGGCGATTTTATGGCTACCAATGCCCAGCTTTTCCGCCAGCGCAAAGGCATAGGCTTTTGTCTGGAGATCGACTTCGTAGACGTTGTCCGGGTCGACGGTGCTGAAGAAATGCTCCGGGCTGCCGCCGTCGTTGCCGCGGATAAGCGCCTCAAGGGAGCTGATTTTCCCTTCCGAGGGCTCGACAATAGGCTGCAGCGCAAACTGACAGGTTTGCCCGGCAATCAGGCCCAGATGTTCGCCAAAGGGTAGCGCTTCGGTCGAGAGCGTCCATTTGTCCGCGGTGTAGCGTGCCCCCGACGGGGCCGGACGTTTACCGGTTATAAAGGTCTGAATAAATTTGAACACCCGATCGTCGGAGGTCAGATAGCTGTCCAGCTTGCTGTAGCGCAGCACCGACTGCAGCACCTCTTTCGGCGACTGCGTTTGCAGGTCGAACAGCAGCATACCGACGTTTTCGAAGCGTCTGCGCGGACCATAGTCCCGCAGCAGTTCTATTACCCCGCTGTGCCGCTTGTCCTCGCGGATTTTATGGAACAGTTTGACCACACTCTCTTCCGACCCTTCGAGGATCTGCAGAACGTCGTTGCCTTTAGCAAGGAGGACGCCGGTAATGTCCAGTTTTACGTTGCGGCCCCTGGCGCGCTCCACCAGCTCCCGCAGTTCGGTGGACGGGCGGGATAAATTCAAGTGGCTTCGGTAGATCAGCGTCGTCAGCACAAAAAGGGGTTCCAGTGATAAAGAGAGGTGCCTTGAAGCTACTATGTAACATACTTAATCAATGCGACCTAACATATTCACGCCACAAGGGAACATTACTTTTTCTGGTCCCCGATCCGGCTGTTAATCCTCTCCTGCATATAGTCGTAGAACGGGTTCGAGGTGACCCGCATAAGCGCCTCTTTCCCGACGCTCAACACGGACGTCTCTCCCCACAGCGCAATCGTCCCCAGGCTGATACCGTAGCGGTTTTTCACCCCAGGTTCGCGACCATAGAGATCGTCATCCGGCGGGAACGGCACCGCAACGTGCGACAGGGAATAAACATCCTGCGGCCAGGACTGGGCAAGCGGCACGACCGTCTCCTGCGTGCTGCCTGCCGGGGTTATTTTCGCCACCGTCGAGAAACTGTGCTCGCTGGCATTGGTGATAATCGTGACACTGTAACGTCTCTGCGCGACCGGTAGCAGCGCCGTGGTGGCCGTCCAGGACGACGGTTTAAAGAGCGGACGGAAGCTCGCCGCCTGGTTGATATCAAACACTACCAGCTCGCTGCCGTTTGCCGGAAGCTGGTCAAACAGGCCGCTGACCACCGCGCGGGTACTGACCGTGGAGTCCATCACCGACTGGAACGCCAGCACCGGCGGCAAATTCGCCAGCCTGTTTTCCCGCGCCTCACGGCCAATCTGCTCCTGCAGGGCCTTTGTCAGCAGCCACGACTGGCGGGCGGCGTTCACCGGGAACGAGTTGTATTTATACGGATTATATTCCGGGGAGATATTCAGCCAGGCCGCTTTGGCAAACGGCGGCAACAGCGCCGGTAGCCCGGCGAATCCGGCGAACCGCGCAAAGGACGTCACGCCGATCATCGGTGAGAGCAGGATCATCTGCTGAGGCTTACGCAGCGCAGGGTCTTCCAGCGCATCGAGGGCATACTTCATCGCCAGCGCCCCGCCGTTGGAGTAGCCCACCAGATGCAGCGGCACGTTATTCCCCGTCAGACGCGTGGCTTCCCGCACGGCAAGCCGCGTCGCTGCCAGCCACATTTCCCAGTCCACGTCCGTCAGCGCGCCGGGCGCGGTGCCGTGTCCGGGAAGACGCGGGACCACGGCCACAAAGCCGTGCTGCTGATAGTTCACGGCAAGGTGCCTGACGCTGTAAGGCGAGTCGGTCAGGCCGTGCAGAAGCACCACCGCGCCGCGCGGCTTCCCGGCTGGCATCAGCACAAAGGAGCGGTTGGCATCGGGGGCAAACTGGCCGGGCCACACCAGGCTCTGGCGGTAGTAGCGGTTTAACGGGGTTTGATCCTCGCCCGCTGTTTTCGCCGTCACCGCGTTATCCAGATCGGTGAAAATCGCCTTTTCACGGGCGAGGTACCCGGCAAAATCGGCGTTATCCAGCTCGCGAACGGACATCTCATCTCCCCGCCAGGTGTGCCACGGGTGCAGTTCCGGCCCCTGCTGCGAGAGATAGACCCGCACCGCCAGCAGGACGACTAGGACGATCCCCACGACCATCCCTGTTTTCTTTGCAAGCGCCACCAGGCGCACGCTGACTCGCCAGGGCCAATTCGCCATGCCGGGATCCCTTTTATGTTCACTGTCTTTCTATCTTATCAAAAATGTGAACGGGCTGACGTATTCACCAAATTCATCCCTGCCAGGTCAGCCAGTGCACCAAAAGTGAACTACGCTGCACAAATGTTGATCATTGGTTAACCAAATATTGCATGAAGTTTACTGCGCAGCGGGTTTTCGCCCTTCTGTGAACATGGCACGCGTCATGCATTGTTAACCCGGTAACACATATTCAGCTTTTGACAGCCTGTTAACAGCGAGGCGGTATGACGACGAAACCCGAGATGTTAAGCCGTATCGAGGCGACCTTCAGCCAGCTCACGCCCAGCGAAAAGCGGGTCGGAAGCTGGCTGCTGGCGCACGCCGCGCAAATCCCGTTTGAAACGGCGGAGAGCGTCGGGCTGGCAAGCGGGACCAGCGGGATCACCGTCGGACGCTTCCTGCGCAAGCTGGGATATCGCAACCTGGAAGATGCCAAAAAGAGCCTGCGCGATCCGTATCAGCCCTGGGGCATGAACGAGCGCCTCGACTCCTGGCAGCAGCAGCGCCCCCTGCCCAACCGCCTTCAGCACGCCCTGTCGCTGGAAGTGGACGCCATCACGCAGGTGTATCAGCTGGCGCAAACGGACGCCTTCCGCCAGGTAGTGCACCATCTGGCCCACGCGGACGCGGTCTTTGTGCTGGGGATCCAGTCCACGCGCGGGATCGCCAACGCCTTCTTCAGCCACCTTGAATACCTCCGCCCGCGGGTGAGCTATGCCGAAGGCGCTTCCGGCAGCTGGGTGGAATCCCTTAACTCCGGGTTTGCGCACCCTTATGTCGTGCTGACCGATACGCGCACCTACTCCACGATGGCCCGCCAGTACTGCCGCGTCGCGAGCGAGAAAGGCATTCCGCTGGCCTTAATCACCGACATCTGGTGCCCGTGGGCGCGGGATTACCCGATGGATTTACTGCAGGTGAAAACCGATACCGGTCATTTCTGGGATTCACTTGCCCCTGTGAGCTGTTTGTTCAACCTGCTGCTGTCGGGCGTGGTGGAAGCGCTGGGCGATGCGCTCCCGGCGCGCCTGGCAGTAAACCGACAATTACAACAAGAGTTTGGTCAATTCGAACGCTAAAGGAGCGGAGCTATGCCCGTAGAGAGTGAACTGATTGATGTGGCGAAGACGTTCCCCACGCTGCATATCGATCTGAAGTACGCCACCGCCGACAATATTACCGGCCGCCCAATTTACCAGGAGGCGCTGTGCCTGCTGCATACCGACGCGGCCACCGCGCTGGCAAAAGCCATCAGCATTGCCACGCTGGCCGGACTGAAGCTGGTGGTTTACGACGCCTATCGGCCGCAGCAGGCGCAGGCCCAGCTGTGGGAGGCCTGCCCGAACCCGGAATATGTTGTCGACGTGGCGATTGGCTCCAACCACAGTCGCGGCACGGCCATCGACGTGACCCTGATGGACGAGCATAACGCCGTGCTGGATATGGGCGCCGGTTTTGACGAAATGCATGACCGCTCGCATCCGTATCACCCTTCCGTGCCGCCCCACGCCCAGCGCAACCGTCTGCTGTTGAACGCCATCATGTTCGGCGGCGGTTTTGTCGGGATCGGCAGCGAATGGTGGCACTTCGAACTGCCGAACGCCGCCAGCTACCCGCTGCTTGATGACCGTTTTGCCTGTTTTCCCCTGACGCACACCCCTCTTTAAACCTGGAGCACTGCCATGAAAACATCGCTTCTCTCGACCGTCATTGCCGCCACGCTGGCTCTGAGTGCACCGCTGGCGCTGGCTGCCGTCCCGAAAGACATGCTGGCGATCGGTAAAGCCGCCGACCCGCAAACACTCGACCCTGCCATCACCATCGATAACAACGACTGGACCGTCACCTATCCGTCCTACCAGCGTCTGGTCAAGTACAAGCCCGGCTCAACCGAGGTGGAAGGCGATCTGTCGACGGGCTGGAAAGCCTCCGACGACCAGAAAGAGTGGACCTTCACCCTGGCGGATAACGCCAAATTCTCCGACGGCACGCCGGTCACCGCCGAGGCGGTCAAACTCTCCTTCGAACGCCTGCTGAAGCTCAGCCAGGGGCCGTCTGAAGCCTTTCCAAAAGATCTGAAAATTGATGCCGTTGATGAGCACACGGTGAAATTCACCCTCAGCCAGCCGTTCGCGCCTTTCCTCTACACCCTGGCGAACGACGGCGCCTCCATCATTAACCCGACGGTGCTGAAGGCCAATGCCGCGGACGACGCGCGCGGCTTTCTGGCGCAAAACACCGCTGGCTCCGGGCCGTTTATGTTGAAGAGCTGGCAGAAAGGCCAGCAGCTGATTCTGGTGCCAAACCCGCACTGGTCGGGCGACAAGCCGCACTTCAAGCGCGTCTCGGTGAAAATTATCGGTGAGAGCGCGTCGCGCCGTCTGCAGCTTTCCCGCGGCGATCTGGACATTGCCGACTCCCTGCCGGTCGATCAGCTGTCGGCCCTGAAGCAGGAAGGCAAAGTCGCCGTCGCCGAATACCCGTCTCTGCGCGTGACCTACCTCTACCTCAACAACAGCAAAGCGCCGCTCAATCAGGTGGATTTACGCCGCGCGGTCTCCTGGGCGACGGACTATGAGGGGATGGTGAAAGGCATTCTGAGCGGCAACGGCAAGCAGATGCGCGGCCCGATCCCGGAAGGCATGTGGGGCTTTGACGCCACGGCCATGCAGTACAGCTTCGACGAAGCCAAAGCTAAAGCAGCCCTGGAGAAGGTCAAAGACAAGCCCGCCAGCCTGACCTTCCTCTACTCGGACAACGATCCAAACTGGGAGCCTATCGCCCTTTCGACTCAGGCCAGCCTCGGCAAGATCGGCATTAACGTCAAGCTGGAGAAACTGGCCAACGCCACCATGCGAGACCGCGTCGGCAAAGGCGATTACGACATCGCCATCGGCAACTGGAGCCCGGATTTTGCCGACCCGTACATGTTTATGAACTACTGGTTCGAATCGGACAAGAAAGGTCTGCCGGGCAACCGTTCGTTCTATGAGAACAAAGAGGTCGATTCCCTGCTGCAGGCCGCGCTGAAAACCACGGACCAGGCGGAACGCACTAAAGATTACCAGCAGGCGCAGAAAGTGGTTATCGACGAGGCGGCCTACGTTTATCTGTTCCAGAAGAACTACCAGCTGGCGATGAACAAAGAGGTCAAAGGCTTCACCTTTAATCCGATGCTCGAGCAGGTGTTTAACATCGCCACCATGAGCAAGTAACCGTTTCGCCGGGGGAAAGTGTATGACGTTCTGGAGCATCGTGCGCCAGCGCTGCTGGGGGTTACTCCTGGTGGTGGCCGGTGTCTGTATTATCACTTTTATTATTTCACACCTGATCCCCGGCGATCCGGCCCGTCTGCTGGCCGGCGACCGCGCCAGCGACGACATCGTGCAGAACATTCGCCAGCAGCTGGGGCTGGATCAGCCGCTGTACGTTCAGTTTGGCCGCTACGTGGACGCCCTGGTCCACGGTGATTTAGGCACCTCTATCCGTACCGGACGCCCGGTTGCGGAAGACCTGAAGGCCTTTTTCCCCGCCACGCTGGAGCTGGCCTTTTGTTCCCTCCTGCTGGCGCTGGTCATCGGCGTGCCGCTGGGAATTTTATCGGCGGTGTACCGCAACCGCTGGCTGGATCACCTGGTGCGTTTGATGGCGATGACCGGGATCTCCACCCCGGCCTTCTGGCTTGGGCTGGGCGTCATTGTGCTGTTCTACGGGCACCTGCAAATCCTGCCGGGCGGCGGCAGGCTGGACGACTGGCTCGATCCGCCGACGCACGTCACCGGCTTTTATCTGCTGGACGCGCTGCTGGAAGGCAACGGCGAGGTCTTTTTCAATGCGCTGCAGCACCTGATTTTACCCTCGCTGACGCTGGCATTTGTGCATCTCGGTATCGTGGCGCGTCAGGTCCGTTCCGCGATGCTGGAGCAGCTTAGCGAAGACTACATCCGCACGGCCCGCGCCAGCGGCCTGCCCGGCTGGTATATCGTCCTGCGCTACGCCCTGCCGAATGCGATGATCCCGTCAATTACCGTGCTCGGGCTGGCGCTGGGGGATCTGCTTTACGGGGCCGTGCTGACCGAAACCGTCTTTGCCTGGCCGGGCATGGGCGCCTGGGTGGTGACGTCCATTCAGGCGCTCGATTTCCCCGCCGTGATGGGCTTTGCCGTCGTTGTTTCGCTGGCCTACGTGCTGGTTAATCTGGTGGTCGATCTGCTTTACCTGTGGATTGACCCGCGAATCGGGCGCGGAGGTGCCGAATGATGTTAACGCAGGAAACGCCCGTCCCGGTGAAAACCGCCAGACAACGCATCAACTGGGCAAAGCTGTTCTGGATGCTGCGCCAAAGTCCGCTCACGATCGTTGGCGGCGTCATAATGCTGGTGATGCTTTTCATTATGGTGGCCGCACCGTGGATCGTGCCGCACGACCCGAACGCGCTGGATCTGACCGCGCGCCTGCAGGCGCCATCCGCGCAGCACTGGTTTGGTACCGACGAGGTGGGCCGCGATCTGTTCAGCCGCGTGCTGGCGGGCAGCCAGCAGTCCATTACCGCCGGGCTGGCGGTGGTGGTAATTGCGGGCGGCATCGGTTCGCTGCTGGGCTGTCTGTCCGGCGTGCTGGGCGGGCGCGGCGACGCCGTCATCATGCGGGTGATGGACATTATGCTCTCGATACCTTCCCTGGTGCTGACCATGGCGCTGGCCGCCGCGCTCGGGCCGAGCCTGTTTAACGCCATGCTGGCGATTGCGATTGTCCGCATTCCGTTTTACGTCCGCCTGGCGCGCGGCCAAACCCTGGTGGTGCGCCAGTTTACCTACGTGCAGGCGGCCCGCACCTTTGGCGCATCCCGCTGGCATGTGATCAGCTGGCATATCTTGCGCAACGCCCTGCCGCCGCTGATCGTGCAGGCGTCGCTGGACATCGGCAGCGCCATCCTGATGGCCGCCACGCTGGGGTTTATTGGCCTGGGGGCGCAGCAGCCGACCGCCGAATGGGGCGCGATGGTGGCCGTCGGCCGTAACTACGTTCTGGACCAGTGGTGGTACTGCGCGTTTCCCGGAGCGGCGATTTTGATTACCGCCGTGGGCTTTAACCTGTTTGGGGATGGCATCCGCGATCTGCTGGATCCGAAGTCAGGAGGTAAACAGTGATGACCGACCCGGTTCTCAAGATTGAAGACCTGCATCTGAGCTTCCCGATTTTCCGCGGCGAGGTCCACGCGCTGAACCACGTCTCGCTGGAGATCGGCAGGGGTGAAATTGTCGGCGTGGTGGGCGAATCCGGTTCGGGTAAATCCGTGACCGCCATGCTCGCCATGCGTCTGCTGCCGGAAGGCAGCTACCGCATTCATCATGGTCAGGTGAAATTACTCGGCGAAAATGTCCTGACGGCGTCCGAGAAACAGCTTCGCCAGTGGCGCGGCGCAAAGGTCGCGATGATTTTTCAGGAGCCCATGACCGCCCTCAACCCGACGCGGCGGATTGGCAAACAGATGGTAGAGGTGATCCGCCAGCATCAACCGCTTTCCCGGCGTGAGGCGCAGCAGAAGGCGATTACCCTGCTGGAAGAGATGCAAATCCCGGACGCGAAAGCGGTCATGGCGCGCTATCCGTTTGAACTCTCCGGCGGCATGCGCCAGCGGGTGATGATTGCCCTTGCCTTCTCCTGCGAGCCGGAGCTGATCGTCGCCGACGAACCAACCACGGCGCTGGACGTCACCGTTCAGCTGCAGGTGCTGCGCCTGCTGAAGCACAAGGCGCGGGCCAGCGGCACCTCGGTGCTGTTTATCAGCCACGATATGGCCGTGGTGTCACAGCTCTGCGACAGAGTGTATGTAATGTATGCGGGCAGCGTGATCGAGAGCGGCACCACGCAAACGCTGATCCACCAGCCCGTGCATCCCTACTCTATTGGTCTGCTGCAGTGCGCGCCGGAAAACGGCCAGCCGCGCGCCCCGCTTCCCGCCATCCCCGGCACGGTGCCCAACCTCAGCCAGCTTCCGCAGGGATGCGCATTCCGCGAGCGCTGCTTTGCCGCCGGGGCGAAATGCAGCGAAACGCCGCGCTTAGCGCCCACTGGCGCAGAGGGCCAACAGGCCGCCTGCTGGTATCCACAACGGGAGAAAGCCCATGTCTGATGTACTGCTGGAACTGGATAGCCTGCACGTGAACTTTGCGGCGCGCAAAAACTGGCTGGGTCGCGTGACGGAACGGGTCCATGCGCTCAACGGGCTCGACCTTGAGATCCGTCGGGGAGAAACGCTTGGCATTGTCGGGGAATCCGGCTGTGGGAAAAGCACGCTCGCCCAGCTGCTGATGGGCATGCTTAAGCCCAGCACCGGCGCCTGCCAGCGGGCGCACCACGCGGGCGGCATGCAGATGGTGTTTCAGGATCCGCTCTCCTCGCTTGACCCGCGCCTGCCGGTCTGGCGAATCATCACCGAGCCGGTGTGGGTGCAAAAGCGCAGCAGCGAGCGCGACCGCCGCCAGCTGGCTGAAAACCTGGCGCTGCAGGTGGGCATTCGCCCGGAATATCTCGACCGGCTTCCGCACGCCTTCTCCGGCGGGCAGCGCCAGCGCATTGCCATCGCCCGGGCGCTCTCGTCCGATCCGGATATCATCGTGCTCGATGAACCCACCAGCGCGCTGGATATTTCCGTGCAGGCGCAGATCCTCAACCTGCTGGTGACGCTACAACAGCAGCGTAATCTGACCTACGTGTTGATCTCACATAACGTCTCGGTGGTCCGGCACATGAGCGACCGCGTGGCGGTGATGTACCTTGGGCAGATTGTGGAGCTGGGCAGCGCCGCGCAGGTGCTTGGCGAGCCGCGCCATCCTTACACCCGCCTGCTGCTCGATTCGGTTCCGCGCACCGGTGAACCGCTGGATGAAACGCTGGCCTTACGCAAAACGGAGCTTCCCGGCAACCGCCGTCTGCCCGAAGGCTGTTTTTTCCGCGACCGATGCCCGATGGCCGCGCAGGGGTGCGAGCGTCCTCAGCCGTTACAGCCCTCTCGCGAGGGCCGTGACGTCCGCTGCTGGCGCAGTCTGGGTTAGATTTGCGCCATCCCGCCGTCCACGAACAGCTCGGTGGCGTTAATAAAGCTGGCCGCATCGGAGGCCAGAAACGCCACCGCTTTACCCACCTCACCCGGCGCGCCTAAACGGCCGAGCGGCACCTGAGCGGCCAGCGCGTCGTACAGCCCCTGGCGGTGTCCTTCCGGCACGAGGTCGCCGAGGCCAGGCGTTTTGATTGGGCCCGGGCTTACCACGTTGACGCGGATCCCACGGCCCTGCAAATCCAGCGCCCAGGAGCGGGCAAAGTTGCGCACGGCGGCCTTGCTGGCGCTGTAGACGCTAAAGTTTGCCGTCCCCTTAATGGACACCGTCGAGCCGGTCAGAATAATCGAGGATCCGGCGGAGAGCAGCGGCAGCGCCTTCTGTACCGTAAACAGCACCCCGCGGACGTTAGTGCCGAAAATCCGGTCAAACTGCTCTTCGGTGATCGCGCCCAGCGGCAGCATATCGCCGCCACCCGCATTGGCGAACAGAATATCGAGGCGGCCTTCTTCTTTGGCTATCCGGGCATAGACCTCGTCCAGGTCCGCCAGTTTTGACACGTCAGCGCGAATGCCCACTGCCGTTGAAGCAATTTCAGCCACCGCCGCGTCCAGCTCGGCCTGACGTCGTCCGGTGATGTACACCTTCGCGCCCTGTGCCGCCAGCTCCTGCGCCGTGGCAAGACCGATGCCGGTGCTGCCGCCGGTGACCAGTGCGATTTTTCCTGAGAGAGTCGTGTTCATGTCATTTACCTTTTGTTGGGTTTGCGTTGGACAAACTTTAGCCCTTGCGGGATTAGTGAAAAACCAGCAAAAATGAAAATGACTATTCACATACAGAAATAATCAGAGGGAGTCTCATGGATCAGCTCATGGCGATGCGCGCCTTTACCCGGGTGGTGGAAACCGGCAGCTTTACCCGCGCGGCGGACTCGCTGAACATGCCGATCGCCACGCTGAGCAAGCTGGTGAAATCGCTTGAGACGCATCTGGAGATACGCCTCCTGCACCGGACGACTCGCCGGGTGGTCGCGACGCCGGAAGGGATGGAATACTATGAAAAAGCGCTCAGGGTCTTGATAGATATCGAAGATATCGACACCGCGTTTCGCATTTCCCGCGCGACGCCCAAAGGGCATTTGCGGGTTGACGTGGGCGGCTCCACCGCCCGGGACGTGCTCATCCCCCTGCTGCCGGACTTTATGCGGCGCTACCCGGATATCCGCATCGACCTTGGGGTAGCCGATCGTCCGGTGGATCTGATCAGCGGTAACGTAGACTGCGTGATCCGCGGCGGCCCGCTGGACGATTCGACCCTTATCGCTCGCCATATTGGTAACGCCGAAATGGTGACCTGCGCGACGCCGGGCTACCTGAAAAACCATGGCGTTCCAGCCTATCCGCAGGAGCTGTGCAACGGCCACAAGCTCATTAGCTACCTCTCGCCCGTCACCGGGCGGGCGTTTCCCTTTCGCTTCAGGCGGCATGGCGAGGCGATGGAAATCAATATCCCCCATTATCTCGGCATAAATGAAAGTAATGCCCACCTGGCGGCGGCCGTGGCAGGATTGGGGATCGTGCAGACGTTTGAGTATTCGGCAAAGCCGTATTTACAGGCGGGAACGCTGGCGCCGATCCTGGGCGACTGGCGCCCTGCCGCCTATCCGTTTCACGTGGTATACCCTCAGAACCGCCATCTGACGCACCGTCTTAAGGTGTTTATTGCCTGGCTTGCGGAGGTGTTTCCCGCCGCGCTGAAGGGATAGCCGGGCACCAGCCCGGCTGAGGCTTAGTTAAGCGTATAGTCCAGCGTAATTTCGGCTTTCAGTAGCTGCGAAACCGGACAGCCCGCTTTGGCTTTCTGAATAATACCGTCGAACTGCTGAGGGGCGATGCCGGGAACGGTCACCTTGCTCTTCAGGGCAACCTTGGTGATGGCAAAACCGCCGTCCGTTTTATCGAGGGAGACATCCGCGGTGGTGTCAATGGCGTCGGCGGTATAGCCCGCTTCGCCGAGCATCAGCGACAGCGCCATCGAGAAGCAGGCCGCATGTGCCGCGCCGATCAGCTCTTCGGGGTTGGTCCCCTTTTCACCCTCAAAACGGGTATTAAAGCCATAAGGCTGTTGATTGAGAACGCCGCTCTCGGTGGAAACCGTTCCTTTACCGCGCTTAATGTCGCCAGACCAGTGTGCCGAACCGTGCTTATGAATAGTCATTCTTGCTCTCCTTTTGGCTTACAAAGGGTTAAGTATAGACTACGCATCTGACTGCCCCTGGAACACAGACAATTCCGGGACTTACACCTGCTGTACCGACAAAAAGGATAAACCTATGGCGCTAAAAATCAGGATGGCCGTTGCGATCGCTACCCTCGCTCTATCGTTGCCTTTGCAGGCGAAAACGCCCGAGAACTTTATCTATACCAGCTCCGGCGAGCTCGACGCGGCGTTCCCGCTCGTTGTGCGAAGCGATATCGGCGGCGTGCAGATCGTTTACAACTGGCGCTTGCTTGAACCCGAGAAGGACAACTATGACTTCTCGCGAATTGAGCAAGATCTGGCGCGCGTTAAGGCAGTCCGAAAAAAGCTCTTTATTCAAATCCAGGATCGTTTCTTCGAGCCGGACGCGCGCTACGTGCCGGACTATCTGATGCACGATAAGCAATATGGAGGCGGGATTGCACCGCAGTTCGATAACCCCGGCGAAGGGAAGCCGGTCGGTTCAGGCTGGGTGGCGCGTCAATGGGATCCCGCGGTGCGCCAGCGCTACCAGGCGCTGCTGGCCGCCCTCGCGAAACGCTTTGATGGCGAGGTATATGGCGTAAACCTGCCTGAAACCGCCATCGATCTTGACGAAAAAAATCCGCCCGCCGGATTTACCTGCGACAGCTATTTTGCGGGAGAAATGGAAAACCTGGCCTTTGCGCGCAAGGCTTTTCAGAAATCACACGTGGTGCAATACGTGAACTTCTGGCCGTGCGAATGGGATAATGACCACAACTACATGGGGCGTCTTTTTGCGTATGCCAGCGCCAACAGTGTCGGCCTCGGTGGGCCGGACATTGTTCCCAACCGCAAGGCGCATATGAAGAATGCCTATCCTTTCTTCCATAAAAATAAACAGACGCTGCCGCTTATCGCCATGGCGGTTCAGGAACCGACCCTGACCTATAAGAACCCTGAGACCGGCAAGCCCTTCACCAAAGCAGAATTTGATCGGTTCGCGGAAAATTATCTCGGGGCGGATATTATTTTCTGGAGCACGGCCTCCCCCTGGCTAAAGGCTAAGTAAACGACGGCAAACGCCGCGCTCATGCCAGATAGCGGGCCAGCTCATCAAGGAACGCCCGCAGCGCGGCAGGCTGGTATTCCCGGGACTGATAAATCCCATGGATGGCCAGCGGCTTCGGCTCCAGCGCCGCCAGTACCGGCACCAGCCATCCCTGCTCCAGCGCGGCACGCGCTTCACGCTCCGGCAGCATGGCGATACCGCAGTGCTTAATCGCAGCGTCCATCAGCAGCGAAGAGATGCTGGCGCTCAGGTTGCCGCTGACGGCCACGCTCAGGCTTTCGCCCTCCGGCGTCAGGAAGTGCCAGGACTGCCCGGCAAAAAAGCTGTAGTGCAGGCAGTTATGCCGGGCTAGTTCTTCGGGGCTGCCGGGCGTGCCGTGCTGCGCCAGATAGTCCGGCGAGGCGCAAAGGACCGAACGACACTCCCCCAGCCGGCGGGCAATCATGCCGGGTTCAGGGTTATCCGTAATGCGTACGGCGACGTCAATGCGCTCTCCCACCAGGCTGACCGGGTGGTTATTCACGTCCAGCTCAATGCGCAGCTGCGGGTAGCGCGAGAGCAGACCGGGCAGGACCGGTGCAATCAGGTGCATGGCGGTAAAGTGCGCGCAGGCCACCCGCAGGGTGCCAGACGGGAGATCTTTTTCCGACTGGCCTTCAATTTCCTGCGAGATCTGCGAGAGCGTCCGCGTTTTTTGCAGCACCTTTTCGCCTGCCACGGTCAGCGTCAGCTTGCGCGTGGAGCGGTTTACCAGCCGCGTGCCCGCCCATTTCTCCATCTGTTCAAGGTAGCGGCTCACCATTGGGCGGGAAATACCCAGCGCCCGGGCCGCCGCGCTCAAACTTCCCAGCTCGCATATTCGGTTGTAAACCTGAGCGGCAATCACGCGATCCATATCAACTCCATCTGCTCGATTTATGAAACTAAGCATGTCTTGTTTCAGGAATTCTGGCAAATGCGAATTTCCGTACAATAGAGACATTCCTGAACAACAGAGACAACAGCATGAAATTCACTCACCTTGCCCTGCTTTCCACCCTTTTCACGCCGGCTGCTTTTGCCGCGCCGTTAAGCATTGATACCTATAACCCGCAGGAGAAAGGCATTTTCGCTGTCTCCTCCACGCTGGTTTCCGGCCCGAAAGAGGCGGTGCTGTTTGACGCGCAGTTCAGCGTGAAGGATGGCGAAGCGCTGGTAGAGAAAATTCGTCAAAGCGGTAAGACCCTGAACAAGATTGTGATCACCTCCGGCGATCCGGATTTCTATTTTGGCCTGCAGCCGCTGGTCAAAGCCTTCCCGAACGCCAAAGTGGTGGCCACGCAGCACGTGGTTGATCACATCAAGGCTACCAAAGACGCCAAGCTCGCCTTCTGGGGGCCGCAGATGAAAGACGGCGCGCCAACGGAGCTGGTCGTCCCGCAGGTGCTCGCCTCCACCACGTTTATGGTTGACGGGGAGAAGATCGACATCGAACAGCCTGACAGCTATGCGGCCTATGTATGGATCCCGTCCGCAAAGACCATCCTCGGCGGCACTGGCGTAGCCTGGGGGATTCACGTCTGGACGGCGGACACCCAGACAGCGGAAAGCCGTAAGCAGTGGCAGGAAACGCTGGTGAACATGGCGGCGCACAAACCCGAGCGCGTGATCCCGGGTCACTATCTGGGTACCCCGCCAGCCGGGACGGGTGCGATTGATTTTACCCGTGACTATCTCCAGCGCTTTGAAAAGGCCTTGTCCGTTCATAAAGATTCTGCGGGCGTCATCAGCACCCTGAAAAAACAGTATCCGAATCTGGCTGAAGAGAGCTCGCTGGAATTAAGCGCTAAGGTGAATACCGGCGAAATGAAGTGGTAATTTAAACGCTGCTCCTGCTATTTTTTCGAGATAGCAGGAGCACCGTCATAATATTCTCTCAGCGCCACGTCGATTTACCCCTGCATTTCAAAAGCACACAAAAGCATACACTTATGTCATTTTTATTTCTAAGATGAATCTGAGCCACAACCGGGAAAATATTTGCCATTCTGTTTGTGAATTAAATTTTTTGCGAGCCGTACCATTAAACAGACAACGACACGGAGGCAGCATGTTTACTTATTACCCGGCAAATACCGCAGCAGCACAACCTGAACTCGTTAACGCGATTGCACAGGGTCTTCACGCCGAGCACGGTGCTGTGACTGAAGATGACATTTTGATGGAACTCACTAAGTGGGTGGAATCCACAGATAATGACATCCTCAGTGACATCTACCAGCAGACCATTAACTACGTCGTCAGCGGGCAAAACGCACCCTTGTAAAAACCTGCTAAGCTGGATCTGCAACCTAAGGGGTTACATTTCTTTTGCGTAAGCAAACTGGTCCTTAAAACTATCAACAGGATTGAGGAGTTAATATGAAATCGAACCGTCAGGCACGCCATATTCTGGGACTGAACTACAAGCTTTCTAATCAGCGCAAAGTGGTGATTGAAGGCGACCATGAAACGCAAGTCACTCACGCCACCGGCAGAAAACGCCACGCCGGCAAGTAAGTTCCAGACTGAGATCCAGAACACCATCGGTAATCCCGATGGTGTTTTTGTTTATGTGTTGCGGTAATTAATATTTAGCTCCTTTATAATACCGCCGGACCGCACCCCATCGCACAGGCCAGAAAGATGACAAACAGCAGTGTCAGGGACGGATCTTCATAAAAAGAGTGAGTGACATGGACAACAAACTGAAAAAACATCGTTCCTTATACATCCCATACGCCGGACCGGTTTTACTTGAATTTCCCCTGCTCAACAAAGGCAGCGCCTTCAGCATGGAAGAGCGCAGCAGCTTTAACCTGCTGGGCCTGCTGCCAGAAGTGGTTGAAACCATTGAAGAACAGGCAGAGCGTGCGTGGATCCAGTACCAGGGTTTCAAAACGGAAATCGACAAACACATCTACCTGCGTAACATTCAGGACACCAACGAAACCCTCTTCTATCGCCTGGTACAAAACCATCTTGAAGAGATGATGCCGGTGATCTACACCCCGACGGTGGGTGCCGCCTGCGAGCGTTTCTCCGAGATCTACCGTCGCTCCCGCGGGGTATTCATCTCTTATCAGAACCGTCACAACATGGACGATATTCTGCAGAACGTGCCGAACCACAATATCAAAGTAATTGTGGTGACCGACGGCGAACGTATTCTTGGCCTCGGCGACCAGGGCATTGGCGGGATGGGGATCCCCATCGGTAAGCTCTCACTCTACACCGCCTGCGGCGGCATCAGCCCGGCGTATACCCTGCCGGTGGTGCTAGACGTCGGCACCAACAACCAGCAGCTGCTCAACGACCCGCTCTATATGGGCTGGCGCCATCCGCGTATTACCGACGACGAGTACTATCAGTTTGTCGACGACTTCATTCAGGCCGTGAAGCACCGCTGGCCGGACGTGCTGCTGCAGTTCGAAGACTTCGCGCAGAAAAACGCGATGCCGCTGCTGAACCGCTATCGCGATGAGATCTGCTCCTTTAACGACGATATCCAGGGCACCGCGGCCGTGACGGTGGGTACGCTCATCGCCGCCAGCCGTGCAGCGGGAAGCCAGCTGAGCTACCAGAAAATCGTCTTCCTGGGCGCAGGCTCCGCGGGCTGCGGTATTGCCGAGCAGATTATCGCCCAGACCCAGCGCGAAGGGTTAAGCGAAGAGCTGGCCCGCTCCCGCGTCTTTATGGTGGACCGTTTCGGCCTGCTGACCGACGGCATGCCGAACCTGCTGCCGTTCCAGACCAAGCTGGTGCAGAAACGCGAAAACCTGAAAAACTGGGATACCGACAACGAAGTCCTTTCCCTGCTGGACGTGGTGCGCAACGTGAAGCCGGATATTCTGATCGGCGTTTCCGGGCAAACCGGTCTCTTCACCGAAGAGATTATTCGCGAGATGCACAAGCACTGCGAGCGCCCTATCGTGATGCCGCTGTCTAACCCGACGTCCCGCGTGGAGGCGACGCCACAAGACATCATCGCCTGGACCGAAGGTAACGCACTGGTTGCCACCGGCAGCCCGTTCGATCCGGTGGTGTGGAAGGATAAAACCTATCCGATTGCCCAGTGCAACAACTCCTATATCTTCCCGGGCATTGGTTTGGGCGTTATCGCCTCCGGCGCGTCCCGCATCACCGACGAAATGCTGATGTCGGCGAGCGAGACCCTGGCGGGCCACTCGCCGCTGGTCAACGACGGCGAAGGTCTGGTTCTGCCTGAGCTGAAGGACATTCACAAGGTGTCGCGCGCTATCGCGTTTGCAGTGGGTAAAATGGCGCAGCAGCAGGGCGTGGCGGTGAAAACCTCTGCCGACGCGCTGCAGCAGGCCATCGACGACAACTTCTGGAAGCCTGAATACCGCAGCTATCGCCGTACGTCGATTTGATCCGCTTTGACCGTTCCCTCTCCCAGTGGGAGACGCGGTGCGGCCCAATCGCCCGGTGGCGCTTCGCTTACCGGGCCTACGGGGGCTCTCCCTGTGTGCTCAGGAATCCCAGTAATTTTTTTTACCGGATGCGATGAATGTTGCTTCATGAAAATGAATGACTTACAGCGACACCCTGGTCCGGCTGTAAATCGCCGAAGCGTTTCCGTAAGGCCGGGGCGAGGCGCAGGGATGCGCCGAGAGGGCGTGGCCTGCAGGGATGCAGGCTCATGCCCGACCCGATAGCCTGAAGGAATAAGCTGAGGGCACCGCGAAGCGGCGATTTACCGCCGGGAGCCCGGGTCGCCAGGGTGGTGGCGACTGAGCCACCCTGGCACGTTCACCGGTCACATCGCTAAAGAGTAGCAAGGAACATAAAGTGAACGTAATGACCACCAGAGCCGTATGTTCCCCTCACCCTAATCCTCTCCCATAGGAGAGGGAATTACATTCGTCCCACCCCCTAGCCAAACCCCTTTTCCCCCGCTACACTCCTTTCATCCATTAACCCACTGAATATATAAGGAGGCCAATTATGCTGTATCGTGAAATTTTCAATGTTTCACATACATTTGGCGATCGCACCCGCTCAAGCGTTATCGGTATCGTGCTGCGATAACTTCGGCTTGAGCGAAGACACCAACCCCTGAAATCCCTTCTCTCGGGCTTACTGAGTTATCGTCAGCGATGTTTGACGAGGCATAAACATGCCTGTAACTCTTGGGTAAGCAACAATGAGCACTTTACTCACTGCACAATCTTTACGCGTTGATACGGCGTTTGGCACGCTCTTCGACTCACTCTCCTTTACGCTGAAAAAAGGCGACCGCATTGGCCTGCTGGGCGATAACGGCTGCGGAAAAAGTACGCTGCTGAAGGTGCTGGACGGCACGGATTCACCCGCTGCCGGAACGGTAGCGCTGGCCGGGCATTGCCTGATGGCGCGTGTGGAGCAACATCTCCCGGACGCTATTTTACCGCTCACCATGCTGGATGCCGTACTCGCACAGCTGCCTTTTGCTGAGCGCGATAGCCTGCGCTGGAAAGCCGAAACGCTGCTGGCAGGCATGGACTTTACGCCGCAGGATATGATGCTGCACTCCGCCACGCTGAGCGGCGGGCAGCACACCCGCCTGCTGCTGGCCCGGGCGCTGATTCACGAGCCGGATCTGCTCCTGCTGGATGAACCCAGCAACCACCTGGACCTGCCGACCATGCTCTGGCTGGAACACTTCCTACAGAACTGGTCGGGCAGCTTTGTGCTGGTCTCGCATGACAGACAGCTGCTGGATGCCGTCACCAACGGCAGCTGGATCCTGCGCGATAAAACGCTGCACTACTTTGCCCTTCCCTGCACGGCGGCACGTCAGGCGCTGGAAGCCAAAGATGAGACCGACGCGCAGCGCCACAAGGCGGAGCAAAAGGAGATCGACCGCGTGACCGCCAGCGCCAAACGTCTGGCGACCTGGGGTAAGGTTTACGATAACGAAGACCTGGCCCGCAAAGCCAAACAGATGGAAAAACAGGTCGAACGGCTCAAAGAGAGCCAGACCGCGCTCACGGCGGGCAGCCCGTGGACGTTAACCCTGCGCGGCGACGCGCTGCGGGCTGACCGTCTGCTGGAGATGGAAAACCTCGGCGTCCCGCCCGCGCCTGGGCTACCGCCGCTGTTTAACATCGAAACGGCGCGGCTGAAAAGCGGCGATCGCGTGGCGATTGTCGGTCGTAACGGCTGCGGTAAATCGTCGTTGATGAAGCTTATCTGGCGACATTTTACGGATGAACCGGCGGACAGCGGGCTGAAAATCCATCCGCGCGTCTCGCCAGGCTACTACGACCAGACGCTGCATCAGCTGCCGGACAACGCCACGCTGCTCGACGCGCTGGAGCCTTTTGCACCGGATCCGCAGAACCGCAAAATGGCCTTGATAAGCGCCGGTTTCCCATGGGCGCGTCACGGACAAACGGTCAGCACGCTCAGCGGCGGCGAGCGTTCGCGCCTGCTGTTCGTGGGCCTGACGCTTGCCCGCTACAGCCTGCTGATGCTGGATGAGCCCACTAACCACCTGGACATGGAAGGCAAAGAGGCGCTGGCGCACACCCTTCAGCAGTTCGAAGGCGGCGTCCTGCTGGTCAGCCATGACCGTCAGTTAATTAGCCAAAGCTGCAACCGTTTCTGGCTAATTGAGGACGGTACGCTGAGCGAATGGCACGATGCAGAAGCGGTGTTTGAGCGGCTGCGTGAACGCGCGGGGCTGGTGACAGCCACTGCGCCCGCTGTCGCCGCGACGGTTCACCCCTCGCCGCATGACGATCTGCTTGAGCGGCTGATCGCGCTGGAAACGCTGCTGGAAGACGATCTGGCGCGCAAGCCGAAGCATCAAAAGCCGCAGCTCCAGGCACAATGGCGTAAAGAGATAGAGGAGATAGAAGCCCAGCTGTAAGTCTGCGCCCGGCGAGCGCCTCGCCGGGCCAGCATTTTCCCCCTTAATTATTAGAGGATCGCCGTATTCTTAATCTGAAATCGAATCAAATGATGACATTATGTTGCCGCAGCCTTGCATTACCAGGCTAATGTATTAATCCTTAAGGGGTATTACACCTGCTATGCAGATTCTTATCATGAACAAGGAGATACACATGAAGGCTGCTGTTGTCACTCAGGACCACCAGGTCAGCGTCACCGAAAAAACCTTACGCCCGCTAAAGCATGGGGAAGCCCTGCTGAAGATGGAGTGCTGTGGCGTATGCCATACCGATCTTCACGTGAAGAACGGTGATTTTGGCGACAAGACCGGGGTTATCCTGGGCCATGAAGGAATTGGTATCGTGAAAGAAGTCGGCCCTGGCGTGAAGTCGCTGAAAGTCGGCGACCGCGCAAGCGTGGCCTGGTTCTTTGAAGGCTGCGGCCACTGCGAATACTGTAATTCCGGCAATGAAACCCTGTGCCGTGACGTGAAAAACGCCGGTTACTCCGTCGACGGCGGCATGGCGGAAGAGTGCATCGTCACCGCGGATTACGCGGTAAAAGTACCGGACGGTCTGGATTCGGCGGCGGCCAGCAGCATTACCTGCGCTGGCGTGACCACCTACAAAGCGGTGAAGGTATCGGGTATTAAGCCGGGCCAGTGGATTGCGATTTACGGTCTGGGCGGGCTGGGCAACCTTGCGCTGCAGTACGCCAAAAACGTCTTTAACGCCAAAGTTATCGCCCTGGACGTTAACGACGAACAGCTGAAGCTGGCGGCCAGCATGGGCGCGGACCTCACCATTAACTCCCGCAGCGAAGATGCCGCTAAAATTGTGCAGGAAAAAACCGGCGGCGCGCATGCCGCCGTCGTCACTGCCGTCGCAAAAGCAGCATTCAACTCTGCCGTTGATGCCGTGCGTGCCGGTGGCCGCGTGGTCGCGGTTGGCCTGCCGCCGGAAGCGATGAGCCTCGATATTCCGCGTCTGGTGCTGGACGGCATTCAGGTGGTGGGTTCGCTGGTTGGCACCCGTCAGGATCTGCAGGAGGCCTTCCAGTTTGCAGCCGAGGGCAAAGTGGTGCCGAAAGTGACGATGCGTCCTATTGAGGACATCAACGCCATCTTTAAAGAGATGGAACAGGGCCAGATCCGTGGCCGTATGGTGATCGACTTACGTTCATAATCGTCCACCTTTCATCACCGCTCCTCTCCGGAGCGGTTTTTTTATAGCCATTTTCCGGCAATCCTTATCTTAATTCCTTTGTTCCCTTGTTTTCCCCCGCGCCCGATGATGAATCCGACGCTAACAAGAAGATAACAAAGGAATTCACCATGCAAACCCCATTTCGTCTGCCGCTGCTGACGGCGCTGATTCTGACGACCACCGCAGCCTGGTCCGCCGATGCGCCGGTCAAAGGCGGCACGCTGATTTATCTGGAGCAACAGGCGCACACTAACCTCTATCCGCCCGCCGGCGGCTTCTACCCGAACGGCGGCATCCTGAACCAGATCACCGACAAACTGACGTGGCAAAACCCAAAGACGCTGCAGGTCGAACCGTGGGTGGCCGAAAGCTGGACCACCAACGCCGATAAAACCGAATACACCTTCAAAATTCGCCCGGGGATCACCTTCTCCGACGGCACGCCGCTCGACGCCAACGCCGTAGCGAAAAACTTTGATACCTACGGCCTAGGTAACAAGGCGCAGCGCCTGCCGGTGTCAGAAGTGATCAATAACTACGATCGCAGCGAAGTGGTCGACCCGCTGACCGTGAAGTTTTACTTCAAAAAACCGTCACCGGGATTCCTGCAGGGCACCGCCACCATCGGGTCGGGCCTGGTCTCGCTCAGCACGCTCAAGCGCAATTTTGAAGAGCTGGGTGACGCCCGGCATATCATTGGCTCAGGCCCGTTTGTGGTGAAGGACGAGAAACTGGGGCGCGAAGTGACGCTGGAAGCGCGAAAGGACTACCAGTGGGGGCCCAAAAATCTGGCGCAACAGGGGCCAGCCAATCTTGATGGCATCAAGTTTATCGTGACTCAGGAAGACAGCGTGCGCGTCGGCGCCCTGCTGGCCGGTCAGGCCGACTTTATTCGCCAGGTGCAGGCGTATGACGAAAAGCAGGCGACCGATCAGGGCTATAAGATCTACGCTGCCCCAACGCGCGGGGTGAACGACAGCATCAGCTTCCGCCCGGATAACCCGCTGGTCTCCGATATTCGCGTCCGCCAGGCGCTGCTGCATGCCACCAATGCAAAACAGGTGGTTGAGACCCTCTTCTCGGCTAACTATCCGCAGGCGAAGTCGGTGATTGCCAATTCCGCCGCTGGCTTTGTCGATCTCAGCGACAAATTGACCTTTGACCCGGCTAAAGCTAACCAGCTGCTGGACGAGGCGGGCTGGAAAGCGGGCAGCGACGGCATCCGCGCCAAAGACGGCCAGCGGCTGGCGCTGACGGTATATGAATCCCTGCCGCAGCCGCAAAATAAAGAGGTGCTGCAGCTGGTTGCCCAGCAGTGGCGTCAGGTGGGCGTGGCGCTGAGCGTGAAAGCCGGTGACGCAGGCAGCCGCACGCTGGATAACCTTGATCCGCTGAAGACCCCGTTAACCGTCTCCGAAGTGGGCCGCGCCGATCCTGACGTGGTGAAAAGCATGTTCTACCCCGCTAACCGCGACGCGCTGCTGCAAAAAGGCGGCTCCAGCGACAAGGTCAAAAGCTTCCGTGACGACAAGCTGAATGCGCTGCTGGTGGATATCTCCGCCGAAGTCGACCCGCAAAAACGCCTGCAGCTGACCGGCGATGCCCAGCGCTACCTGCTGGATAACGCCTACGTCATTCCGATTTTCGAGGAGCCGCAGGTCTTTGCCGGTGCGCCATGGCTGAAAGGCGTGAATTTTGAAGCGGTCGGCCGCCCGTCGTTCTACGGCGCGTGGCTTGAGAAACACTGAGGAGCTGACGATGCGCCACGCACTTCTTCAACGTTTTGGGCACGGGCTGCTGGTCTTGTGGGCCGCCTTTACCCTCTCGTTCGTGTTGCTCCAGGTGCTGCCGGGCGACGCGGTGCTGATTAAATTTCAGAACCCGGACCTGGGCTTAAGCCCGGCGCAAATCGAGGAGATGCGCGTGGCCTACGGCGCGGACAGCCCGCTTTGGCAGCAATACGGCCACACGCTGCTGGCGATGCTGCGCGGGGATTTCGGCTACTCGTTACAGGCCGGGGTGCCGGTCAGCGCGCTGATTGCCAGCAATTTGCCGGATACCCTGAGCCTCGCCCTGCCCGCCTTTTTACTTGCGGTCCTGCTGGCGTTTGCGCTGGCCTTTGCGTCGCGCCTGCCGGGTCTGCGCTGGCTAAGTAATACCCTCCAGTCTCTGCCGGTCCTGTTTATCTCCTTACCGACGTTCTGGCTGGGGATTGCCCTCATCCAGCTCTTTTCTTTCCAGCTGCGGCTGATCCCGGTGATTAACCCGACGCCGCTGCAGGGGCTGATCCTGCCGATCGTGACCGTCGCGATCCCGATCTCCGCCCCGCTGGCACAAATCCTGATGCGCAGCCTCGACCAGGTGGCGACACAGCCGTTTGTCGCCGTGGCCAGGGCTAAAGGGCTGAGTGAAACCGCCGTGCTATGGCGTCACGTCACCGGCAACGCCCTGCTGCCGGTCCTGAACATTGCCGGGCTGCTGCTGGGCGAGCTGATTGCCGGGGCGCTGATCACGGAAACCGTTTTTGGCCGCAGCGGGCTCGGGCAGCTGACCCAGCAGGCGGTGAATAACCAGGACATCGCCGTGCTTCAGGCGGTGGTCATGATTTCCGCTCTCGGTTTTGTCCTGATCAATCTGCTGGTGGATCTGCTGATGCCGCTGCTGGATCCCCGTCTGCAAACCGTTACCGGAGGTGCATCATGAGCCTGGTCGATTACGCTGCCGCCGCGCGAAAACGCGTTCCCGGCTGGCAGGGCGTCGCGTGGCAGCCGGGACTGTGGCTGGCATGGGCGGTCATTATTATTGCGCTTTTTGCCGCCGTGGCGCCCGGCCTGTTAACCCACTACAGCCCGATTGAGGGCATCGCCGGAGCGCAACGTCTGGCGCCGCAGGCGGGCCACTGGCTCGGCACCGATCAGCTTGGCCGCGATGTTTACACCCGTATTGTGTACGGTGCGTCCCACTCCCTGAGCGCGGCGCTCGCTGCCGTCACGATGGGGCTGGTGGCAGGCACCGGCCTGGGGGTCATTGCCGGGGCGTTCGCCGGACGCGTCGAGTCTTTCCTGATGCGTTTTGTCGACGTGCTGTTGTCCATTCCGTCTCTGCTGCTCTCGCTGACGGTCATTATTCTGCTCGGATTTGGCACCGTTAATGCCGCGATTGCCGTCGGCGTGGCCTCCATTGCCAGCTTCGCCCGCCTCGCGCGCGGTGAAGTGGTGCGCATCCGCCATACGGATTATGTCGAGGCAGCGTTCGGCAGCGGCGGGACGTTCCTGGCGGTGCTGTGGCGACACATCCTGCCCAATGCCTTAACCGCCGTCCTCGCCTTTGCCACGCTGCAGTTTGGTCAGGCTATCCTGGCCCTCTCCACGCTGAGCTTTCTCGGCTACGGTACCCCGCCGCCCGTACCAGAATGGGGTTTATTGATCGCCGAAGGCCGTAACTATCTCTCTACCGCATGGTGGCTAACCACCTTCCCCGGCGTGGTCGTCATCGCCGTGGTGCTTGCCACCAACCGTATCAGCCAGCAGTTCAGCGGAGGCCTGAAATGACCGTACTCTCGGTAGAAAACCTGACCATCAGCTACCGTACCGCGCGCCGGTGGCGCGAGGTGGTACATAACGTCAGCTTTACCCTCAGGCGAGGGGAAATGCTGGCCTTTGTCGGCGAATCCGGATCCGGCAAAACGACCACGGCACAGGCAATCATCGGTCTGCTGGCGGATAACGCCCGGCGCGATGCGGGGAAAATCATTCTCAACGGCGAGGAGATTAGCCAGTGGTCAGCGAAGCGTCTCGATACCCTTCGCGGGGCGCGAATCAGCCTGGTTCCGCAGGATCCGGGTAATTCACTCAATCCGGTGAAGACGATCGGCGTGCAGGTCGGGGAAATTATTCAGCTGCACCAAAAGGTAACGGCTCTCCAGCGTGACGAGCAGGTGCTCGCCCTGCTGAGAAAGGTCGGCCTGAGCCACCCCGAACAGCGCATGACGCAGTATCCGCATCAGCTCTCCGGCGGGATGAAACAGCGCGTGCTGATTGCCATCGCCATTGCCCTGCGCCCGGACGTGATCGTTGCCGATGAGCCCACCAGCGCGCTGGACGTGACGGTGCAAAAACGCATTCTCGATCTGCTGGATATCCTGCGCCGGGAATCGGGTACTGCCGTTCTGTTTGTCACCCACGATCTGGCCCTGGCAGCCCAGCGCGCGGACAGGCTGCTGGTGTTTCGCAACGGCGAGGTTCAGGAGCACGGCGACACAGCCGATATCGTCCGCACGCCGCAGCACGCCTACACCCGTCAGCTGCTGAGCGATCTTCAGGGCCAGCGCCTGACCATCGCCCCGGTAGCCGGTCTCCCGCTCGCGTCACCGGCCATTCGCGCCCGCGCCATCAGCAAACGGTTCTCGCTGGGTAAAGGTCATCAGCTGCAGGCGCTGGATCGGGTGACGTTTGACGTCAGACGCGGCAGCACGCACGCGCTGGTCGGTGAATCCGGCTCCGGGAAGACCACCCTCGCCCGTATTTTGCTGGGTTTTGAACAGGCCGACAGCGGACAGGTCATTATTGATGACATTGATGCCACCGCGCTCAGCCGCGAGGCCCGTCGTCAGCTGCGCCAGAAGATCCAGTTTGTTTACCAGAACCCGTTCGCCTCTCTCGACCCGCGTCAGACGCTGTTTGAGATCATCGAAGAGCCCCTGAAGAACTTTTCCCGCCTCGCGAAGGCGGAGCGAAAGGCCCGGGTGGAGACCGTGGCGCAGCGGGTTGCCCTGCCCGTCGAACTCCTGACCCGCACCGCCAGAGAGCTTTCAGGCGGACAGCGCCAGCGCGTAGCCATCGCCCGGGCGCTGATCCTGGAACCGACCATTCTGGTGCTGGACGAAGCCACCTCCGCGCTGGACGTCACCGTCCAGGCGCAAATTCTGGCGCTGCTTCAGCAGCTGCAGCAGCAGTTGGGATTAACCTACCTGTTCATCACGCACGATCTCTCTACCGTTCGCCGGATCGCCCACAGCGTCACGGTGCTGCGCAGCGGTCAGGTGGTCGAACACGGTGACGTCGAGACCTTATTCACGTCACCGCAGAACGACTATACCCGCGAGCTGATTGCCGCCATTCCCCATTTTTCACCCGCTACGGAGGAGTTCGCATGACGCGAAAACGCCTGGGATTTTTCACCCGCCTGCTTGACGACGCCACGCCGAAAGAGCGCTATCGACTGGCTACAGAACAGATCCGCCACGCTGAACGCCACGGTTTTGACAGCGCCTGGATTGCCCAGCACCACTTCCACGAAAGTGAAGGCGGCCTGCCGTCGCCGCTGCTGTTTCTGGCCCACGTTGCGGCGCATACCGAAACCATCCGGCTGGGCACGGCCATCATCACCCTGCCGATGGAAAACCCGCTGCGCGTGGCGGAAGATGCGGCGGTGCTGGATTTACTCGCCGATGGACGTCTCGAAGTCGGTTTTGGTTCGGGCGGCACGCCGACCTCTTTCCTGCCGTTCGGACTGACGTTTGAACAGCGCGGCGCGGCCTTTGCCGACCATTTACATGTGATCCAGAGCGCCTGGCGCGGGGATTCGCTCACCCATCCGGATAACCACCTCTACCCGCCAGCGCCACAGCTGGCTGACAGGATCTGGATTGCCACCTTTTCCGTCGACGGCGCCGCTCGCGCCGCGCGGGCCGGACACGGGTTAATGCTCTCCCGCACGCAGCCGCGTCCGGCAGACCAGTTGGATCTCACGCTCGACGCGATCCAGAACCCGATTGTGGATGCCTACCTTGAGGCCCTGCCTGCCGGTATCGCACCGCGCATTCTGGCCTCCCGTACGGCATTCGTCGCCGACAGCGATGACTATGCGCTGAAGGTTGCGACGCCGGGTCTCACCAGACAGGCCCAGCAGCATCGCGCTGCCGGACACGCGGTTAAAGGTGACACCGTCACCGATTTTCGTCGCCAGTTCGACGCCCACATCGGTTCGCCCGAGACGGTGCTGCGTTCGCTGCAGGCCGATTCCGTTCTCCGGCGCGCCACGGACATCTCATTCCAGGTCCATTCGGTCGAGCCCACCCATCGAGACACGCTGCGCTCCATCGAACTGATCGCCGAACATATTGCCCCCCACATCCTTTGAGGAGACACCTATGTCATTAAGTCACGACATTCTCGCCGAGCTGGCGGAAATCAAACCCGGTTCCCCTCTGGCAGAGGCGCGCGCCACGCGGGACGCCGCCACGCGCCACGCCCAGGGCAGCTACGAAATCTTATTTACCCAGCAGGATAGCGATTTTGCGCTGGACGAGCGCTTCGCCGTCGCGGCAAAAGTTGCCAGGTGGCACAACGCGGAGGCGCTGGCCGCGCACTATGCGGGGTTTGGCCTGGCAGACCCGACCTCAGACCGTCTGACCCCGGCGCTCAATTTCGCGCGTCTGCTGACCTTCTCGCCCGTTGAAGCCACGCCGACATCGTTAAGGGCGCTGACCCAGGCGGGTTGGAGCAAGGAAGGCATCGTGACGCTGGCGCAGCTTATCGCCTTTGTCAGCTTCCAGAGCCGACTGATTGCCGGGCTGCGGCTGCTGAACGACAGGCCCGTCGCCAAAAGCGATGCGCCGGTGGCGGCTGGCGTCTGGCACACGACCGCCACCACGGCCACCGGGAAGGCGGCTCCCGTCGCCTTCACCCAGCAGGAGCTGGGCTGGGAGCCGTGGATCGCCGCCAAACCGCTGGCGGATTTTCGTGATGACGAGGTTGCGATCCTGGCGAAGTTTGGCCACACCGATTCCGACTATTTCCGCCTGCTGGGGCGCAACCTGCCGGTGCTTGAACAGCGCACGCTAACGGATAGGGGGATTTTTTATACGCCGGGGGGGTTGCCGCGCGCCGAGCGCGAGCTGGCGGCAACGGTCGCCAGTAAAATCAACGGCTGCATTTACTGCGCATCTGTCCATGCGCGGAAAGCCAGCCAGCTGTCTAAGGATGACGCGGCGGTAGAGGCCCTGCTGGCCGTGCGTCCGGGACAGTCCCTGAGCGAGGGGCAGTCTGCGCGCTGGCAGGCGGAGATTAATTTTGCGGCAGCGCTGTCGGTTACCCCGCCGGCCGCCACGCCGCTGCACCTTGCCGCGCTGGAAAAAGAGGGGCTGGACACCTTAGCCCAGCTTGATCTGGTGCAGTCCGCGGCGTTCTTCGCCTGGGCCAACCGCCTGATGCTGACCCTGGGCGAGCCCTGGCTTGCCTGACTTCAATCAGGCTAGCGCACGCGCGTTAGCCTGAGCCTGCCTGGCACGCAGGTAACCGTAGATCAGTAATGCACTCATGGCCGAGAACGAGAGTAACGCCGCAGGCAGCGTGACGTAGCGCCAGCTAAAGCCGAGGGTAATCATCATCCCGCCAAAGTACGCCCCGATCGCACTGCCGAGATTAAACGCCATCTGCCCTCCGGCCGCCCCCAGCATCTCGCCGCCCTTCGCATTTTGCAGAAGCAAAATTTGCAGCGGCGCAGAGAGCGCGAACAGCCCGGCACAGCAGATAAAGCCCATCACCAGCGAGGCCGTTTTCAGTTCACCGCAGGCAAAAAGCAGCAGCAGCGAGGCGACAATCACCATGTCGGTAGTCGCCGCAATGCGCAGCGGGCTAAAGCGTCCCGAGAGCTTGCCGCTCAACAGATTGCCCAACACCATGCCAAGGCCCATCAGCATCATGATGATCGTCATCATGCCTTCGGAGAAGCCAGAAACGTTGACCATAAACGGTTTGACGAAGCTGAACCACGCGAATACACCGGCGTTACCAAACATGGTGGCGGCAAAAATCAGCCAGGGCTCCGGTTTCTTCAGGAACTGGAACTGCTCGGTCAGTTTAATTTCTGATTTGTCATGAATGTCCGGCACCCAGATCAGCACCGAGAGGATCACCAGCGCATCGAACAGGGCTATCAGGAAAAAGGTATAACGCCAGCTGAACTGGTGCCCCAGCCAGGTGCCGAGCGGCACACCCACCAGGTTGGCGACGGTCATTCCGGCGATCATCCCGGCCACCGCGACCGTCACCTTCCCCGGCGGCGCAATTTTAGACAGAATAATCGCCCCGACGCCGAAAATCGCGCCGTGCGGAAAACCGGAAATCAGCCGCCCCAGCGCCAGCCAGAAATATGACGTAGAAAACGTAAACAGGGCGTTGCCAACAGCGCACATCGCCACCAGAAACAGCAGCGTGGTTTTTAACGAGAACTTGCCTGAGAAGAGCGCCACAATCGGGGCACCAATCACCACGCCGAAGGCATAAAACGAGATCATATTCCCGGCGGAGGGAATCGAAATACCGGTGTCATGCGCCAGCTCGGTTAACACGCCCATGATGCCAAATTCAGCCATGCCCAGGCCAAATGTGCCAAGCGCCAACGAAAATATTGTCTTTTTCATACCTCAACCACGGGTTAATCACTCGCAGCGGGCATTATTGAATAATCTTGTATGGTGAGCCAGTTCAAATCAGATGGCTGACAGGTTAATCCATTAATTCAGGTGGATTACACTTCATAGTGCGGCCTCGCTTTTTCCGCACCGGACAACCTGAGGATGACAATCATGGGAAGCAAAAAGAAAACCCCTGTCGCTGTTGATGTCGTATCGAATGCACCGCTTAAGACCAAAGAGTATGAAAAAGAGCTCCGCCGCCTGCACGTCGAACTGGTTAAGCTCCAGCAGTGGGTCGTCGCCAAAGGGTTAAAAGTATGTATTGTTTTTGAAGGACGTGATGGCGCCGGCAAAGGCGGCACCATTAAAGCGATCACCGAGCGCGTCAGCCCGCGCGTGTTTCGCGTTGTTGCGCTCCCTGCCCCAACGGAAAAAGAAAAAAGCCAGCTTTACTTCCAGCGCTATGTGCCCCATCTGCCTTCGGCGGGCGAAATCGTGATCTTCGATCGCAGCTGGTATAACCGCGCGGGCGTGGAACGGGTGATGGGGTTCTGCACGGAAGAACAGGCAGAGAAATTTTTGGACGGCGCGCCGGTTATGGAAAAAGCGATGGTCGATGCCGGGATTATCCTGCTGAAGTACTGGCTGGAGGTGACGCCGAAAGAGCAGGAGCGCCGCCTGCGCGACCGTATTAACGATGGGCGTAAGATCTGGAAGCTGTCGCCGATGGATATTAAGTCTTTTAACCTGTGGGATGAGTATACCCTTGCGCGCGACGCCATGTTTGAAGCCACCGATACCGCCTGGGCGCCGTGGTTTGTGGCGCGTTCAGAGGATAAAAAACGCGTGCGCCTGAATATTATTTCGCATCTGCTTTCGCAGATCCCGTATAAAGAAATTCACGTCGACAAGGTGGATTTACCGAAGCGCAAAATCGGCAAAGTCAAACCCACAAAATATCCGTTCCGGTATGTGGAAGAGCGGTTCTGATTTGAAGAGTAGGCCCGCGCAAGCGCAGCGCCGCCGGGCAAAGCCGACGGCGCAGGTCTTACTTCATCCCTTCCGTACTTTCCTGTTTCGCTTCCAGCCGTTCCACGTCACGATACCAGCGCGGGTGGTGTTTCTGCGCCCAGCGGCGGCTCACCTTCCCTTCAATCATGCCTTTAATCGATCCTTTCACCCAGAACGCCATATACATATGGATCAGGATGGCGTGAATCAGGATGATGGCCGACGTCGCGTGGATCAGCAGCGCGTATCGCACCACCTGAATCGGGAAATAATGCGCAAAATACGGACGCCAGATCATCACGCCGGTCACCAGCAGCACAAAAATCATGCTCATGATGGTCCAGAACATCATCTTCTGCCCGGCGTTGTATTTCCCCACCTTCGCGACTTTGTGCTCGTTACCTTTCAGGACTTCAACGATCCCTTTCACCCACGGGATATCCTGCTTGTCGGGAATATTGTGATGGACGAAGCGCACGAACATAAACATCAGCACCACGAAAATCAGCACGCCGAAGAACGGGTGCAGAATGCGCCCCATCTGCGGCGTACCGAAGGTTTCGGTCAGCCACTGCAGCGTCGGGAAGAAGAACGAAATTCCCGATACCGCCACCAGGAAGAAGCAGATCACCACCGTCCAGTGACAGGCGCGATCGACAAATTTGGTGCGCACTATCATTTTCGACTTACTCATGATGCTCCTCCTCGTCGTCATCCACCTCTTTGTTTGGCCCGATGCCGATGTAGTGATAAATCAGCCCGGCAAAGGTAGCGATAAAGCCCGCCGCGGAGAGCGGCTTGAGCGCCCCTTTCCACAGGTTGATGGAAGTATCGATCGCCGGATCCTTCGGCAGGTTGTGGTACAGCTCCGGCTGGTCGCTATGATGCAGCACATACATCACGTGCGTGCCGCCCACGCCTTGCGGGTTGTAAACGCCCGCTTTGTCGTAGCCCCGCGCTTTGAGCTTATCGACGCGTTCCTGCGCCACGTCCAGCATCTCTTTTTTGGTGCCGAAGTGAATGGCGCCGGTTGGACAGGTCTTCACGCAGGCAGGCTCCTGCCCGACACTGACGCGGTCCACGCACAGGGTGCATTTGTATACCCGGTTATCCTCTTTATTGAGGCGCGGGATATTAAACGGGCAGCCCGCGATGCAGTACCCGCAGCCGATGCAGTTGTCCTGCTGGAAATCGACGATCCCGTTGGCATACTGAATAATTGCCCCGGCAGACGGGCACGCCTTCAGGCAGCCCGGATCTTCACAGTGCATGCAGCCGTCTTTGCGGATCAGCCACTCCAGCTTGCCGTTCTGGTCGGTTTCGCTAAAGCGCATCACCGTCCAGGATTTGGCGCTCAGATCCGCCGGATTGTCGTACACCCCAACGCAGTGCCCTACCTCGTCGCGAATATCGTTCCACTCCGAACAGGCCACCTGACAGGCCTTACAGCCCACGCAGGAGGAGACGTCGATAAGCTTGGCGACCTCTGCCTTGTAGTCCCGCGCGCGGGGCGCGGGCGTTATCGGGTTGGTCGCGGAGCGTTTAATAATGTCTTGTGTTTCCATCGCCATTTAATCGCTCCTTACGCTTTCTCGATGTTGACCAGAAACGCTTTATACTCCGGCGTTTGCGAGTTGGAATCGCCGACGTTTGGCGTCAGGGTATTGGCGATGTAGCCTTTCTGCGCCACCCCTTCAAAGCCCCAGTGCAGCGGGATACCGACGGTTTCCACCTGCTGGCCGTGCACGTTCAGCGACTGCAGGCGGCGGGTGACCACCGCCACCGCGCGGATAAAGCCGCGCTTGCTGCTCACCTTCACGCGGTCGCCGTTGGCGATGCCTTTGGCTTTCGCCAGCGTTTCGCTTATCTCCACAAACTGTTCCGGCTGCGCGATTGCGTTAAGCCGCGCGTGCTTGGTCCAGGTGTGGAAATGCTCGGTCAGGCGGTAGGTCGTCCCTACGTACGGGAACTTGTCCTTTTTGCCCAGGCGCAGCACGTCGTCTTCGTAGATCCGCACCACCGGGCTGGAGACCACGTTCGGGTGCAGCGGGTTGGTGCCGAGCGGCGTTTCCATCGGCTCGTAGTGTTCCGGGAACGGCCCTTCCGCCAGCTTGTTGAGGGCGAACAGGCGCCCCAGCCCTTCCGGCTGCATGATAAACGGCCCGGTGTTGCTGCCCGGCGCGGCGGTGCTGTAGTCCGGGATGTCGTTCCCCGTCCATTTCGCCCCGTTCCACTGGATCAGCATGCGCTTCGGATCCCACGGCTTGCCGTTCACGTCGGCGGACGCACGGTTGTACAGCACGCGACGGTTCAGCGGCCATGCCCAAGCCCAGCCCAGCGTGTTGCCCAGGCCTGACGGGTCAGCGTTGTCGCGGTTGGCCATCTGGTTACCCTGCTCCGTCCAGCTGCCGGTGTAGATCCAGCAGGACGATGCCGTGGTACCGTCGTCACGCAGCAGCGCGAAGCTGTTCAGCAGCTGGCCTTTCTTCGCCACCAGATTGCCGTTTGCGTCGTAGAGATCCGCCAGCGCCACGCCGTTGTTCTCTTTCGCGACCTCTTCGGATTCAGGACGATCCGGCTGCTTGTAGTGCCAGCTCATCTTCAGCAGCGGCTCAGCGCCTTTGCCGCCTTCAGTGCGGTACATTTCGCGCAGGCGGTGGTAAATCCCGGCCAGGATTTCGCCGTCGTTTCGCGCTTCGCCCGGGGCGTCCTGGCCTTTCCAGTGCCACTGCAGCCAGCGGCCGGAGTTGGCAATAGAGCCGTCCTCTTCCGCAAAGCAGGTGGACGGCAGGCGGAACACTTCGGTCTGAATCGAGGCCGGATCGACATCGTTCGATTCCCCGTGGTTCTGCCAGAAGGTGGAGGTCTCGGTCACCAGCGGATCGATAACCACCATGTACTTCAGCTTGCTCAGGCTGCGAACGACTTTGTTTTTGTCCGGGAAGGAGGCCACCGGGTTGAAGCCCTGGCAGATATACCCCGTGACGTCGCCCTTATCCATCATGTTGAAATACTTGATGACGTCATAAGCCTGATCCCACTTCGGCAGCCACTCAAAGCCCCAGTCGTTCTCTTTCTGCGCCGCATCGCCGTAGAAGGATTTCATCAGGCTGACGTAGAACTTCGGATAGTTGCTCCAGTAGTTCACCTGATCCGGCAGCGTCGCTTTTGGCGTATTGGCCTCAAGATATGCTTGCAGATCGGCCTGCTTTTCAGACGGCAGCGTCAGGTAGCCCGGCAGGCTGGTGGAGAGCAGACCGAGATCGGTCAGGCCCTGAATGTTTGAGTGGCCGCGCAGCGCGTTCACGCCGCCCCCCGCCATGCCCATGTTGCCGAGCAGCAGCTGGATCATCGCCATGGTACGGATGTTCTGCGCGCCCACGGTGTGCTGCGTCCAGCCCAGCGCGTACAGGAACGTGGTGGTTCTGTCGGCGGCGCTGGTGGAAGCCAGCACTTCACACACCTTCAGGAAGTCCGCTTTCGGCGTGCCGCAGATGTTCTCCACGACGTCCGGCGTATAGCGGGAGACGTGCTGCTTCAGCAGGTTCCACACGCAGCGCGGATGCGTGAGCGTTTCATCGCGCATCGCATAGCCGTTTTCATCGAACTGATAGTTCCAGGACGTTTTATCGTACTGGCGTTTTTCGGCGTCATAGCCGCTAAACAGCCCGTCTTCGAAGGCAAAATCATCCCGCACCAGCAGGTTCGCGTTGGTGTAGTGCTTAACGTATTCCGCGTTAATTTTGTTGTTTTCGATCAGGTACAGCAGCACGCCGGACAGGAACGTAATGTCCGTACCGGAGCGGATCGGCGCATAGATATCGGCCACCGATGCCGTACGCGTAAAGCGCGGATCGACGACGATAAGCGTCGCATCGTTGTTGTTTTTCGCTTCCATCGCCCAGCGGAACCCCACCGGATGGGCTTCAGCGGCGTTACCGCCCATCACCACCACGACGTTCGCGTTTTTGATATCAACCCAGTGGTTGGTCATCGCACCGCGACCAAATGTTGGAGCAAGACTTGCTACCGTTGGTCCGTGTCAGACGCGCGCCTGGTTGTCTACCGCCAGCATGCCGAGCGAGCGCACAAATTTTTGCGTCAGCATGCCGGTTTCATTACTGGCCGCCGAGGCGCATAGCATGCCGGTGGAAAGCCAGCGGTTGACCGTCACGCCCTGCGCATTCTTTTCAATAAAGTTGGCGTCGCGGTCGGCTTTCATCAATTTCGCAATACGGGAGAAGGCCTCATCCCAGGAGATACGCTGCCATTTGTCGGAGCCCGGCGCGCGGTATTCGGGGTAGCGCAGGCGGTTTTCGCTGTGGACGTAGTCCAGCAGCCCCGCCCCTTTCGGGCATAACGCCCCGCGACTCACCGGATGATCCGGATCCCCTTCAATGTGATAAATCGCTTCTCTGGCGTTCTTCGCGCCATCGCCCAGGCTATACATTAAAAGCCCACAACCCACGGAGCAGTATGTGCAGGTGTTACGGATCTCTTTGGCGCGCAGCAGTTTATAGTTGCGCGCCTGAGCCAGCGCCATTTTGGGAGCAAATCCCAGCATTGCGGCTGTTGTTCCGGCCATACCGCCCGCGCAGATTTTAAAAAATTGTCTGCGGCTGACGTCCATTGCTGTCCTCGTTATCTGAAAAGACTTCGCGCCGCAAACTAACAGCAAAGCCCCTGATTTTTTTGCGTCAAATCAAGGTCATCAGCCTTCCCCCCCTTAATAGTCACCTCCGCAACGTTTCATTACCCCTTTTTGATTAACGGCTTAAGAGAATAATTCACGACAGCGACAGGCGTAATGCGCTACATTTTTCCTTTAATTTTTATTGTGATGGCGAGTAATGGACAGAAAGAGAGCAACGCTTATTGGGCTGGCGGCAATACTGTTATGGAGCACCATGGTCGGCCTTATTCGCAGCGTGAGTGAGGGATTAGGGCCTGTTGGCGGTGCCGCGATGATTTACACCCTCAGCGGATTACTGTGTCTGGTGACGGTAGGATTTCCTGATATCCGACGGTTTTCTCCCCGCTATCTTATTGCCGGCAGCGTTTTATTTGTCAGCTACGAAATATGTCTGGCGCTGTCGCTGGGCTATGCCGCCACGCGCGCTCAGGCGATTGAAGTCGGTATGGTCAATTACCTTTGGCCGAGCCTGACGATCGTATTTGCGATTTTGTTCAACGGGCAAAAGTCTACCCTGTGGGTGATCCCCGGCTTGCTCATTTCGCTGCTGGGCGTGTGCTGGGTATTGGGCGGCGAAGAAGGATTACACCTTGAGGAAATAACCCGGAATGTCGTTTCCAGCCCTCTGAGCTATGCGCTGGCGTTTGCCGGGGCCTTTATCTGGGCCGCCTATTGCACCGTCACCAGCAAATTTGCGAAAGGGCAAAACGGCATCACCCTGTTTGTTTTGCTGACCGCGCTGAGTCTGTGGGTGAAATATGCCCTGAGCGATCAGCCCGACATGGTGTTCACGCTTCCGGTAGTCGTGAAGCTGGTTATGTGCGGTATCGCGCTTGGGTTTGGTTACGCCGCATGGAATATTGGCATCCTGCACGGTAACGTCACGGTTCTGGCTGCCGTATCCTATTTTACCCCCGTGCTTTCTGCCGCGCTTGCCGCCGCGGTGCTAAGCTCCCCCCTATCATTCTCGTTCTGGCAAGGCGCGCTGATGGTCTGCGCCGGGTCGTTGCTCTGCTGGTACGCCACACGAAAATAACGCTGCTCGACTGGCCGGGGGAATTTCAACCCGGCAACATAATTAACATAAATTTAAAATGTGATCAGACATCAGAATATTTATCATGATAATAGAGTATCTGTTTAAGTTCGGTTTATATTGAACGCCTTCTGTAAAGCCACCTGAAGCGAGTTGACACAAACTGACACCCCAATGAAATTAGTGAGTAATGAATATTAACGCTCAGGATAGCATGGCGTGCAATAATTCAGCTCTGACAGCTTTATGATAATATGCGGAATAGACGCTGAAAAATTAAAACAACCCATTGTTTTTAAAGAAAAGCAGCAATACCACCCTCATTAAACCCTCGGAATTAGCGAAATTTAACGCAATAAATCAAAACCATCAGAAATTATAGTAAAAGCAATAATCCCACTGACTAAATAACTATTAATCGTATAAATTCCGACCATGTTGTTTGAATGATCGCCATCTCACACGATCGAGATCACACTAATTGAAATTATCTCTAATATTTTGAAACTTATTATTGAAATAAGACTACGAGATTTTTAAGAATAGCATGCCATTGACGAACAGCCTCGTTTAGAAATCGTTCAAAGTGGTTCAGGAAATACCGAAAAAAATTATAAGGAACATTTAAGATGAAACTTAAATTAGTTGCAGTGGCAGTCACTTCCATGCTGGCAGCAGGCGTTGTTAACGCTGCCGAAATTTACAACAAAGACGGTAACAAGCTGGATCTGTACGGTAAAGTGACAGGTCTGCACTATTTCTCTGATGATGCTGGCGCAGATGGCGATAAAACCTACATGCGTATCGGCTTCAAGGGTGAAACCCAGGTTAACGATCAGCTGTCCGGTTACGGCCAGTGGGAATACCAGATTCAGGGCAACAAAGACGAAGGCGACAACCAGTCCTGGACTCGTGTGGCGTTTGCAGGTCTGAAGTTCGCGGAAGCAGGTTCATTCGATTATGGTCGTAACTACGGCGTGATTTACGACGTGACCTCCTGGACTGACGTTCTGCCAGAATTCGGCGGTGACACCTATGGTGCCGACAACTTCCTGCAGTCTCGTGCTAACGGCGTGGCAACCTACCGTAATCAGGACTTCTTTGGTCTGGTTGACGGCCTGAACTTTGCTCTGCAGTATCAGGGTAAAAACGGCAGCGTAAGTGGTGAAAACACCAGCGGTCGCAGCCTGCTGAACCAGAACGGTGACGGCTATGGCGCATCCCTGACTTACGATCTGGGCGAAGGCTTCAGCGTAGGTGGTGCAATGTCCTCCTCCCGTCGTACCGCTGACCAGAATGCGGCTGGCGTATACGGTGAAGGCGACCGCGCAGAAGTATACAGCGGTGGTGTGAAATACGACGCGAACAACATTTACCTCGCGGCGCAATACTCTCAGACCTACAATGCAACCCGTTTCGGTACCTCTAACAACAAGCGTACCGACATTTACGGCTTTGCAAATAAGGCGCAAAACTTCGAAGTTGTGGCCCAGTATCAGTTCGACTTTGGCCTGCGTCCGTCTATCGCTTACCTGCAGTCTAAAGGCAAAGACATCGAAAACTTCGGCGACCAGGATCTGGTGAAATACATCGATGTTGGCACGGCCTATTATTTTAACAAAAACATGTCCACCTACGTGGATTACAAAATCAACCTGCTCGATGACAACAAGTTCACTCGCCAGGCAGGCATCGGTACCGACAACATCGTAGCGCTGGGTCTGACCTACCAGTTCTAAATCTTGTCTCTCCAAAAGCCAGCTGAACAGCTGGCTTTTTTATCGCCCTCTTTTACCCGCCAGACGACTCCCCGCCCGCTGCCCGTCGCAGCCAGTTTTGCAGCAGCTTGCCGTCCTCGGTCATCTCTGAATCTGAGCGCACGCAGAGGTAATAGTCGCGTCCGTCATCAATCGGTAGGTCAAAGATCTTCACCAGCTCACCGCTCTCAAGATACGGCGCAATCAGCGGCTCCCGCATCAGCGCACACCCCAGACCCGCCTGTACGCCCGCCAGCGTCAGCAGACCGTCCTCAAACATTGGACCGCTTCGGCGAACGGGACGCTTCACCCCCTGCTGTACAAACCACTGCGCCCACGTAGTGCGCTCCTCATCGTGCAGCAGCGGCATCTGCAGCAGTTGCTCAGGCGTGTCGATATGGCCGTGAATGCGCAAAAACGCGCGGCTGCACACCGGCACCATCTGTCCGGAAATCAGCTTTTCACTCTGATAGCCCGCCCACTGACCGTTGCCAAAACGAATCGACATATCCGACGCGTCGCTCAGATAGTTACGATGGTTGGCATACACCACGTTGATCTCGGTTTGGGGATTGGCGCGCATAAACGCAGGCAAGCGCGGGATAAACCACCCCATACCAAAAAGCGGGATCAGGCTGATGGTGACCTGACGCGTTTGCGCCTGCTCCGCCAGGTGCTCCGTCGCCTGGCGCAGCACGTTAAACGCCGCACGGATCGAGCGGTAGTATTCACGCCCGTGCTGGCTCAGCACCAGCCTGCGCCCCTGACGCTCCGTCAGCGGCATTTGCAGGTACCCTTCAAGCACCCTGAGCTGATGGCTGACGGCCGACGGAGAAATGTCCAGCTCCTGCGCGGCCAGCGTGACGCTGCCCAGCCGGGCGATGGCCTCAAAGGCACGCACAGCCCGAAGCGGCGGATCGTTTGCAAGGCGACTTTCTGCATACGCAGGCAGGCCAACCAATTGTTCTGTTTTATTCATATGTTGATTTCTTTAGGCTTTTCACCAAAAAAAAGGCCTTCATTATATTTATATAAATCATAAAGATAGAACAATATCTATTTATCATAAGAAATAATAGATGCGTATTTTACAATTTTATTCATTTATTGGATGGTAGCCGCAGAACGAGCACTTTGCGGGTACAGACGTTGGATACACTCATACAACAACTTATCAACGGTGTGATGCTGGGAAGCATCTACGCGCTGATCGCGCTGGGCTATACCATGGTGTATGGCATTTTGCGCATTATTAACTTTGCTCACGGCGATATTCTGATGGTCGGCGCGCTCACCACGCTCTCCGCCATTAACGCCCTGAATACCACCTTCCCGCATATGCCGCAGCTGTTGCAGCTCGGCGTTGCCCTGATGATTGCCATGGCCGTCTGCGCCCTGCTGGCGATGGCCGTGGAACGCTTTGCCTACCGTCGACTGCGCAACGCGCCGCGCCTCGCGCCGCTGATCTCGGGTATCGGCGTTTCGGTCCTGCTGCAAACCGTGGCGATGATTATCTGGACGCGCAACCCGCTGATGTTCCCGCAGATCCTGCCGATGGACCCTATCGCCGTCACGTCCGGCAGCGAAGCGCATCCTCCTGCCATCGTCACCGTCACCGGTATCGTCACCGTTGTCCTGGCGCTGGCGGTGATGACCGGGCTCTGGCTGCTGGTGGAATATACCCGTCTGGGGCGCGGCATGCGCGCCGTGGCGGAAAACCCGCGCGTGGCCACGCTGATGGGGGTTAACCCAAACGCCATTATTACCCTGACGTTTGCCATTGGCGGCGTATTTGCCGCGCTGGCAGGCGTGATGATGGCCAGCAACTACGGTAACGCCAGCTTCTCGATGGGCTTTTTACCCGGGATCAAGGCCTTTACCGCCGCCGTGCTGGGGGGCATTGGTAACATTCGTGGCGCCATGATTGGCGGCATCCTGCTCGGCATTATCGAAGCGCTGGGCGCAGGCTACCTGGGTGAACTGACCCACGGCGTATTTGGCAGCAACTATCAGGATGTCTTTGCCTTTATGGTGCTGATCCTGGTGCTGGTCTTCCGTCCGGCTGGCCTGCTGGGCGAGCGCGTGGCGAACAGGGCGTAAGGAATACCATGACAACACTTCAACTCCAGACCCCGGCGACGACGCGCAAATTCTGGTCAGGCATGAGCCTGTTCTGCCTCGCGCTGCTGATTGCGCCCGTGGTGGCCACGCAGCTTGGCGGCAACTACTGGGTGCGCGTCATCGACTTCGCCCTGCTCTACATCATGCTGGCGCTGGGGCTTAATATTGTGGTCGGCTATACCGGCCTGCTGGACATGGGCTTTATCGCCTTTTACGCGGTCGGCGCCTACCTCGCGGCACTGATGGCTTCCCCGCACCTGCTGGAGGTGTTTCCGATCCTCGGCGTCTGGTTCCCGGACGGGCTGCACACCTCGTATCTGCTCATTATCCCGCTGGCCGCCCTCGTGGCGGCCGTCTGCGGGATTTTACTCGGTGCGCCCACGCTGAAGCTGCGCGGGGACTACCTGGCGATAGTGACCCTCGGCTTTGGCGAAATTATCCGCATCCTGATGCGTAACCTCGACCGTCCGGTAAACATTACCAACGGCGCAAAGGGCATTACCGGGGTGGATACGCTGAACCTGTTCGGCCTGAAGTTCAGCGGCGTATACCACTGGTTTGGTTTCAAAGTACCCGCGCTGTGGCTGTGGTACTACCTGCTGATGCTGGTGATTATCACGATCGTCTTCGTCTGCCTGCGCCTGCAGCATTCCCGTATCGGCCGCGCCTGGCACGCCATCCGCGAGGATGAAGATGTGGCCCGTGCGATGGGCATCAACGTGCGTAACTATAAGCTGCTCGCCTTTGCGATGGGCGCCTCCTTTGGCGGCGTGGCGGGTGCGCTTTTCGGCGCGTTTCAGGGCTTTGTCTCCCCGGAATCCTTCACGTTACAGGAATCGATTGCCGTACTGGCGATGGTGGTGCTGGGCGGTATGGGGCACATTCCGGGCGTGATCCTCGGCGCGGTACTGCTTACCGCCCTGCCGGAACTGCTGCGCAGCCAGGCAGCGCCGGTGCAGCAGGCGCTGTTCGGTACGGTGCTGATTGACCCGGAAGTGCTGCGCCAGCTGTTTTACGGTCTGGCACTGGTGCTGGTGATGCTGGTGCGCCCGTCCGGCATCTGGCCGGTACGCCACAAGGAGGTGAAGGCATGAGTCTGTTAACCGTACGCAACATGACAAAACGCTTCGGCGGGCTGACTGCCGTGGATGACGTTTCGATTACCGTGAACAGAGGCGAGATCTACGGGCTGATCGGCCCCAACGGCGCGGGAAAAACCACCTGCTTTAACCTGATCACCGGGCTTTATCCGGCGGACAGCGGCGAGTTTTCGATTGCCGATAAGCCCTACTTCCCGAAGCAGATAGAGAAAGTGACCGCCGCCGGGATTGCCCGCACCTTCCAGAACGTGCGCCTCTTCAACGAGATGTCGGTGCTGGAAAACGTGATGGTGGGCCGCCACGTGCGCACCCGTAACGGCCTGTGGGCCGCGCTGAGCCGCCACAAACGCGCCCGCGAGGAAGAGAAGCAGACCCGCGAGCTGGCCTGGCACTGGCTGGACTATACCGGCATTGCGCAGTTCGCCCACTATCGCGCCTGCGATCTGGCCTATGGTCATCAGCGTCGGCTTGAAATCGCCCGCGCGCTGGCAACGGATCCGCTGCTGCTGGCGCTGGACGAACCCGCCGCCGGGATGAACGCGGCGGAAAAAGTGGCGCTCGGCGAACTACTTACCCGTATCCGCGATGACGGCAAAACCCTGCTGATGATTGAGCATGACGTCAAGCTGGTGATGGGCATCTGCGACCGCCTGACGGTCCTTGATTACGGCAAAACGCTCGCCACCGGCACGCCGGAAAGCGTGCGGCGCGACCCGGCAGTGGTCGCCGCCTGGCTTGGAGGTAACGCTCATGTCTGAATTACTGAAGGTGGAACGTCTGGACGTGCATTACGGCGGCATTCAGGCCGTACGCGATGTCTCCTTTACCCTGCGCGAGGGCGAACAGGCTACGCTGATCGGCGCTAACGGCGCGGGGAAAAGTTCCACCGTGCGCGCTATTACCGGGCTGGAAAGCTTTAGCGGCAGCATTGATTTCAGCGGTAAAGCGGTACGCAAACAGAGCCCAGAGACCCTGCTTCGCGACGGGCTGGTGATGGTCCCGGAGGGCCGCGGGATCTTCTCCCGCATGACGGTGCTGGAAAACCTGCAGATGGGCGCCTGGCTCAGGCGTGACACTGTCACCGTCAGGCGCGAGATGAACGAAATTTTCGAGCGCTTCCCGCGTCTGGGCGAACGCCAGCATCAGCTTGCCGGGCTGCTGTCCGGCGGTGAGCAACAGCTGCTTGCCCTTAACCGCGCCCTCCTCAGCCGCCCGCGCCTGCTGATCCTCGACGAGCCGTCAATGGGCCTTGCCCCGAAGATGGTCGAGAACATATTTGCCGTTATTGCCGGGCTGCGCGAGCGCGGCGTCGCCCTGCTGCTTATCGAACAAAACGCTCGTCTCGCGCTGGAAGTCACCGACAGCGCGTGGGTCATGGACAGCGGCAGCATTGTTCATCATGGCGAATCGAAAGCGCTGCTCAACGACGACCAGATTGCACAGATTTATTTGGGCGAAATGCCCGTTTAACCACACCAGCCAACATCAGGGAAATACAATGAAAACAGTAAAAATCAGTGCGCTCAGCGCCGCTATTCTGCTCGGCAGCTTTGCCTCAACGTCCGCGTGGGCCGCTGACGGTGAAACCGTGGTCATCGGTCTGGCAGGCCCGCTGACCGGCCCGTCTGCCCGTATCGGGAAAGATCTGGAGAACGGCGCGCAGCTGGCTATCGATGACATCAACAAGCAGCACCCGACCATCGGCGGCAAAGCGGTGACCTTCAAGCTGCAGTCCGAAGACGATCAGTCCGACCCGCGCACCGCCGTAGCCGTCGCGCAGCGTCTGGTGGATAGCGGCGTGGCAGGCGTGGTCGGTCACTGGAATACCGGCACCAGCATTCCGGCGGCCCGCATTTATCACGATGCGGGTATTGCCCAGGTGGCGCCGGTCGCAACCGGTCATGCCTATACCCAGCAGGGTTTTGACACCAGCTTCCGCGTGATGGGCCACGACGATGACGGCGGCCAGCTCGCCGGTCAGTACGCGGTTAACACCCTGAAAGCCAAACGCATTGCGGTGATCGACGACCGTACCGCATTTGGTCAGGGGCTTGCAGACCAGTTTATTAAATCGCTGGAAGCCCAGGGCGTGAAAATTGTCGATCGTCAGTACGTGGATGACAAAACGGTCGATTTCAGCGCCGTACTGACCGCCATCCGCAGTAAAAACGCCGATCTGATCTTCTTCGGCGGCGTCGACAGCCAGGCCGCACCGCTGGCTCGCCGCATTAAACAGCTGGGCATGAACGCCACGCTGATGGGCGCAGGCGGATTCGTCAGCCAGACGTTCCTCAAGCTGGCGCAGAAAGAAGGCGAAGGCGTTGTGGCGCTGGAGCCGGGTCTGCCCGTTGACCAGATGCCGGGTGGTAAAGCGTTCGAGCAGGCGTACCAGTCCCGCTACCACACCCATATCGAACTGCACGCCCCGTTCGCCTATGACGCCACCCGCGTTCTGGTGGCGGCGATGGAAAAAGCAGACTCCGTTGAGCCGTCCGACTATCTGCCCGCCCTGCGCGCCATCAGCTACTCCGGCGTCACCGGACAGATCGCGTTTGATAAAGAGGGCAACCTGAAATCGCCGTCGTTCACGGTCTATAAGGTTGTCGACGGCAAATGGCAGCCGCAGACCGTGCTGGGCGGCGCAAAAGCGAAGTAACGCAGCGAGGCAATGTGATGAGTGATAATAACGAGCTGGGCATTCTCGCCCGCCGCAAAATTGAAGCTGAAATTATTAAGCCAATTTATGAAATCCTGGTGCGCGAGATAGGGAAAGCCCGCGCCCAGGCGGTGATTGGTGAGGCCATTGAGCAGGCCGCGATTGACGCTGGCAAAGGGTTTGCCAGCAAAGAACCCAACGGCGCGAACATCAAAAGCTTTATCGCCCTGCAGTATCTGTGGGAGAAAGATAACGCCCTGGACGTGAAGGTGATTGACGCCGACGACCAGCAGTACAACTACAACGTGACCCGCTGTCGCTACGCGGAGATGTACCACGAGATGGGGCTGGGCGAAATTGGTCACCTGCTCTCCTGCGCGCGCGATGAAAAATTCATCGTGGGCTATGCGCCCGACGTAGAGCTAACCCGCACCACCACCATTATGCAGGGCGGCGCGTGCTGTGATTTCCGTTACCGCAGCAGTAAGGACAAGCCATGATCCGCGTCAACGCCGAACGGCTGTGGTCAACGCTTGAGATGATGGCGCAGATCGGCGGCACGCCCGCCGGTGGCGTCACCCGTCTGGCACTGAGCGAGGAAGATCGCGTTGCGCGTAATCTGCTTCGCGACTGGGCGCTGGACGCCGGTTTTACCTGTGACGTCGACAGCATGGGCAATATGTTTATCCGTCGTGCGGGGAAAAATCCGCAGCTTGCCCCGGTCTTGACCGGTTCGCACGTGGATACGCAGCCGCTGGGGGGGAACTACGACGGGGTTTACGGCGTGCTGGCCGGGCTGGAGCTGCTGCGAACGCTCAACGACCTTCACATTGAGACGGAACGTGACGTTGTGCTGGTCAACTGGACCAACGAAGAAGGCGCGCGCTTCGCGCCAGCCATGCTCTCTTCTGGGGTCTGGACGGGGCAATTTAGCGAAGCGTACGCCCATGCCCGCGCCGATCACGATGGCATCACCGTGGGTGAAGCCCTGGATAACATCGGCTACCGGGGTGAAGCCCCTGCCCGCGCGTTTCCGGTTCACGCCTGCTACGAGCTGCACATCGAGCAGGGCCCGATTCTGGAAGACGAAGGTCTGGATATCGGGCTCGTCCGCGCGGCAATGGGCCAGCGCTGGTTCACCCTGACGCTGGACGGGTTTGCCGCCCACGCGGGCACCACGCCGATGCACAGCCGCCGCGACGCGCTGACCGCCTTCGCGGAGCTGGCGCTGAAGGTGGAGGAGATTGGCTATCGGCATGCGCCGGACGGACGGGCGACGATCGGTATGGCGCAGGTTACGCCAAACTCGCGCAACGTCGTGCCGTCTCGGGTGGTCTGCAGCGTGGAGTTTCGCCATCCGGCGCTGACGGCGCTGGATGCCATGGAGGCAGCGCTGCATAAGGTGGCTGAAAGCCTGAGCCTGCGCGGGGTGGCGGCTGCCGTTGAGCGCATCTTTGACTACGCGCCCATCGCGTTTGATGCCGAATGTCTGGCCCGCACGGAGAAGGCCGTGGCGGAACTGGGCTACTCGGCGAAACCGATGGTCTCCGGCGCGGGACACGACGCCTGCTATGTGAGCAAAATTGCCCCTGCCAGCATGATTTTTATCCCCTGCGTGAAGGGCATCAGCCATAACGAAGCGGAAAGGATCCTGCCGGAGTGGTCAGAGAAAGGGGCAAACGTGCTGTTGCACAGCGTGTTGGCCGCGGCCCAGGAAAAATAAACCGGGTGGCGCGGCTCGGACAACCGCGCCCGTAGGCCCGGTAAGCGCAGCGCCACCGGGCGTGTTTTACCCCTTCGGCACCTTCGCCAGGCTGAACCAGATCCCCACTGCCAGCAACAGCAGCATTCCGCCTGCACTCCCCAGCGCCACGCTGTGAGAGGTAATAAAGGCGCTTTTCGCCGCCTCAATCACCGGCTCCGCGAGGGACGGCGTCAGTTCCTGCGCCACCTTCATCGCTTCACCAATCGATGACGAGGCTTTATCGACGAGCGAGGCATTCAGCCCCTGCGGCAGCGCAATCGACGCCGAGAAGCTGCGGGTCAACAGCAGACCAAAAATGGCGATCCCCAGCCCGGCCCCCAGCTCATAGGACATGGTTTCAATGGCTCCGGCGGCAGCCGCCTTCTCTCTCGGCGCGGCCGCCATAATGGCCGAGGTCGAGGCCAGCAGCGCGCTGGCGGCACTGAAGCCGAGCAGCACCATCAGCCCCCACGCCTGCCACTGCTGCGTGCTGAAGTCGAGCGTCGACAGGCCGATAAAGCTGACCGCGCTCAGCCCCATGCCACCCGCAGCGACAATGCGTAGCCCCAGACGGCCCACCAGCACACCGGCAATCGGTCCGCTGAACCCGCTGGCCACCATTACCGGGAGCATAAACATGCCCGCCTCGAACGGCGTAAAGCCATGGACAAACTGCAGTTCCTGCGCCATCAGCAATTCAAAGCCCACCAGGGCGATCATCGCCGTCATCGCCATTACCACGCCGCTTAAAATGATGCGGTGACAGAACAGGCGCATGTCGATCATCGGCACGCGGGCGCGCAGCTGGATGCGCACAAAAATAAACAGCATCACGGCACCCGTCAGCAGGGTACACGCCACCAGCCACGGCGCCAGAGCGCCCTTAAGCGCGGTTTTGGCGCTGTAGACCAGCAGCAAAATCGCCACAATCAGCATGATGGCATGGCTGATATTCAGCGGCTGCTCCGGTCGGCCCTGCTGACGGGGGACAAAACGCGCGGCCAGCGACACCACCACCAGCACAATCGGTACGTTGATCAAAAACACCGATCCCCAGTAAAAATGCTCGAGCAGCATACCGCCAATCAGCGGGCCAAACGCTGCCCCGCCGGAACCGACCGCCGCCCAGACGCCGAGCGCGATGTTGCGATCTTTCGCGTCGGTAAAGAGCGTGCGGATCCCCGCCAGAGTGGCAGGAATGATCATGGCCGCACCGATCGCCAGCGAGGCGCGCGCCGCGATCAGCCACCCTGCTGAGGGGGCAAACGCTGCCGCCAGCGATGACAGGCCAAACAGCGTGCTGCCGATCATCAACAACCGTTTAAAACCGATGCGGTCACCCAGGGCGCCCATCGGCAGCACCATTCCCGCCATCACCAGCGAGTAAATATCGATGATCCACAATAATTCATTGCCGCTGGCGCCCAGCGTCATGCTCAATGTCGGCGCCGCTACGTGCAGCACCGTCGCGTCAATCGCCACCGGGATATACACCAGCACGATAATCACTAACGCTAACCACTGACGAAACATAAATTTCCTTTTCATCTCAAACCTGGACACATGTCCAGATTGCGATCCTACGTAAAGTTGAACGCGTGTCCAGCTTTTTGTTACACTCGTTTCATTCCTATTGAGAGTAGTGAAAAAATGCAATATTTGAGCAAGGAAGAGAGACGGGAAGCGATCCTGCAGGCCGCGATGCGCGTGGCGCTGGCCGAGGGGCTGGCAGCCATGACGGTACGGCGAATTGCCGCTGAAGCGGGCGTCGCGACCGGACAGGTCCACCACCACTTCGCCTCCGGCGGCGAGCTAAAATCGCTGGCCTTTGTGCGCGTGATCCGCGAGCTGCTGGATGCCGACGTGGTGGGTGAAAACGCCAGCTGGCGGGAACGGCTGCACAGCATGCTCGGCAGTGACGACGGCGGGCTTGAGCCTTACATTCGCCTCTGGCGGGAAGCTCAAATTCTCGCCAGCCGGGATCCTGAAATCAACGCGGCTTACGCCCTGACCATGGAGATGTGGCATCAGGAGACCGTGGCGATTATCCGCGCCGGGGCGGAGGCCAACGCCTTTACGCTTACCGATCGCGCGGAAAATATTGCCTGGCGATTGATCGGGCTGGTTTGTGGGCTTGATGGGATCACGATTTTAAATATGCCCGAAATGGACGATGCGGCGTTTAATAAGCATCTCGATAAACTTATCTCCCTCGAATTGGGTTAATACTCCCAACGGAGTATTATTTACCGCGAGTTTTACAATTAGTAACACATTAAGCGAACCCATATTTCCTTTCGAATCTCAGGGGTTCGCTTTTTTATCTGTCCTTTCAGTTGTATCCAAAAACATCCAATAAACCAACCAGCGCACTCACATCTATCTAACTGTTTTCATTTGTTTTCTCTTCATTCTGGCGAGCAAGAGGGTGATATGTCACAACAAAGTGAGAAGAGTAATCCGCATCTGTTAAGTAACTGGAAACCGGAAAATGTGCAATTTTGGGAAAACAAAGGAAAACATATCGCGCGAAGAAACCTGTGGATTTCTGTCGCCTGTTTGCTGTTAGCGTTTTGCGTCTGGATGTTATTTAGCGCCATTGCCGTCAATCTGAATAAAGTCGGATTTAATTTCACCACCGATCAACTTTTTATGCTAACGGCATTACCTTCTCTCTCCGGCGCGATATTGCGCGTCCCCTATTCGTTTATGGTGCCCATATTTGGCGGACGATATTGGACGGTATTGAGTACCGTCATCCTGATCATTCCCTGCGTCTGGCTGGGGATGGCCATTCAGAACACCGCGACGCCTTACTGGATTTTTATCGTGATTGCCCTGCTCTGCGGCTTTGCAGGCGCCAACTTTGCCTCCAGCATGGGCAACATCAGCTTCTTCTTCCCCAAGGCAAAACAGGGTAGCGCGCTCGGTATTAACGGCGGGCTCGGCAACCTGGGCGTCAGCGTGATGCAGCTGGTCGCGCCGCTGGTGATCTTCCTGCCGATGTTTACCTTCCTGGGCGTGGAGGGCGTACCGCAGGATGACGGTTCCACCCTGTGGCTGGCCAATGCGGCCTGGATATGGGCGCCGCTGCTGCTGCTGGCCACCCTTGCGGCCTTCTTTGGAATGAACGATATCGCCAGCTCCAAGGCCTCTATCGCCAGCCAGCTCCCGGTGCTGAAGCGCTTTCATCTCTGGCTGCTGAGCCTGCTTTATCTGGCGACCTTCGGCTCGTTTATCGGCTTCTCGGCGGGCTTTGCCATGCTGTCAAAAACCCAGTTTCCGGACGTCAACATTCTGCACCTCGCCTTCTTTGGCCCTCTAATCGGTGCGCTGGCGCGTTCGGCGGGCGGGATGATCTCTGACAAACTGGGCGGCGTGCGGGTCACGCTGATTAACTTCGTTTTTATGGCCCTCTTCAGCGCCCTGATCTTCCTGACGCTGCCCGGCTCTGGCTCCGGCAGCTTTGTCGCGTTCTATCTGGTCTTTATGGGGCTGTTCCTCACCGCCGGGCTCGGCAGCGGATCGACCTTCCAGATGATCGCGATTATCTTCCGCCAAATCACGCTCGACCGCGTCAAAAAACAGGGCGGCACGGACGAGCAGGCGCAGCACGAAGCGGTGACAGAGACCGCCGCCGCGCTGGGCTTTATCTCCGCTATCGGCGCCGTTGGCGGGTTCTTCATTCCCAAAGCCTTTGGCACCTCGCTGGCGATGACCGGATCGCCGGTCGGCGCCATGAAGGTGTTCCTCGTGTTTTACATCGTCTGCGTGCTCGTTACCTGGCTGGTGTATGGCCGCAAATCCGCAAAACAAGAATAACTACACGTCCGAAGCAGGAGAAATGTCATGAGCAAACTGTTGGATCGCTTTCGTTATTTCAAAACAAAGGGGGACAGCTTCGCCAACGGGCACGGGCAGGTATATAACACCAACCGCGACTGGGAGGACGGCTACCGTCAGCGCTGGCAGTTCGACAAGATCGTGCGCTCCACCCACGGCGTGAACTGTACCGGCTCCTGCAGCTGGAAGATTTACGTTAAAAACGGCCTCGTGACCTGGGAAACCCAGCAGACCGACTATCCGCGCACCCGCCCTGACCTGCCCAACCACGAACCGCGCGGCTGCCCGCGTGGCGCAAGCTACTCGTGGTATCTCTATAGCGCCAACCGTCTTAAATACCCGCTGGTGCGCCGCAGGCTGATTGAGCTCTGGCGCGAGGCGCTGGCGCAGCATACCGATCCGGTGCTGGCCTGGGACGCCATCCAGAGCGATCCGCAAAAGGCGCAAAGCTACAGGAAGGCGCGGGGTAAAGGCGGGTTTATCCGCTCGAACTGGAAAGAGCTGAACCAGCTGATTGCCGCCGCCAACGTCTGGACCATCAAAAACTATGGTCCGGACCGCGTGGCCGGTTTTTCCCCTATTCCGGCGATGTCGATGGTCTCCTACGCCGCCGGCACGCGCTATCTTTCCCTGCTGGGCGGTACCTGCCTGAGCTTCTACGACTGGTACTGCGACCTGCCTCCGGCGTCGCCGATGACCTGGGGCGAGCAGACCGACGTGCCGGAGTCCGCCGACTGGTACAACTCCAGCTATATCATCGCCTGGGGCTCGAACGTGCCGCAGACCCGAACCCCGGACGCCCATTTCTTCACCGAGGTGCGCTACAAGGGCACCAAAACCGTCGCCATCACGCCGGACTTCTCGGAAGTCGCGAAGCTGAGCGACCAGTGGCTGTCCCCCAAACAGGGCACCGACAGCGCCCTCGCCATGGCGATGGGCCACGTGATCCTCAAAGAATTTCACCTCGATAACCCAAGCGACTACTTCCTTAACTACTGCCGCCGCTACACCGACATGCCGATGCTGGTGCTGCTGGACGAGCAGGAAGACGGTCGCGTGGTGCCGGGACGTATGCTGCGCGCCTCGGACCTTGTCGACGGGCTGGGGGAAGCCAATAACCCGGAGTGGAAGACCGTCGCCTTTGATATTGCCGGAAATCTGGTAGTACCAAACGGCTCCATCGGCTTTCGCTGGGGAGAAAAAGGCAAATGGAACCTGGAGCCACAGGCTGCGGGCCACGACACCGAACTGACGCTGTCGCTGCTCATTACCCACGACAGCGTGGCCGATGTCGCCTTCCCCTACTTTGGCGGCAACGAGAACCCGCATTTCCGCAGCGTGAAGCAGGATCCGGTGCTGACGCGCCGCGTGCCGAGCAAAACCCTGACGCTTGCCGACGGCAGCGAGAAGCGCGTGGTCAGCGTTTACGATCTGGTGCTGGCGAACTACGGTCTCGATCGCGGTCTGGAGGACAGCAACGCCGCAGAGAGCTATGACCAGGTCAAAGCCTATACCCCCGCCTGGGGCGAGCAGATCACCGGCGTGCCCGCCCGGCTGATTGAAAAAATCGCCCGCGAGTTTGCCGACACGGCGCACAAAACCCACGGCCGGTCGATGATCATTCTCGGTGCAGGGGTGAACCACTGGTACCACATGGACATGAACTACCGCGGGATGATCAACATGCTGGTCTTCTGCGGCTGCGTCGGGCAGAGCGGCGGCGGCTGGTCGCACTATGTCGGCCAGGAGAAGCTGCGCCCGCAAACCGGCTGGCTGCCGCTGGCCTTCGCGCTGGACTGGAACCGCCCGCCGCGCCAGATGAACAGCACCTCCTTCTTCTACAACCACGCCAGCCAGTGGCGCTACGAGAAGCTGACCGCGCAGGAGCTGCTCTCTCCGCTGGCGGACGCCTCGAGGTTCACCGGCCACCTGATTGATTTCAACGTCCGCGCCGAGCGCATGGGCTGGCTGCCGTCGGCGCCGCAGCTCAACCTCAACCCGCTGCACATCAAGACCCGCGCGGACGCGGCGGGCATCACGCCGCAGGAGTACACCGTTCAGGCATTAAAATCGGGCGATATCCGCTTCGCCTGCGAGCAGCCGGACAGCGGCAAGAACCACCCGCGCAACCTGTTCGTCTGGCGCTCTAACCTGCTCGGCTCGTCCGGGAAAGGCCACGAGTACATGCTAAAATACCTGCTCGGCACCGAGAGCGGGATTCAGGGCGAGGATTTGGGCTCAACCGACGACGTGAAGCCTGAGGAAGTGGAGTGGCAGACCGCCGCCATTGAGGGCAAGCTCGACCTGCTGGTGACGCTCGACTTCCGCATGTCCAGCACCTGCCTGTTCTCGGATATCGTCCTGCCGACCGCCACCTGGTATGAAAAAGACGATATGAATACCTCGGACATGCATCCGTTTATTCACCCGCTCTCGGCCGCCGTCGACCCGGCGTGGGAGTCCCGCAGCGACTGGGAGATCTACAAGGGCATCGCCAACGTCTTCTCCGAGGTCTGCGTCGGGCATCTCGGCACCGAAACCGACGTGGTGTTACAGCCGCTACAGCATGACTCCCCGGCGGAGCTGTCGCAGCCGTTTGACATTCAGGACTGGCGCAAAGGGGAATGCGATTTGATCCCCGGTAAAACGGCGCCGAACATCGCGGTCGTCGAGCGGAACTACCCGGAAACTTACGAACGCTTCACCGCTCTCGGCCCGCTGATGGATAAGCTCGGCAACGGCGGGAAAGGCATATCGTGGAACACGCAGAGCGAGGTCGATTTCCTCGGCAAGCTCAACTACGTCAAGCTCGACGGCCCGGCGAAAGGCCGCCCGCGCATTGAAACTGCCATTGACGCTTCAGAGGTGATCCTCGCCCTTGCGCCGGAAACCAACGGCCAGGTGGCGGTGAAGGCCTGGGAAGCGCTTGGCGAGCTGACCGGGCGCAATCACACCCATCTGGCGCTGAACAAGGAAGATGAGAAGATCCGCTTCCGCGATATCCAGGCGCAGCCGCGTAAAATCATCTCCAGCCCGACCTGGTCCGGCCTGGAGAGCGAGCACGTGTCGTATAACGCGGGCTATACCAACGTTCACGAGCTGATCCCGTGGCGCACGCTGTCTGGCCGCCAGCAGCTGTATCAGGATCATCCCTGGATGCGCGCCTTCGGCGAAAGTCTGGTGGCCTATCGTCCACCGATTGACACCCGCAGCGTCACCCATATGCGCGAGATCCCGCCGAACGGCTTCCCGGAAAAAGCGCTCAATTTCCTGACGCCGCACCAGAAATGGGGCATTCACTCCACCTACAGCGAAAACCTGCTGATGCAGACCCTGTCGCGCGGCGGGCCCATCGTCTGGATCAGCGAAACCGACGCGCGCGAGCTGGGCATTGAGGACAACGACTGGATCGAGGCCTTCAACGCCAACGGCGCCCTCACCGCCCGCGCGGTGGTCAGCCAGCGCGTGCCGCCGGGCATGACCATGATGTACCACGCTCAGGAGCGCATCCTGAACATTCCGGGTTCCGAGGTGACCGGACGGCGCGGCGGGATCCACAACTCGGTGACCCGCGTCTGCCCGAAACCGACGCATATGATCGGCGGCTACGCGCAGCTGGCGTACAGCTTTAACTATTACGGCACCGTCGGCTCCAACCGCGACGAGTTCATCATGATCCGCAAAATGAAAAACATTAACTGGCTGGACGGCGAAGGTCGGGATCAGGTCCAGGAGGCGAAAAAATGAAAATACGCTCACAGGTTGGCATGGTTCTGAATCTCGATAAATGCATCGGCTGCCACACCTGCTCGGTCACCTGTAAGAACGTCTGGACCGGGCGTGAAGGGATGGAATATGCGTGGTTTAACAACGTCGAAACCAAACCGGGCATCGGCTACCCGAAAAACTGGGAAGATCAGGAGGAGTGGCAAGGCGGCTGGATCCGCGGCATTCACGGCAAGCTGACGCCGCGTCTCGGCGGCAAGATGGGCGTGCTGTCGAAGATTTTCGCTAACCCCGTCCTGCCGCAGATTGACGATTATTACGAACCCTTCACCTTTGACTATCAGGATCTGCACCGCGCCCCGGAGGGGGATCACCTCCCTACCGCCCGCCCGCGCTCGCTGATTGACGGCAAGCGCATGGACAAAATCGTCTGGGGCCCCAACTGGGAGGAGCTGCTGGGGGGCGAGTTCGAAAAACGCGCCCGCGACCGCAACTTCCAGAAGATCCAGAAGGAGATGTACGGCCAGTTCGAAAACACCTTCATGATGTACCTGCCGCGCCTGTGCGAGCACTGTCTCAACCCGAGCTGCGTCGCCACCTGCCCGAGCGGCGCGATTTACAAGCGCGAAGAGGACGGCATTGTGCTGATCGACCAGGACAAATGCCGCGGCTGGCGCCTGTGCATCAGCGGCTGTCCCTACAAGAAAATCTACTTCAACTGGAAGAGCGGCAAGTCAGAGAAGTGCATCTTCTGCTACCCGCGCATTGAGTCCGGCCAGCCGACCGTCTGCTCGGAAACCTGCGTCGGGCGCATCCGCTATCTCGGGGTGCTGCTGTATGACGCAGATCGTATTGAAGAGGCGGCCAGCACCGAGCATGAAACCGATCTGTACGAGCGCCAGTGCGACGTGTTCCTCAACCCGAACGATCCGGCGGTCATTGAGGAAGCGCTGAAGCAGGGTATCCCGCAGAACGTGATTGACGCCGCCCAGCGTTCCCCGGTCTACAAAATGGCGATGGACTGGAAGCTGGCTCTGCCGCTGCACCCGGAATACCGCACCCTGCCGATGGTCTGGTACGTGCCGCCGCTGTCACCGATTCAGTCCTACGCGGACGCCGGCGGCCTGCCGCAGAGCGACGGCGTTCTTCCCGCAGTCGAAAGCCTGCGCATTCCGGTGCAGTATCTGGCGAACATGCTCAGCGCGGGCGATACCGGCCCGGTGCTGCGCGCCCTGAAGCGCATGATGGCAATGCGTCACTACAAGCGTTCCCAGACCGTGGAAGGCGTGACCGATACCCGCGCCATTGAAGAGGTCGGCCTGACCGAAGCGCAGGTTGAGGAGATGTACCGCTATCTGGCGATTGCCAACTACGAAGACCGCTTCGTGATCCCGACCAGCCACCGCGAAATGGCGCGCGACGCCTTCCCGGAGAAAAACGGCTGCGGCTTCACCTTCGGCGACGGCTGCCACGGCTCCGATACGAAATTCAACCTCTTCAACAGCAGCCGCATCGACGCGATCAACATCACCGAGGTGCGCGAACACGGGGAGGGAGAGTAATGCAGATCCTCAAAATCATCGCGCTGCTGATCGAGTATCCCGATGAGCTGCTGTGGGAAAACCGCTCTGAGGCGCTTTCGTTAATTGCGCAGGACGCGCCCATGATGCTGCCGTTTGCCCGCCAGCACCTGAGCGCCCCGCTGCTGGATAAACAGGCCGAATGGTGTGAGGTGTTTGAGCGCGGTCGCGCAACGTCCCTGCTGCTGTTCGAGCACGTTCACGCCGAGTCCCGCGATCGCGGCCAGGCGATGGTCGACCTGATGAGCCAGTATGAGAAAGCGGGTCTTGAGCTGGACTGCCGCGAGCTGCCGGACTACCTGCCGCTCTACCTGGAATACCTGAGCATCGTATCCGATGACGAAGCGCGTGAAGGACTGCAAAACGTCGCACCGATCCTGGCGCTGATCGGCGGCCGCCTGAAGCAGCGCGGCGTGGCGCACTATCAGCTGTTTGACGCCCTGCTGGCGCTGGCGGGAACGCGGCTTTCCAGCGACAGCGTGGCGAAACAGGTGTCCGGTGAAAAACGGGATGATACCCGTCAGGCGCTGGACGCCGTGTGGGAAGAGGAACAGGTGAAGTTTATCGAAGACAACGCCACATCGTGCGACAGCTCGCCGATGCAGCAATATCAACGACGCTTTAGCCAGGACGTCGCGCCGCAGTACGTGGACGTCAGCGCCGGAGGCCCAAAATGACACACTACCTGAACGTGTTTTTCTATGACATTTATCCGTACATCTGCGCCACCGTGTTTTTCCTCGGTAGCTGGTTGCGCTACGACTATGGGCAGTACACCTGGCGCGCCTCGTCAAGCCAGATGCTCAGCAAACGCGGGATGAACTGGGCCTCTAACCTGTTTCATATCGGGATTCTGGGGATCTTCTTCGGGCACCTGTTCGGCATGTTAACCCCGCACTGGATGTACGCCTGGTTTTTACCCGTCGCGGTTAAGCAGCAGCTGGCCATGATTGCGGGCGGAATTTGCGGCGTGCTGACGCTGATCGGCGGGTCGATGCTGCTGATTCGCCGCTTGTTCAACCAGCGGGTGCGTGCCACCTCCACCACACCGGATATCATCATTATGAGTATCCTGCTGATACAGTGCATTCTGGGGCTATCGACCATTCCTTTCTCCGCGCAATATCCTGACGGAAGCGAGATGATGAAGCTGGTTGGCTGGGCGCAGGGGATCGTGACGTTTAAGGGCGGTTCATCAGAAATGCTGAGCGGCGTGGCGCCGATCTTCCGCGTGCATCTGGTGCTGGGGATGACGATCTTCCTCATCTTCCCCTTCACCCGCCTGGTGCACGTGTGGAGCGCGCCGTTTGAGTACTTTACGCGGCGGTATCAGGTGGTGAGATCGCGCCGTTGATTTGTCGGGTGGCGGCTACGCCTTACCCGACCTACGTTCACACGCACGTAGGCCCGGTCAGGTGTAGACGCCACCGGGCGATTAATACTGCAGCATACCGTGCTGCATCAGGAAACCCCACCACGGAATGCCGAGGAACATGTGGATCAGAAACGTGCATAGCGCCACGACGGTGCCAATCGTCCACCATGACTTAATATCGTTATACCCCGAGGCGAAGATAATGGGTCCTGCCGCGCCGCCATAGTGCGTGATACAGCCGCCATACGAGTTGGAAAACAGAATGGCAAGCGCCAGCAGGACGGGCGCCGTTCCGGTGACGAGACCTACGGTGGCAAACACCGGCACCATGGCCGCGACGTATGCCCCGCCGGAGGCAAAGAAATAGCGAACCAGGACGCTGAGAAACACGATAATCACGATGGTCATATTACCGGCGCTGAGAAAATCCAGATGAGCAGAGAGGAAATCAGCCAGCCAGCGGAAAAAGCCCTCCTTGCTCAGGGTGGCGCTCAGACCGATGATGCCCCCGTACCACATCAGGGTATTCCAGCCGCCCTTATTTTTTTGAACATCGCTCCAGCCGATAATATTAAACAGCAGCGCTGCCCCCATCGCGATAATGGCGACGGCGGATTCATTTAGCCCAAGGTGACGAGAGAAGATCCAACCGAGTAACGCGGCGATAAAAATCACCACCAGCCCTTTCTCTTTGATGCTCATTGCCCCGAGGCTTTGCAGACCGTTGGTCGCAATTGCGACATTATCAATATGTTTAATTTCCGGGGAAGCAACCCGGTAGCAAATATAGGGAATGATACACAGCATCAATAACCCCAGCGGGGCGCCCGCCAGCATCCAGCCGATCCAGCTAATATGAATATGGAAAATATCTGAAATGAGCTGAAGCGCTAACGCGTTCCCGGCAAAGCCCGTTAAAAACATATAGCTGGTCGTTTTAGTGACCATATAGACATTGACCATTAAATAACGTCCGGCCTTGCGCGGTGACTCTTGTGGTGTTGACCCCAATACGGTCGCGATACTGTTAATAATAGGGAAAACCACCCCACCTGCCCGCGCGGTATTTGAGGGAGTGGCAGGTGCCAGAACCAAATCCAGCAAGGCGGTTACATAGCCCAGCCTCAGCGTCGTGCTGCCAAATTTCAGGATAAACCAGTAGGCAAGCCGTTTCCCCAGACCGGTGGTGACAAACGCCGCGCTAAGCGTAAAGGCGCTGAACACCAGCCAGGTGGTGCCGGAAGCGTATCCGCTCAGCACATCCATTGATTTGACGGGTGAATCCGGGAATTTTGTCACGGTAAAACAGGTTAACGCGACCGCGACGAGCATGATGATGGGTTCGGGATAAGGTTTAATGACCAGGCCAACGATAGCGGATAAATATATTCCTGCCAGTATCCACGCCTCTTTGGTTAATCCATCAGGCGGAGGAATAAATATTGATAATAATATTATTACGGCAAGTAAGATTGTTTTTAAAACATTGGATTTAAGCATGTCTCACCCATGAGAAAAAGGGTCCCTGAATGGCAGAGGATTCTCCTGAGAGACGCCTCTGCCGGATAAATACATTTGCTAAATAAATAATAAAAAACTACACGCTAACAACCGGAATATTATCACCTTCTGTGATTTGATATTCGGTCAGGGTGTCAAAACTGAGATAACGATAGATATTTTCATGCGCGCCGTGAAGTTTATCGGTATAGCGAAAATACTCGTCAACGGTGGGCATTTTACCCAGGATGGCCGCGACGCTGCTTAATTCTGCCGAGGCAAGGAAAACGCTGGCATTCGTTCCCAGACGATGCGGGAAATTTCGGGTTGACGTCGATACCACGTGGCTCCCTTCGCGCACCCTCGCCTGGTTCCCCATGCAGAGGGAGCAGCCCGCGGGCTCGATTCGCGCCCCCGACTTTATAAACTGGCTAAAATAGCCCTCACGGGAAAGCTGCCGGGCATCCATTTTGGTCGGAGGCGCGATCCACAGCCGCGCCTGGCTTTCACCGGCATCGGCCAGGATTTCACCCGCAGCGCGGAAATGACCGATGTTGGTCATGCAGGAGCCAATAAAGACCTCCTCTATCGGCGTGTTGGCCACCTCAGAAAGTAAGCGAGCATCATCCGGATCGTTTGGCGCGCAGACCACCGGTTCGGTGATTTCATTGAGATCAATCTCAATGACTGCGGCATATTCCGCATCAGGATCGGCCGAAAGCAGCGACGGGTTAGCCAGCCACGCCTCGATTTCAGCGATGCGTCGTTCAAGCGTGTCGGCGTTCTCATATCCCTGCTTAACCATCCAGCGCAGCAGGGCCGCGTTGGAACGCAGGTATTGTGCGACCTTGTCCTCCGACAGGCGCATCACGCAAGCGGCAGCAGACCGTTCAGCGGAGGCGTCAGCCAGCTCAAACGCCTGCTCTGCACTCAGTGTTTCCAGCCCTTCAATTTCAAGGATCCGGCCCGAGAAAATATTGCGCTTATTCTTTTTCTCGACCGTCAACAGGCCCTGCTTTCTGGCATAGAGCGGAATGGCGTGAACCAGGTCGCGCAGGGTGATCCCTTTCTGCATCTCGCCCGTAAAGCGAACCAGCACCGATTCCGGCATATCCAGCGGCATAATGCCCGTTGCCGCGGCGAACGCCACCAGTCCGGAGCCGCCCGGGAAGGAGATCCCCAGCGGGAAGCGGGTATGGGAGTCGGCACCGGTGCCCACCGTATCCGGCAGCAGCATGCGGTTAAGCCAGGAGTGGATAATGCCGTCCCCCGGTTTCAGCGCGACCCCGTTACGACGGGTGATAAACTGCGGCAGCGTTTCATGCAGCCGAACATCCACCGGCTTTGGATACGCAGAGGTGTGGCAAAAAGACTGCATCACCAGATCGGCTGAAAACGTCAGGCACGCCAGATCGGTCAGCTCATCACGCGTCATCCCGCCGGTGGTATCCTGTGAACCGACTGTCGAAATCTTTGGCTCGCAATACTGCCCGGGACGGATCCCCGCGACGCCGCAGGCTTTACCAACCATCTTCTGGGCCAGCGTAAAACCGGCGGTGGAAGGCGCAGGCGCCGCAGGCTTACGGAAGACATCTGAAGGCGCGAGCTTCAGCGATTCCCGCGCTTTCGCCGTCAGGCTGCGTCCGATAATCAACGGGATCCGCCCGCCGGCACGCACTTCATCCAGCAGCACCTCGGTTTTAAGCGTAAAGGTCGTCACCAGACGCTGGCTTTCGGTCTCACGAATTTCGCCTTTCCAGGGATAAAGATCGATCAGCATCCCGGTCGTCAGCGTGGAGACATCCATCTCTACCGGCAAGGCACCGGAATCTTCGAGCGTATTAAAGAAAATGGGGGCAATCTTGCCGCCAAACACAAACCCGCCGTTGCGTTTATTCGGCACGAAAGGAATATCGTTCCCGATGTGCCATAAAATGGAGTTGGTGGCGGATTTACGTGACGATCCCGTTCCCACAACGTCACCAACATAGACCAGCGGCCAGCCAGCCGCTTTTAATTCTGCCAGCTGGCGCAGCGGCCCGCGCGCGCCGGGCTCATCCGGCTCAACCCCTTCCCGGGCGTTACTGAGCATGGAGAGCGCATGCAGTGGAATATCCGGCCGTGACCACGCTTCCGGCGCCGGAGACAAATCGTCAGTATTGGTCTCACCGGGCACCTTAAACACCTTCAGGGTGATTTTTTCAGCCATCGCCGGGCGGCGGGTAAACCATTCGGCATTCGCCCACGCGTGAAGCACCGCTTTCGCATGGACGTTACCGGCCATCGCTTTGGTTTCAAGCTGGCTGAATTTGTCAAAAATGAGGATGGTCGAAGAGAGCTGCTGTGCGGCCAGCGGTGCCAGATCCGGATGATCAAGAAGCGCAATCAACGGCTGGACATTATAGCCGCCCTGCATGGTACCCAGCAACGTGGTGGCCGCTTCAGGAGAGAGGCCGTTAACACGGTAGTCCTGCAAAGCCACCTTAAATAAAAATTCAGCTTTTAACTTTGCCGCAGGATCGACACCCGGTGGGACGCAGTGGGTTAATAAATCGATTAATTGCGGGTGATGTGTCGGCGCATCGTGAAGTAAACGCTGGATCAGCGCCGCTGTCTGTTCCGCTGTTAACGGTTTCGCCGGAATACCCGCCTCCTGGCGGGCTTTCCGGTGCTGAGTGTAATCATCTAACATAGGTTCTCCTGTTAAAGCTAAAGTTGTTCACAAAATTCTGTTAGCCGTTCGAGTCCGTAAGGCCATTCACCGTGGCCAGATTCGGCATTAATATGTCCGGCCTCGCCGATATCGATTAACTGCCCCTTCCAACAGGCAGCCCAGAACTGCGCGCGGGTGAAGCGCATCAGGGGATCGTTTCTGCTGGTAAACATCAGGCAGGGAACCGGTAATGGCGCAGGCTGAATGGCCTCTTCAAGTCCGAAAAACGCGGGCTCTGCCGGTGCGACCATCACCACCCCGGCGACGTTTACCCGCCGCGTTTGCAGCAGCCGGCATGACGCCAGCGCGCCAAAGCTATGGCCGACGAGGATGGCGGGCAGCTGACACGCTGCCAGCTCGCGGGTAATGGCGGAGACCCAGTTTTCAATATCGGGCTCGAACCAGTTTTTCTGCTGAATTCGCTTCCAGAAAGGAAAACGTCGGCCCCAGCAGCTTTGCCAGTGATGTTCATCGCTGTCTCTCAGACCCGGCACAAGAACCACGGTATAGACGCTACTGAGCTGCTTGAGGCGTTGTTCAATCATGACGTTTTCCTTTTCGATTATTCGCACGGAAACTGCGACAATAACCATCCGACGGCGATAAGATCTGCGCTCCCGCCCGGGCTTAAATTCCGGCGAATAAACTGAACGTCCATATTGGTTAAGGCATTAACGCGTTTCTCCGGCGTCAGATGTTTCACCGCTAAAATTCGTCTGGAATAGCGTCTGGCATAATTCAGCCCTTTTATTCCCCCCCGTGAAACAAGATTGGTATCCGGATTCGCCGCCATCAGCCCGAGCAACATTCTCAGTAACGCGTCATCCTCAGAGGCTCCCTGGCGCAGTGCCATTTCAAAGTGAGGTAGTCCGGCGTGGCGGACGGTGGCAAAACCGCTTTCAGCTTCCCCTCGGGCACCGGTTAAACCGTATGCCTGGAACTGCTGCTCGCCCTTCGTTTTCGCCACGCCGCGATTTTTCAGCTCCCGATCAACGATGCCAGCGCAAATCGCCCTGCTCTCATCGCACAGGCTGCGCTGCGTGAGGCTTTCCTGCCTTTGCGTCAGACGCCCTGCCGCGGCACACAACAGCCCCAGAGAGAAGATGCCGCCTTTATGGGTGTTCACCCCGCCGGTGGCGTTGAACATCGCCTGTTCGCAGGCCAGACCGACCGGCCTTATTGCCCGCAGCGTTTGCGGCCCGGCAAGACGGGCCGTCTCCCTGCCGACGTTAAAGAACGCGGTGAACCACGGGGCAATGGCCGCGATACTGGCCATAAACAGCGCGTAATTCATATCGCGATGCGCCCCGCTGTTGACGCGATCTACCAGACCCGGTTTCGGGGTCAAGCGAATTTCACGGTACAGGGCCTCGGCCGCCAGCTCCGCGAAGGGGTGCTGAACGTCTGGCGCATTACATCTGGCAAGCGAAGTAGTCATCGGTTAACGCCTCGATTACGCGCGTGAGCTCGGCCAGCGAATGACGTCGCATGCGGGAACAAACGTGAGCAGGTTCATGACAGATAAAGCATCTGCGCATCGGTTGCTGGATGGCACTTCTTTTCAGCAGTCCCGTTTTCGGACACAGCACGTCGATATCCCATAAGCGCCCCAGCGGATGGTTATCTTCGAGATGCGCGGTGACGTGCTTGATCATCCAGGCCGGGGCCGCCACCGACCAGAGCGCTTCCGGCCCGGTGACCGGCTGCAGAGTCTGCTGGCGACAGACCGTCCACTGATGCGTGCGGAATAGCTCTCCGAGCGCCTCATTCGCAACGGCCATCACTCGTCGGGCCAGACCGGTATCCTTCACCGCCCCCGGCCAGACCAGCGTGACGGATACCACGGTATGATCCGACTGAAACAGCCACGCCTGCTGTCGGCGTGCGCGCTGCTCTTTTGATGTCAGAACCTGTTCCAGCGAAACAGGGGCGTTCGATGCGTTATCCGTCATGGGGATCACTCCTTCACCTGGTGAACCACATCAATCACGCTGCCGTCGCGGTAGCGCACCACGCCAACGATCCGGTCGGTAAACGCCACCGGCTTAGGCTCACCCGAGATGAGCAACGCCTTCTGATACAGCACCTCAATGTCGACGACGGGCAGCCCGGCGTGAATCAAGCGTTCGCGGACCTCCGGGCGCGCCGGGTTAACGGCAATACCGTGATCGGTAACCAGAACGTCAATGCTTTCGCCCGGCGTCACCAGGGTGGTGACCTGCCTGACAACGGTAGGAATTCGGCTGCGGATCAGCGGGGCAACCACGATGGTGAGATTTGCCGCCGCGGCGACGTCGCAATGCCCGCCCGACGCGCCGCGCATCACCCCGTCGGAACCGGTCAGCACGTTGACGTTGAACCGGGTGTCCACCTCCAGCGCGCTGAGGATAACCACGTCCACCCTGTCGCAGCAGGCGGCTTTTGCAGCCGGGTTCGCATAGACGTTGGTGGAGATTTCCACATGGCCAGGATTGACGGTCATGGAAGTGGCCGCAGCACCGTCAAAGCTTTGCGTATCGAGGATCTTTTCAATGAGCCCCTTTTGATGCAGATCGACAATGCTGCCAGTGATCCCGCCGAGCGCGAACCGGGCGACAATATTGTGTTTGCGCATCCGGGCTTCCATAAACCGCGTACAGGCGGTGGATGCCGCACCTGAACCGGTCTGAATGGAAAAGCCGTTGCGGAAGTAGCCAGAGTGTTCGATAACGTCGGCAGCAGAGCGGGCAATCATTAGTTCACGTGGATTACTGGTCACCCTGGCGGCGCCGACGCTGATTTTTGCCGGGTCGCCGACGCTCTCAATCTGCACCACATAGTCAACCCGGTCCTGAACGATACTGGCCGGCAGGTTGGGGAACGGCTTCAGGGTTTCGGTGAGCAAGACCACCTTTTTGGCATATTGCGCGTCGACCATAGCGTAACCGAGCGAGCCGCACTGCGATGTGCCGCCGTTGCCGCTGGCATTGCCATATTCATCGCTGCAGGACACCGCCAGAAAGGCGACATCAATGGCAATTTCACCCTTCTGAATCAGGTTCACCCGCCCGCCGTGGGAGTGGATCTGTACCGGCTCATCCATCAGCCCGTGTGAAATCGCATCCGCCAGCTCGCCACGCATGCCGGAGGTGTAGATTTTGCCAATCACGCCACTGCGAATATGTTCAATAAGCGGGGCATTGCACGACATTAACGAGCTGGACGCGAGCGTGATCCCTTTCAGACCGCGCTGAGCCAGCTTATCCATCACATAGTTGATCACCTTGTCGCCTTCGCGGAACGCGTGATGGAAGGAGACGGTCATGCCGTCATGCAAATCGCAACGGTCCAGCACCTCGTCCACGCTGGCAAAAAGTTTGCGCTGATATTTTTGCTGTGTATCAGAAAGATACGGCGTCGTCGCGTTAGCGCCGCTGAAGGCGACGTATTCACGACGCGTGCCGGGAATGTGGTGCAGGGTTTCTGTGAGATTTTTCATTATTCATCCTGTCGCTTGCGAAAAAAGGTGATTACTGACGAATGCCAGAGGCATTTTTGCGTTCGATAACAACCCGGGCATGGTTGATAATCGGCGCGTCGATCATTTTGCCGTTCAGCGAGATCACCCCGAGTCCGTTGCGTTCGCCCTCTTCTGCGGCAGCAATCACGCGCTGGGCGTAATCCACTTCTTCCTGCGTGGGCGCGTAGGCGTTGTGAAGAATTTCAATTTGTCGCGGATTAATCAGCGATTTTCCGTTGAAGCCCATCCGGCGGATGAGATCCACTTCTTTCAGGAAACCGGCCTCGTCATTGACATCGGCGTAGACCACGTCGAAAGCGTCGATCCCTGCCCCGCGCGCGGCATGTAATACCGCGCACCGCGCATAAAACAGCTCTGTTCCGTCGCCCCGCTCGGTTTGCATATCCATCACGTAGTCAAAGGCGGCGAGCGCAATCCCCATTAAACGGTCGGAGGATTTCGCAATGGCAACGGCATTAATGACGCCGACGGCGGATTCGATTGCCGCCATTAATTTCGTTGAGCCAACAGGACGCCCGCAGCTTTCTTCAATGCGGACGATTTCACGTTCGAGCTGATAAATATCTTCCGGTGTGTCGGTTTTCGGCAGACGAATAACATCCACCCCTGCCCTGACGGCGGCTTCCAGATCCTTTAAACCAAAAGGGGTATTAAGCGGGTTAATTCTGACAACGGTTTCAATATCGTTGTACATCGGGTGTTGCAGCGCGTGAAATACCAGAAGACGCGCGCTGTCTTTTTCTTTCAGCGCAACGGCATCTTCCAGGTCAAACATAATGGAGTCTGGTTTATAGATAAATGCCGTCGACAACATGGCAGCACTTGAACCGGGAATAAATAACATACTGCGACGTAACTTTTTCATTATAACGTTTCCCATGCAATGTCTTCCCGGGCTGTCCCTCTGAGCAGTGCAGCCTGCACGCGGGCGCGGATCACGCAGTCCAGCGCGCCTTTATCATCAATAATGATCTGCCCCTGTTCGATGTTGAACGCAGCCAGGGTTTCATGGACCACCTCTGCAATTCGGTCGCCGAATTGCTTATACACTTCGCTCTGGATGACCACGTCCAGCCCGCTCTCATCGGGGCTGACCTTAACCATGAGGTCGCTGGACTCCAGCGTTCCCGCCATCGCGGCTTGCACAATTTTCATATTCATTTTCCTGTGATAATGCACTTAAACCGCTGCCGTCAGCGGCTCGGATAAACAGGGCTGATGCTGTATTCCGTTATTCAGAAACGCGCGCGTGGTGGCAGGCACCATGCGGCTGGCGGCAGCGATGTTGTTTTCTTTTAATAAACGGCGAACGGCTGAAGCCGATACCGGCACATTATTACCGTCCGTTCTTCTTTCTATTTCGTGTACGCTAATACGGGCCGCTGTGCTCGTCTCTTCTTCCAGCCAGCGGTGCATCGCCCGGTTATATTCGGCGGTTAACGGACAGAACGGCTCGGTACCCACGAAACGATGGTTAATATTCAACGCGGGGGCGATGTAATTTCTGAACAGCATGAGGTCAATTGCCGCGTAGGTTTTATCGATGACCTGCTTATCTTTCAGGAAATAGCTCGGGAATGTCCCGCGCGAAATAATATACGCCGACCCCGGATGAACGGTGACATTCGGCAGGTGCTGCGATCCGTCCCTGACCATCGCGAACCGTTCTTTAAACGAAAATGCCGAGACATCTTCCTGGACCACGAAAACATGTAACGCGTCGCACAGGCTCGCCGCATGCTCGATAAGATATTGGTGGCCGAGGGTGAACGGATTGGCGTTCATCACAATCGCGCCAATATTTTTCCCCGGCGCGAAATGATGGCGGCGCAGCTGGCTGCAATAACGATGAATACCCACCGGCGTATTCTCCATTAATGACGCACGGTTCTCGACCGTCACCAGCGGATAAAACCCGCATCCGCGAAATGACTTCACGTTATCCGGACAGGTAAAGAGAAAGAGTTGATGTTCACCGTTCTGTGCCGCCTGAAGTTCGGCCTCATGGATTAACGTCAGGATTAACGACGTGCCCCGCCACCCGGAATCCACTGCGATGCACTTCAACGTGTTACCCGCAATGCCGGTGCAGGCGACAAGATGGCGCTGATAGCGGGCAACAATAAATTGCGCAATATCGTCATCAATACCTAAACCGTTGCGGGCCAGGAAGCGGACAACCTCTTCCCGGGACTGGGCGTTACCGGCGTTAATAACCTCAAACTCGGGTGTTCTGGCGGTGTACATCTTCTCTCTCCTGAGCGTTTAGACAGCTAACGCTTGTGGCTGCGGCTGGGCTTCCACAATGGTATTGACCAGCCGGCCAATGTTTTCGATCTCCACTTCAACGCGATCGCCGTCGTGCAGAAACAGAGGTGGATTGCGCTTTTTGCCGACGCCGCCTGGCGAACCGGTAATAATGACGTCGCCGGCGCTGAGAGAGGTAAACGTGCTGATGTAGGCGATAAGATCCGCCACTTTGTGGATCATGCTGCCTGTGGAGTCATTCTGAACCAGCATGCCGTTCAGCCAGGTGTGAATGGTCAGGGCGTGAGGATCGGGGATCTCGTCCGCCGTGGTCATGTAGGGGCCGAAGGCGCCGGTTTGCGTCCAGTTTTTACCGGCGGTGAACCAGGCGTGCTGCCAGTCGCGCACGGAGCCGTCCATGTAGCAGCTGTATCCCGCGACGTGGCTGAGCGCGTTACTGACGTCAATTTGGCTACCGGGTTTACCGATAATAACGGCCAGCTCGCCTTCATAATCGAACTCGCTGGAGAGAACCGGTTTTATCACCGGCCGCGCATGCCCGGTTTGCGAATCAGGAAAACGGATAAACAGCGTGGGGGCATTATTGGTCTCGGCAAACTCTTTTCTTTTTTCAGCGTAATTCATGCCAACGCAGAAAATTTTCCCGGGCGCTTCTATAACGGGCAAAAAGGTCACGTCTTCAGGCCTAATATCCACCGGGCAATCGAGATATTGTCTGGCGACATCAATCGCATCCCATTGAAGGAGATCTTTCAGGGTTGCATATTGATGGCCAATTTTATTACCCAGGTCGATAAAGCCCGACTCAGTATACATTCCGTAGCTTTTACGGCCCTGATGAATATAACTTGCTAGTTTCATAATAATACCTGATTAATATACGTGCTCATTCTGTGTTCACGCACCGAAGCGTGAACACATTGTCATGCTACTTACTTAGCTGACTGCGCTGGAACCAGAACCTGCTTATTACCAGATGCCAGATACGTAGCCACGACTACGCCAACGCCAAGTAATGCCAGAATAAATCCGGTCATTCCCTGCCAGCCCATTGAATGGAAGACAAAACCGTTGATAAAACCAATCACCGAACCGCCCATGTAGTAGAAGAATAAATAGAGCGCGACGGCCTGACCTCTTGCATGAGTGGCATTTTTACTGACCCAGCTTAAGCCGATAGAATGGCAGCCGAAGAAACAGCCGGTAAAAATCACTGCGCCAACAATAAAGGTGACAACGTTCGACGTGAGCGTCAGCAGCATGCCGAACGCCATGATCAGGAACAACACGCGCAGGACTTTCATTGCGCCATATTTTGCCGATAAGCGGCCTGCCTGCGGTGCCGTAAAGAAACTCAGGGCGAAGCTAAAGGAGAGCAGGCCTGCATTTGCCGGTGAAATATGGAACGGTTCACCTTTCAGGAAGAAGGCCAGATAGTTATACAGTGAGGTAAATGCGCCGAAGATAATAAAGCTGATGACAAACGCCAGCGCCAGATTTTTATTTTTGAAATGCGATGCTGCCCCTTTCACCATTCGCATCACGTTCAGGTTCTGGGTAGGGGTAAAATTTTTGGAATCTGGCAGCAGGAATTTCACCAGAATAGCAACCGCAATCAGGCTGACGGCAAAGCCGTAAAAGATGACATTAATGGAAACGTGGTCGATCAGCTGGCTGGCAACAATACGGCCGGACATGCCGCCCATCGAGTTACCGAAGACAAAATAGCCCGTCACGATGCCAGCTGCCACCGGTGCGACCTCCTCACTGATGTAGGCGGTTGCTGCCGCCGCGATGCCGCTCAGCGCCAGACCAATCACCGCACGCAGCGCCACCAGCATCGCCCAGGATTCCACCAGCGGGCAGAGCAGCGTCAGAATGCCGCCCAGCAGGAGGGAGACGATAATTAACCGCTTCCTGCCATAATGATCGGATAACGTCCCGGTAAACAGCAACCCAATTGCCAGCAAGGCCGTTTCTGCGGATAAGATAATACTCACCTGACTGACCGGAACATTATATTCCACGGCCAGCGTTGGAAGCAGTGGCTGAATAAAAAACAGAGAAGCAAGTTCTGCAAGCCCGGATAATGCGAGTGCCAGAATTACGCGAATATGCGCGCTGGCTTTTACAGGATCGGGCGCTTTCAGGGTATTGTTAGCATGCGTGAACGCCATAATAACCTCAGTATTATAGTTAAGGTACAGAATGTAATTGTTTAAGACAGGTATGTTTCTTAGTTTGGCTTTTACCTAATCAACTTCAGAGAGCATTTTTTCAGGTACGCAGACGACACCTTCAAATAGCTTACGGGAAGTACGAATTACCGCAGCTCGGGTATTTTCGATATTGTTCCCGTCCCTCAACAATGACACGGATATTTTTCCACTTGGGTGTTCAATATCAATAATATTGGTAAAGCGCTCTTTTGGACGACCAGCGACAATTTTAGCGGCGACGGAGCCTTCTATAAGCGTCGCGGTCGAAATACCAATCGAGCCGGTAATGGCCAGGGATTTATGGCAGGTGTGTGGCATGAAATACCGCACCTGAAGCGTTCCGCCGTTGCGCGCCCGGCTGAGGAGAACCGGTTTAGGGATCACTTTGTTTGACACATCCCCTAAGCCCATCGCCTCACCCGCCTGACGACGCAGGCTCTCCAGCCTTGCTTTAAACGCCGCATCGGCATCCAGTTCCGCGGGTGACTCCCCTCCTGTTTTCCCCAGTGCCGAGGCCTCAATCAATACCATCGGCATCGCCATATCAATACAGGTAACGTCAATACCGTCGAATACGTTTGTAACGCTGTCGGTCGGAAGCAATTTTCCTGTTTTGGAACCCGCTGAATTCAGGAAGGTTAAACCAATGGGCGCGGCAGTACCCGGAACTCCGTCAATCTGGGTATCGCCTTCATACACAACGCGATAATCCGGCGTTTGCACCTCGGCGTCGACCAGTGTTCCGGTGTTCAGATTGCGGATACGCACCGTTGTCACCGGGCTTTGTGCCTTCACCAGCCCTTTTTCTATCGCAAAGGGCCCCACCGCGCAGAGCATATTGCCGCAGTTTGGCGTGGTATCGACGCGACGTTCATTCACCATCACCTGTGCGAATAAATAATCCACATCAGCGTCCGGGCTGTCGGAAGGACTGACGATGGCCACCTTACTGGTTTGCGGGCTTCCACCGCCAATGCCATCAATTTCAAGTTCATGACCTGCGCCCATCAAGCTGAGTAACACCGCGTCGCGCGCTTCGGTTTCCTCAGGCAGGTCGCTGGCCAAAATAACGGGGCCTTTTGACGTACCGCCACGCATTAATACGCAAGGGATCTTTAACATGTGTTTTTCTCATTTCGTTTTATCAGGAACGCAATAAGGTTTTCACACTCCAGTTGATAACTCTAATGTCAAAAAAAGCGGGATTAATACGTTTTGCACATTAATAGCCCTTGCGTTATCGTGGTTTAAGAAAAGCAAAAATGGGATGCAGACATGCAACATGAATTACAGGGAATACAAGCGTTTGTAAAAATTGCAGAAATCGGATGTTTTACAAAAGCGTCGCAATTTCTTCATATTTCACAACCGGCGTTAACACGAAGAATTCAAAAACTGGAAGAAAGTCTGGGTACCACGCTATTTGAGCGTTCAACGCGCAGCGTCAAGCTCACGACGGTGGGAAGAGAATTTTTACCTAAGGCAAAGAATTTAATCGATTTTTATGAAAGCTCAGTCCTGAGTATTAAAGAGATGGCGACGCATCAGGCCGGGGTTATTACGGTTTCCTGTATCCCTACTGCCGCCTTCTATTTTCTGCCTTCAGTGATACGAGATTATAACAATGACTATCCAAACATCCGGATCCGCATCCTTGAGCACAGTGCCAGCGATTGTCTCGAAGCGGTTTTAAATGGCGACGCAGATTTCGGCATAAATATGATAAACATCACACATCCGAATATCGATTTTGCCCCGCTGGTAAACGAACCCTTTGTTCTGGCATGCCGCCGCGACAATGAACTGGCGAAAAAACCGCTGGTGACCTGGGACGATCTGGCAGGCATGAAGCTGATTGGAGTCAGGCGTTCCAGCGGGAACCGTTCGCTTATCGATCAGGCTTTTGAAAAGATGGACTGGAAGCCGAACTGGTTTTACGAAGTGCGTCACCTGTCAACGTCACTGGGGATGGTAGAGGCGGGTCTCGGGGTGTCTGTTGTGCCGAGTCTGGCGATGCCGACCGATGAACATCATGTCCTTGTCAGTCGCCCGCTGATTGAACCCGTCATCCGGCGAACGCTAGGGCTAGTACAACGCCGGGAAAACCCTCTCAGCCCGGCGGCGGAAAAATTCAGAGAGCTGCTTGTACAGCTATGGTCAGCGGAAAACAACAGCCCGTGGATTGGCAAGTTTACTCAGCTGTAAGCCATGACATGACAAAGGGGCTAAGGCCCCTTTGCGCATTATTTTCCCGCCTGAGGATGTGTATCAAAGCCCGCCATCACCGCCGTCAATTCTGCAAGTGAAAAACCGTGTTTTGCATCGTCAACGCCCAGCCCAAAGCGTTCCTGCACCAGCTGGTAAAGCGCTGCCGCATCGGAAAGATGGATCTGCTCCTCCACATGACCGTTCTGCCAGTAGGTAAAGTTGAAGTTGGTCAGCGTCAGCTTGCCGCCGTCCGGCAGATGGCGGCACATCAGCAGATGATGGCGGAAATGCGACTGCGGCCAGTGCGCCGACCAGAAATTCCCCATCACGTAATCGCTGAAATACTGCGTCGTCAGGTCAAAGTGGTACATCGACTGCCAGTGCTCGTGGTGGCGGAACTGCAGCACCCAGTCGTTGCCCTCGCTCAGCAGACGATACAGACCGTGCGGCGTTTCCTGCACCTCGTTAGCGAGTAAACGAATCGGCGCCGTCAGCGTCTGGCCGCCAAACCCCACGTCCGCAATCCAGCGCTCACCGTTAAGCTCCACCAGCAGCAGGCGGTGCGTGCGCGGCGGCATTTGCGGCGGGCTCGCTAATACCACGCGCCCCAATACGCTGCGCACGGTAAACCCGACGTCACGCAATACCCGCTCAAACAGGCCGTTTTGCTCAAAGCAGTATCCCCCACGACGGGCGGTCAGCAATTTGTCGACCAGACACTGGTCTTCGAGATGAATTTCGCGCGGCAGGACGACATCGATATTCTCAAACGGGATCGCGCAGTTGTGATGTAAATGCAGTGCGCGCAGGGTGTCTATATCAGCAGAAGCCGGTTGCTTCCAGCCGATGCGGGCGAAATAGGCGGTCAGAAAGGGGGACATATATCAGTTTCCTTTGATAGTGATGCTGTGTTTATAAACTAATTCTACGCGCTCACTTTGATTTACGTGCTTTTTCGTCATACTCATCGTTACAGATGAGGAGATCCTATGAGCCACTTTCGCCCTGTTGAATTACGTCATGCCAGCCGTCTGCTGAACCACGGTCCTACCGTACTGATTACCAGTCGTGATGAAACGCTCGACAGACGTAACGTTATGGCCGCCGCATGGTCCATGCCCGTTGAGTTTGAACCGCCGCGCATCGCGATAGTCGTGGATAAAAGTACCTGGTCACGCGAGCTGATCGAACGCAGCGGGAAATTTGGCATCGTCATTCCCGGCGTGGCGGCGGCCAACTGGACTTACGCGGTGGGCAGCGTCAGCGGGCGCGACGAGGACAAATTCAACTGTTACGGGATCCCGGTCGTGAATGGCCCGGAGCTCGGCCTGCCGGTCATTGAAGAGAAATGCCTGGCGTGGATGGAATGCCGGTTATTACCCGTGACCTCCGCGGCAGAGAAATACGACACGCTGTTTGGTGAAGTGGTTTCAGCGGCAGCGGATGAGCGGGCCTTTATTGCCGGACGCTGGCAGTTTGACGGGGATAAGCTCAATACCCTGCATCATCTTGGAGCCGGGACGTTTGTGGCGAGCGGGAAGATGGTGAAGGCGCTGGATTGAGAAAACCCTCCCCCTATTGGGAGAGGGTGACCGTACTACTTCGCACGCCGTGCAATAATCTCATCCGCAACATTCCGCGGGGCTTCCGCAAAATGGTGGAACTCCATCGTATACGTCGCGCGTCCCTGGGACATCGAGCGCAATGTCGTAGCATAACCAAACATCTCCGCCAGCGGCACGTCAGCGCGAATAATCTGGCTGCCGTACTGCTCTGCCATCCCCTGCACCATGCCGCGGCGGGAAGAGAGATCGCCCATGATGTTACCGGCGTACTCTTCCGGTGTTTCCACCTCCACGTGCATGATCGGCTCAAGGATCGCCGGATCCGCCCTGCGGGCGCCCTCTTTAAAGCCGAGGATCGCCGCCATGCGGAACGCCATCTCCGAGGAGTCGACGTCGTGATACGAGCCAAACGTCAGCGTCGCTTTGACATCGACGACCGGATAGCCCGCCAGCACGCCGCTGTTCATCGCTTCCCGCAGCCCTTTCTCAACGGACGGAATAAACTCGCGCGGCACCACGCCGCCCTTGGTGGCATCTTCAAATTTAAAACCACTTCCGGGCTCCAGCGGCTCCAGACTCAGGACCACATGGCCGTACTGCCCTTTACCGCCGGACTGTCGGACAAATTTGCCTTCGATGTCCTTCACCGTTTTACGCAGGGTTTCACGGTAGGTCACCTGCGGACGACCGATATTTGCCTCGACGCCAAACTCACGCTTCATGCGGTCGACGATAATCTCAAGGTGTAGCTCACCCATCCCGGAGATAATGGTCTGACCGGACTCTTCGTCAGTGTGCAGGCGGAAAGACGGATCTTCCGCCGCCAGACGCTGCAGCGCGATGCCCATTTTCTCCTGATCGCCTTTGGTTTTCGGCTCAATCGCCAGCGAGATCACCGGGTCCGGGAACTCCATGCGCTCAAGCGTAATGACGGCGTTCGGATCGGTGAGCGTGTCGCCGGTGGTCACGTCTTTCAGCCCCACGCAGGCCGCGATATCCCCGGCGCGCAGTTCATCCACCTCGTGGCGATCGTTGGCATGCATCAGTACGATTCGCCCGATGCGCTCTTTCTTCCCTTTTACCGGGTTATACACCGCGTCGCCTTTACGCAGCACGCCAGAGTAGACGCGGATAAAGGTCAGCTGCCCGACGTACGGATCGCTCATCAGCTTGAACGCCAGCGCCGAGAACGGTTCATCATCGCTCGGGTGACGCTCCGCGTGCTGCCCTTTTTCATCCACGCCATCAATGGCCGGCACGTCCAGCGGCGACGGCATCAGCTCGATCACCGCATCGAGCATGCGCTGCACCCCTTTGTTTTTAAACGCGCTGCCGCAGAGCATCGGCTGGATCTCGCCCGAGATAGTGCGAATACGCAGCCCTTTAATAATTTCCGCTTCCGTCAGGTCGCCGGTTTCCAGGTACTTGTCCATCAGTTCATCGCTGGCTTCCGCCGCCGCAGAGACCATTTTTTCCCGCCATTCCTGGGCGGTACTGGCTAAATCATCAGGCACGGGGGCATAGGTAAACACCATACCCTGCGTCGCATCGTCCCACAGAATGGTGCGCATTTTGATCAGATCCACCACGCCGGTGAAGTGATCTTCGGCCCCCACCGGGATGACAATCGGCACCGGATTGGCCTTCAGGCGTTCCTGCATCATCCGCACGACGCGGAAGAAATCGGCACCCGGACGGTCCATTTTGTTGACGAAGGCCAGACGCGGAACGTGATATTTATTGGCCTGACGCCAGACGGTTTCCGACTGCGGCTGCACGCCGCCCACGGAGTCATACACCATCACGGCACCGTCGAGTACGCGCATGGAACGCTCCACCTCAATGGTGAAGTCCACGTGCCCCGGGGTGTCGATGATGTTGATCCGGTGCGGCTCATAGCCTCTGTCCATGCCTGGCCAGAAGCAGCTAACCGCCGCGGACGTAATGGTGATCCCGCGCTCTTGCTCCTGCGCCATCCAGTCAGTGGTTGCCGCGCCATCGTGTACTTCACCCAGTTTGTGGCTCATCCCGGTATAAAACAGGATGCGCTCGGTGGTGGTAGTTTTACCGGCATCGATATGCGCGGAGATACCGATGTTGCGATAACGTTCGAGAGGGATGGGTCGGGGCATGATATTTCCTTAGTCAGTATGACGTGTTTGTGACGACCAGGATGGTCGAGCATTCGTTCGTTTGCTATAATAGTCCTATTGTACGAGTATTATCGAACTATTTTTTAAGGGTTGACCTATTGTTGATATAGCTCAATCTGACGCCATACGCAGGAAAACGATGATCCCTAACCACCCTGAAACTGAACAAATACTGCTGGAAAATGTGCTGTTTGCCCTCGGCAACCCGCTCCGGCTATCGATTATTCGCCGGCTCGCCGACGGCAGCGAACTGAGCTGTAACGCGCTGCGCCCGGAGGACGTGGTGAAGTCCACGATGACCCATCACTGGCGCGTATTGCGCGACAGCGGGGTCATCTGGCAGCGTCCGCAGGGACGCGAAAACATGATTTCATTGCGACGAGACGATCTGGATACCCGTTTTCCGGGGCTGATGGCGATCCTGCTGCAGGTTAAGTAATTTGAGTCTCTTCCAGGCGATAGACCGGGACCTGCCGGGTTGTTTTGGTAAGCGTATCGAACACCTCGGCGTTGGACGTCACGATCCGCATCCCTGTTTTGCGTAACCGTTGTACATCAGCCGCGATGCGCTGAATGCCAAACCAGAAAAGCCCGTCAAGCGCGGTTACAGACAGCCCGTTGTCCAGCGCCAGTTTGAGGCGTTCCTTTGGCGCTTTCACCTGCTGGGCAATTTGCCGGTAAGACGCTTCCGTCGCGCCCGTGGCGTCACTGCGCTGGATCCGCGTCTTCAGGTGATAGGTAAACTCGTCAGGTATGCCGTCCAGATCCCGTTTAAGGCTGTAGACGCAGCCAAAGCGCTTGCCGTTAAAAAGAACATTTTTCTGACTGAGCTGAAGCTCTTTCCTGACGGCATCAATCAACTGGGGCGCACGGGTGAGAAGCAGCCTGAAGGGCAGCTCGAAGCTGGTGACGTAATCCACATTAAGCAACGCGAGGCGCAGCCGCTCCTCTGCACCGGCCTTTTGCTCACGACACTCCTCCAGAACCTCTGCCCACTGGCGCGTCAGGCGCTCCGGTTCGGCAGCTTCGGTCAGGAGATATTTTTCAATCTGATAATCAACTCTTCCGGTCATCGTGTGGTATCCCGTCGCTGTGGCTGCGGTAATTCTATACAGCGCGGTGAGTTTTATAAAGGACTGAACCGCAGCGACACGCTGTAAATGTCGTTGCGATTCAGTATCCTGACGATTCGAATCAGTGAGCCATAATCCAGCCCATCAGCAGCGTGGCGAAAATCACCGTTGAGGCACCGCCAATACGCGTCGCGATCTGCGCGAACGGCATAAGCGACATGCGGTTGGAGGCGGATAGAATGGCCACATCTCCCGTACCGCCCAGCCCACTGTGGCAGCAGGTCACAATCGCCGCTTCCACCGGGTACATATTCAGACGCGACGCAATCACGTAGCCGCTCAGCGCCATCGCAATCACCACCGATCCGCATACCACTACATAGCCCACCGAGAAGACCGACACCACGCTTTCGAGCGGCACGTATAGCATCCCGAGGCCGATCATCAGCGGCCAGACCAGCGCAGCCGAAACGAATTTATAGCAGCTGTGCGCCCCCTGCTCCATTGAGGCCGGGATCACCCTGAAGTATTTACACAGGACGGCAATCAGGATCATCAGCACCGGGCCGGGAATATGGACCAGTTTTTCAAACAAGCCTCCGACGATGAAAAACGCGCACACCATCAGCAATCCGCCGCCCATCAGATGAAAATCCGTCTGCTGAGCGCCAGGCGCCCCGGCGAACAGGCTGGCGTCGTCTTTACTCCGCGTGAGCATGCCATTTCCCGAAAGCGAAGGACGTTTCGTCCCGAGACGCGCCAGCGAGCCGGCACAAATAATGGCGAAGATATTTCCGACGACCGCAGCGGGAGCCAGCTGCGCCACGTAGACGTCCGGCGTCTGCCCCAGGATTGCCGAATAGGCCAGAGACAGGGGCAAAATCCCCTCGCCAATTCCGCCGCCAATGATAGGGACAATGATAAAGAAGAAGGTGTGGTAAGGCGTATACCCAAACAGCGTTCCCACAATAAGCCCGCTCAGCACGGCCATCAGTGTTCCCGCCACCAGCGGAACAAACATGCGCATCATGCCCTGGATCAGCAGCACCCGGTTCATCCCCAGGATGCTGCCGACCACCAGGCAGGCGATGACGAAATAGAGCAGATTCGCCTCCTTCATCAGCAGATGCACCGTATCAAGGGTTTGTTTCCCGAATGCGCCAAAATAGACCAGCACGGAAGGCACCATCAGACACAGGATCGCCGGGCCGCCGATGTCCTTCAGCACGGGGATTTGACGGCCCACTTTGGCAAACGCAAAACCAAGGGTCATGATGACCGCCAGTCCGCCTATCATATTTTTCGGCAGCAGCCCTGCCCAGGCGGACGTCGCCACAATCGCGGCAATCCCGACGAACAGCATCAGCGGAACCGCGCCCACCTCGGTCGTGTTAAGCCCAAAAGCAAAACGCGAGGTCGACAGCGCGGAAGTCGGTACAGGATTATCTTTCATATAATCACCTGAAATTTGTGTTCGGATATACAGAGAAAGGAATAAGCGGAAAACTATTCCTGATTCGAATAAATGTTCTTAAATAGAAAATAATGACTTTGGTGGCCTTTTCTCAAAAACAGGCTCAGCGTGAAATTAACATGGGCTTTCGAAGAGAAATGTGAACACAACAGCCCTTTCCTTTTAAATAATTTAATTCATTATTATGTAACTAAAGTTATTCATGGCATTCAATGCAATTCTTTTGAAATTAATAAAACCAGAAATAATGTGACCCTTATCACTCCTGCTCCGTTAGCTAAGCGCTAAATTAGCTCCCCAACAAAACACAGAAAACTCCGTGTCTTTATCATCCTTAAAGTCACTGTTTTTGCTCATCTTATTTCTGTATCGTTTAAATATTCAGGAGTTAACCATGTCTCGTAAAGACGTTCTGTACACGCCTTATAATGGCGCCGTACTGCTGGAAAACCCGTTATTAAATAAAGGCCTCGCCTTTATTAAGGAAGAGCGAGATAATTTTAATCTGCATGGATTATTGCCGCATAACGTTGAAACCATTGAGGAGCAAACGGAGCGTGCCTGGGTGCAGTTCTGCCATTTTAAAAGCGACATTTCCCGCCATGTTTATTTGCGCAATATTCAGGACACCAATGAAACCCTCTTTTACAACCTCTTGCGTTCGCATCTGAAAGAGACGTTACCGATTATCTATACCCCGACGGTGGGTGAAGCCTGCGAGCATTTCTCCACGATTTATCGCCGCGCGCGCGGCTTGTTTATTTCATGGCCTAACCGCCACCGCATTGATGAGATGCTGCAAAGTTTCTCGCGCAACGACGTTCGGGTGATTGTGGTAACGGACGGAGAACGCATTTTAGGCCTCGGCGACCAGGGTATCGGCGGTATGGGCATACCGATTGGCAAGCTGTCGCTGTATACCGCCTGCGGAGGGATCCATCCGGCCTCCACCCTGCCGATTATGCTGGATGTCGGCACCAATAATCAGCAACACCTCGACGACCCGATGTACATGGGCTGGCGTCACCCGCGCATCAGCGACGACCAGTACGCTGAGTTTATGGATATGTTTATCAGCACGGTTAAGGCGCGCTGGCCCAACGTTCTCCTGCAGTTTGAAGACTTTGCGCAGAAAAACGCCACCCGACTTCTGCAGCGCTACCGCGACCAGCTGTGCTGCTTCAATGATGATATCCAGGGCACGGCAGCCGTCACCGCAGGAACGCTGATCGCGGCGGCGCACGCGGCGGGGACGCGCATTCGCGACCAGCGCGTGGTGTTCCTGGGCAGCGGCTCTGCCGGATGCGGGATTGCTGAAAAAATTGTGGCGCTGATGGTCGATGACGGCCTGAGCGAGTCGGAAGCCCGCAGCCGGATCTTTATGGTCGATCGCTTCGGCCTGCTGACCGACGACATGACCAACCTGCTCGATTTCCAGAAAAACCTGCTTACCGCGCGCGACGCCGTTAGTCGCTGGCAGGTAGACTCGCAAAATATTTCCCTGCTGGACGTGGTGAAGAACGCGCATCCCACGGTGATGATCGGCGTTTCAGGCCAGCCGGGGCTGTTCAGCGAAGAGATCGTCAAAGAGATGCATCGCCACTGTCCGCGCCCAATCATCATGCCGCTCTCGAACCCGACGTCACGGGCGGAAGCCCAGCCGCAGGACCTTATCGCCTGGACCCAGGGAGCCGCGCTGGTGGCCACCGGCAGCCCGTTCGCGCCGGTATTCTGGGAGAATGCGCACTATGAGATTGCCCAGTGCAACAACGCCTATATCTTCCCGGGCCTGGGGCTGGGTGTGCTGGCCTGTAACGCTCGCCGGGTGACGGAAGAGATGCTGATGGCAGCAAGCCGCAGCCTGGCCGCGCAGTCTCCGCTCGTGACCACGGAAAGAGGAGGATTGCTGCCGCCGGTAGATCAGATTGAAACGGTCTCACGCCAGATTGCCGTTGCCGTCGCCCGGGCCGCCATTGAACAAGGCGTGGCGCCAGCGTTAGATGATGAAACCCTGATGGCGCGTATCGAGAAAACCTGGTGGCAGGCGGACTATGCACCGTACCGCCGATCCGCACTGTAGCGCCGGTCATGCCCTCACCGCAGGGTGAGGGCATCGCTGTGGTGTCAGTGCTGTACACCTGAGCGGTCAGAAAAATCGCTGGCGGAGAGACTATCACCCCGAGTTGCCGCCTGCTTCAGACGGGCATACCGGTCAGGTACCCCTTCAGGACGGGTTTTGAAGCGACGGTGCAGCCACATATACTGCTCTGAGGCCATGCGTACGGCCTGCTCAATTGCCCTGTTCATCTGCGTCGCCACGGCTTCTTTATCGCCGCCCTGCAGCGCCTCGCTGATATCCTCCAGAATAATCAGCTCGTAACCGGTGCCATCCGCCCTGCGGCGCGGCACAAAGGGGATAACGGCAGGGTTAGCGCTTTTGACCAGCATATAGCTGCCCGCCGTCGTCGCGGCATCCGGCACCGCAAAGAACGGCACAAACACGCTGTTGGTTTTGCCATAGTCGTGATCCGGGGCGTACCACAAAATTTCATTCTGCTTCAGCGCGCGGATCATGCCCTTTAAATCATGGCGATCGAGCATGGTTTTGTTGGCGCGCAGGCGCCCGCGCGTCTGAAGCCAGTCCAGCAGAGCATTGTTATTAGGACGATAGACCCCGATACCGGGGTTAAGCATGCCAAATATCCGCGCGCCCAGCTCAAGGGTCAGAAAATGTATCCCTACCAGCACCACGCCTTTTCCCTGCGCCCTCGCCTTTTCCATGTGTTCATAACCCTGCACGGTAAAGCATTTCTTTACCCGCCACGCAGGCCAGAACCATGCCATTCCGGTTTCGATTACCCCCATTCCTACCGATTCAAAATTACGCTGTAGCAATGACTCGCGTTCATCCTTTTTCATCTCCGGAAAACAAAGTTCCAGGTTGCGGCGGGCAATCTCGACGCGGCGAGGCAGTAAGCGCATCGCCAGTCGACCCAGGCCATGACCGATTCTGAACAGAAGCGGATAAGGGAGCAGCATGATGAGCCACAGAGCCGCAATGCCGGCCCAGCTTAGCCAGTAACGGGGATGAAGAAAGGCGAATGAAAAACGGGGTAATTTTGTCATCAGAAAATTATCCTTTAACGTGTCTGTCCTTAATTGATTCTGTTGGAGATCTTTCCTAAGGATGAATAATATGCCAGTCAGAAACGTTAATTGTAGCGGATAAGACAAAACGCATTTTTATCGATTTTTGCGAAAAACGGGAAGTCGAGCCGGGAAGGATTTATCCGCTCCCCGGCAGAAGATCTTACATCGAATACCCGGGCTTCTTAATAAGCTCCTCCAGCTTCGGTCCAATTTCGGTATCCCAGACCTGCGCCTTCCAGTCTTCAGGCGCGATCTGCTTCAGCGCCACCGACACGGAACTGTCTTTGCTGTTGAAATGGCGAATAATCACGTCGGCAATATCCGCCGCCAGGGCAGCTTTCTGTTCGTCGTTTAAATCACGGGGAAAACATTTAATATCTACGTGTGGCATGTGCAGGCTTCCGGTTGTGAATGTGGGTTCCACGTTATCAGATAATTTTGTTTGCCTTTAACACCTTGTGCAGTTCCGGTCGCTGGCATACGGTGTCCGCAATCGCCGTGAATTTAGGGGTATTTTCGGCAAACCAGGCGTGACGGGGCCCCCAGGTGCGCGCCACCGCAATATACACATCCAGCAGCGTCAGCCTTTCCCCCAGCGCAAACGGGGCAGCCTTAAGCTGGCTTTCGAACCACAAATAGAGGGATTTCCGGTATTCGATGCAGTTTTTCTGCAGCTGTTCCGGCGCATCCGGCACCCAGCGTTCGGGATAGTCTGCATAGGTAAACGTGGGATAGACGTTGGCTACGAACCAAATGAGCAAACGCTGAAACTGCTGACGTTCAGCCTGCCCCACGGGTGGAGCAAGATCGGGACACCGGTCGAGCACCATCAGGGCAATCGCCGCTGTTTCGGTCATGATGGCGCCATTTTCCAGCTCCAGCGTCGGCACCTGGCACAGCGGATTGAGCTTGTGCAGCAATTCACGCTGCGGACCGGGCTGGTCAAACCCGTCCACGTTGATGAATTGATAAGGGATATCAGCCAGGGTCAGCATCACCTCACTGATTGCCGAGCCCCAGCCGGGTACGCCATAAAGTTTAATCATGTTGCCCCCTCAGGAGTGAAAATCCTAAGTGTAGAGCACCATTAGTAGGTTATCCCAGGCGGGTTGACCTCCGATTGCGTCACCGCTTCGCCCTGCTCGCCCCAGCGCGCCAGCACCTTCTGGTACTCTCCGCGCTCAATCGCACCGTTCAGCGCGGCCTGCAGGGCATAAACCAGTTGATTGCCTTTTTTGGTCGTGGTGGCGACATAAGCTTTCTTCGGCCCTAAACCGACCACGCGGGTTTTGCCGGTGAGCGCCGCTTTCCAGGATGAAACCGACTGGGGGCCGAAGAACACATCCGCCCTGCCGGACTGGATATAGAGATTGCCCGAGGCATCGTCGTGAAGATAGACCGGCAGCGCAGGCGCCCGCCCCGCCTTTTTATTCTCTTCGTTCCAGCCCAGCAGGATGCGCTCCTGATTGGTACCCGAGCCGACAATCACCTTTTTCCCGGCCAGATCTTCCGCGCTTTTGATTGACTGAATCTCGCTGGTGGATTTCACCGAAAATGCCAGCGAATCGACGCGGTAGGTCGCAAAATCAAACTTCTCTTTACGCTGTTCGGTCACCGCAATGTTCACCAGCGCCACGTCGTAGCGCCCGGAGGCGATCCCCAGCGGCCAGTCTTCCCACGCCGTCGGCACCAGCTTTAGCTTCAGCCCCAGGCTGCCCGCCAGCAGGCGGGCGATATCCGGGTCGCTGCCGATCCGCGTGCGGTTATCGCTGGCCAGCAGCGCCAGCGGCGGGGAGTTCAGCATCGAGACGGCGACCGTCAGCGTACCTGGCTCAACGAATTTATAGCCGGCGGGGATCTTCGCCACGGCCTGCCGATCCACCGTCACCTGCAGCGGCTGCTCGTTGGCTTTCAGATCGATGCTGGCGTGGCACGCCGTCGTAAAAAGCAGTCCTGCCAGAAGGCCATATTTCATCTGCGCTCCTTACAGCACTTTTGACAGGAACTGGCGCGTTCGCGCGTGCGACGGACGGTTCAACACCGCGTCGCTGCTGCCCTGCTCCACGATTTTTCCGTCGACCATAAACACCACCTGATCCGCCACCTCGCGGGCAAAGCCGATCTCGTGGGTCACTACCACCAGCGTAGTGCCTGACCGGGCCAGTTTTTTGATCACGTCCAGCACTTCCCCTACCAGCTCCGGATCCAGCGCCGAGGTGGGTTCATCAAACAGCATCACGCGGGGACGTAACGCCAGCGCGCGGGCAATGGCAATGCGCTGCTGCTGGCCGCCGGAGAGATGGCGGGACCAGGCGTCGGCTTTATCCCGCAGCCCGACCACGTCCAGCAGGCTGTACGCGCTTTCCACCGCCTCTTTTTTGCTGAGCTTTTTATGCGCGATGGGCGCCTCAATCAGGTTTTCCAGCACCGTGAGATGGGGAAAGAGATTAAAGTTCTGGAACACATAGCCCACGTTGACGCGCTGTTTGAGGATCTCTTTCTCCTTAAGCTCGTAGAGCTTGTCGCCCTGACGGCGGTAGCCAATGTAATCCCCGTCGATCTGAATAAAACCTTCGTCGACGCGCTCCAGGTGGTTTATGGTGCGCAACAGCGTCGATTTGCCCGAGCCTGAGGGCCCAAGAATGACCGTCACGGATCCCGGCGGGATCTCAAGCGACACGTTGTCGAGCGCCTTATGGCGACCAAAATACTTGCTGACGCCGGTGATTGAGATATGTCCTTCAGGAGAGGCTTGCATGGATAGGCTCCTGTGCTGGCGTGGTGGTGACGGAACGGGTGCGACGGGCGGCACGGTTCTGATTAACCGCAGAGCGGCGTTCGCTGCGGGCGAGTGCGCGTTCAACACCGTACTGGATAGCGGACAGGACGGTGGTGATCGCCAGATACCAGGCGGCACCGACCATCAGCAGCGGGATCACCTCCTGCGTGCGGTTGTAAATCATCTGAATGGTATAGAACAGCTCCGGCATCGCCAGGACGTAGACCATCGCCGTGCCCTTGGCGAGGCTGATGATTTCATTGAACCCCGACGGCAGGATGGTGCGCAGCGCCTGAGGCAAAATGATGCGCACCGTGCGGCGCCAGGCCGGCAGGCCGAGCGCGGCGGCGGCCTCATACTGCCCGTGATCGACCCCGAGGAAACCACCGCGAATGATCTCGGCGGTATAGGCGCTCTGCACCAGCGTTAGCCCCAACACGGCGGTAGAAAATTGCCCCAGCACGTTGATGGTTTCAAAGCTGCCCCAGGTGATGCCGGTGAACGGCACGCCGAGCGAGAGCGTGTCGTAGAGATAGGAAAAGTTGTACAGGATGATCAGCACGACGATCAGCGGCAGCGACCGAAACAGCCAGATATACGCCCACGCCAGGCTGCTCAGCAGCCAGGATGACGAGAGTCTCGCCAGCGCCAGCATGCCGCCAAACACCACGCTCAGCGCGGTGCCGATCAGCGTCAGCAGCAGGGTCTGCCCGACACCTTCGAGGATCACCGGGTCGAAGAACCAGCGGGCGAACACCGCCCACTCCCAGCGCGGGTTAAAGGCGACTGACTGAATCACGACCGCCAGGACAAACAGCGCCACCGCGGCGCCGACGGCCCGCAGCGGATAACGCGCCGGGACCACCTTAATGGTTTCAACGTTGCTCATCGTCGTTCCTCATGCGGTTTTGCTGAACGCTTCACGTACCAGCGTTTTGGTGAAACGCAGCCGACCGTCAAACGGCGGCTGGCTATACTCTTCCGGATCGCGGTTCAGATCGAACTGCGGCTGATAGCCCTGGCTGAGATAGAGCCTGACCGCTTCCGGCTGACGAAAGCCGGTTGTCAGGTAGATCTGACTGTACCCTGCCAGCACCGCCCTGCGCTCCAGCTCCTGCACCACGCGCCCGGCAAGCCCCTGCTGACGCAGGGTTTTGTCCGTCCAGATGCGTTTGATTTCCGCGGTGCGTTCGTCGAACGGTTTGTACGCGCCGGTGGCGATAATCTTCCCGTCGCGCTCCAGGACGATAAACAGCCCCTGCGGCGCTAAATACCACTCGGTGAGCTCCACTTCCGCGTCTTTAGAAAAGTAGTCCCCGTAGCGGGCCGCATATTCACCGAACAGCCCCTCGATAATGGGCTGAAGTTCGGCATCTTCCGGTGAAACATCACGAAATCGTTCGCTCATTACGCCTCCTTAATCGCCCAGGCCAGCCGGGTTCACTTCGGACTGCGGAATGCGCTCAACACCTTCACCCCAGCGGTTCAGCACTTTGTCGTAATCGCCGTTTTTGATGACGCCGTTCAGCGCGGTCTGCACCGGCTCAACCAGCCCGCTGCCTTTTTTCAGCGTCACCGCAATGTGCGCCGCCTTTGGCCAGCCGCCGTCGACGCTGCCCACCAGTTTGGTTTTCCCGTTCAGCGCCGCTTTCCAGGCGCCAATCACGTTCGGGCCAAAGTAGGCATCCGCGCGCCCGGACTGCAGCGCCAGGGTTTGGGCCGCATCGTCTTTGGTGTAGATCGGGGTAAAGGGCTTCAGTCCCTTCTTCAGGTTTTCGGCATTCCACGCCAGCAGGATGGCCTCCTGGTTGGTGCCGGAGCCCACGATAATCTTCAGCCCGGCGATGTCCTCCGCTTTCTGAAGCGATTTGATCGGGCTGGTCGATTTCACGTAGAAACCGAGGGAATCCTTACGGTAGGTGGCGAAATCAAACTTCTGTTTGCGCTCCTTAGTGACGGTGATGTTGCTGATGGCGGCATCGTATTTCCCGGACGCGACGCCCAGCGGCCAGTCTTCCCAGGAGGTGGGCACCACGTTCAGCTCCAGCCCAAGGCTGTCGGCCACCAGACGGGCGACGTCAACTTCGCTTCCCAGCAGCGTTTTGTTGTCGTCGGAGAAGACCGTCAGCGGCGGCTGATTGAGTCCCGCCACCGCCACGGTAAATTTCCCCGGCACGGCAAAGCGATAGTCTTTCGGCAGCTGCGCCACCGCCTCGCTATTTTTCGCGGTGTTAATCGGCGTTTTATTGGCCTCGATGCTCACGCCGGTGCCGTTAATATTGACGTTCTCTGCCCAGACGGCAGGGGTAAAGGCCAGCGCGAGCGCCAGAACAAGCGATGATTTCTGCATAGCGGGGTTCTCTTTTATTGTTGTGTGTACTGGTTTTTCGGTTGATCTAAGCCAAGGCTTTCGCGCAGCGTGGTGCCCGGGTAGTCGGTACGGAACAGGCCGCGAGACTGCAGAATCGGTACCACCTGGTCAACAAAGCGCGGGAAGGTGTCCGGCGTACCGCCCTGAATGATGAAGCCGTCTGCGGCATAACCTTCAAACCAGGCCTGAAGACCGTCAGCCACCTCCTCCGGGGTGCCGGAAAAGCGCGGGCGCGGCGAAGCGGCTTCAAGCGCCACCTGACGCAGGGTTAAGCTGCGTTCGCGGGCGTTACGCTTGATTTCATCCGTGGTGCTGCGGAAGCTGTTTTTGCCTAAGTCGCCGATATCCGGGAACGGCTCGTCGAGCGGATACTGGCTGAAATCGTGATGTTCGAAATAACGCCCGAGGTAATTGAGGGCGTCATTAATCGACACCAGCGCCGCCGTGGTCTGGTACTGGTTTTCCACGTCATCGGCATCTTTCCCCACAATCACGCTAACGCCCTGGAAAATATGGAGATCCGACGCGCGGCGACCGTTTGTTTCCAGCTGCTGTTTTACGTCGCGGTAAAAGGCTTTTGCCTCGTCGAAGGTCTCGTGGTGGGTAAAAATGGCGTCGGCATGTTTCGCCGCCAGCTTTTTCCCGTCGTCCGACGCCCCGGCCTGAAAGACAATCGGGCGACCCTGCGGCGTGCGGCCAATATTCAGCGGACCGGCGACCTGGAAGAAGTCACCGTGGTGATCGAGCGTATGCAGTTTGGCCGGGTCAAAAAACTGGCCGCTCTCTTTGTTGCGGATAAACGCGTCCCCTTCCCAGGAATCCCACAGCCCTTTCACCACGTCGAGATACTCATCGGCAATCCGGTAGCGCAGCGCATGCTCGGGGTGTTTTTCGCGGGAAAAGTTCTTTGCTGACCCTTCCAGCGGCGAGGTCACCACGTTCCAGCCCGCGCGGCCATTGCTCAGGTGATCGAGGCTGGCGAACTGGCGCGCCGTGGTAAAGGGCTCGCTGTAGGAGGTGGATAAGGTTCCCACCAGCCCCAGGCGCGAGGTAATGCTGGCCAGTGCGGAAAGCACGGTTAACGGTTCAAACCGATTCAGAAAATGGGGGATCGATTTCTCGTTGATATAGAGACCATCGGCCACGAAGAGAAAATCGAGCTTCCCTTCCTCGGCCTTTAACGCCGTCGCTTTCACGAAGTCAAAGTTAATACTGGCGTCGGCAATCGCCGCAGGATGGCGCCAGGCGGACATATTCCCGGATGCACCATGCAGAATGGTGCCCAGCCGCAGTTGTCGGGTTGCAGACATCTTTACCTCTCCTGAATTAAACGTGTTGCAGGGCTTTTTCCGCAAGCTGTGCAAAATAGCGGGCGGCGGGCTCAATTAAGGCTTCATCGGGATTAAACGACGGATGATGTAAACCATACGGGCTGTTGCTGCCGATGCTGACAAACGCCCCCGGGATCTGCTGCAGATAGACCGCAAAATCCTCCCCGCCCATATGCAGTTCCGCGTGCCGGGTTTCATATCCGGCCTCACGCGCGACCGAGGTGGCAAAATCAGCCCAGCGCTCGTCATTCACCAGCGCGGTAGGCCCGGCATACCAGGTGATATCAATCTGCGCGCTGAAGGCGCTGGCAAACCCGGCGGCAATTTCACCCACGCGGGCTTTCACATTCTGCTGCACTTCCGTGCGATGGGTACGCAGCGTGCCTTCCAGCTCGACGCTTTCCGGCAGCACGTTCCAGGTGTTACCGCCCGAGATGCGGGTCACGCTCAGCACCACCGAATCCAGCGTGTTGACGTTGCGGCTGGCGACGCTTTGCAGCGCCGTTACCAGCTGGCTTGCCAGCACGATGGCGTCGTTGCCTTCATGAGGACGTGCGGCGTGCGCGCCTTTACCGGTAATGCGGATCACAAAGCGGTCGACGTTGGCGTAGAACGGCCCGCCGCGGGTGGCGAATTCACCGACCGGCAGGCCGGGCTCGTTGTGCATACCGAAAATCGCGCTGACATCGCGCAGGGCACCGGCGCGCACCATGCTCTTCGCACCGCCAAAGTTCTCTTCAGCAGGCTGAAACAGGATGCGCACCCGGCCGTTAAGCGAGGCCTCCCGCTCTTTCAGCTTTAACGCGGCGCCGAGGATGACGCTGGTGTGAATATCGTGCCCGCAGGCGTGCATCACCCCTGCATGCTGTGAGCTAAACGGTACGCCGCTGCGCTCCTCGATCGGCAGCGCGTCAATGTCGGCGCGCAGCGCAACCAGCCTGCTGCCCGTTCCGATTTCCGCCACCAGCCCGGTCGACAGGTCGTAAGGCTGCGGGGCGATCCCGGCATTCGTCAGCCACTGGCGCAGGCGCGCGGTGGTTTCGACCTCCTGGCCGGACAGTTCCGGGTTCTGGTGCAGTTCGCGGCGCCAGGCAATCAGTTGTTCGCCAAAACTCATACGGTGACCTCCTTGTTAAGACGCGCCCCGGCAAGCAGACGCAGCGACGCGACGCGCGTAGCCCCCTCCGCCACCGGCGTGTCGATGATAAATTCGTCAATGCCCCACTGCTGGTGCAGCGCGTTGAGCTGTTCCACTACCGACTCAGCCGTGCCCGCCAGCAGCGACTGCGCGCGACGTGCAATGCGCACCGGCTCACTGCCCGCCTGGCGCGCAAACGCGTAGGCCTGCTCTTCGCTGGCCACGGTGACACGCTGCCCGTTTGCCAGCTCAACGCCCCACACTTCGACCTTCTGCGCTAGCGCGTCTGCCTCGGCCTGCGTCGGCGCGACAATCGCCTGCACCGCCACTATCACGTCCCGCGCGCTGTTCTCACGCCAGGTCGATACCACCTCGCGCAGCAGGTCCGGGTCACCGTTCAGGTGTGCGGCAAACACAAAGTGCCAGTCGAGCCTGGCGGCCAGCAGCGCGCTTTCGGTACTCGCGCCCAGCAGGAAAGCCTCAGCAGGCAACGGCGGCAGCGGCGTGGCGCGGACGGCCTCTTCAATAGCGTGATGCTCAGGACGGATCCAGCGGTCGAGCTGGGCCAGCTGTTCGGCAAAGCTGCCCTTTTCCTGTTGATTCAGGCCCTGCTGCAGCGCGCGGGTTGAGAGCGGTAATCCGCCGGGGGCTTTTCCAACGCCGAGATCGACGCGGCCAGGCGCCAGCGCGGCCAGCACGTTGAAGTTCTCGGCGACTTTATAAGGGCTGTAGTGCTGGAGCATTACGCCGCCGGACCCGACGCGAATGCGCGTGGTTTGCCCGAGGATCCAGGCAATCAGCAGCTCCGGCGAAGGGCTGGCAAGCTGTGGGGTGTTGTGGTGTTCGGCAATCCAGAAGCGGTGATAGCCCAGATTTTCTGCCTGCTGCGCCAGCGCCAGGGTACGCGCCAGTGCATCGGCAGCCGTTTCGTTTTCAGCGATGGGGCTTTTATCCAGAATGCTGATTCGCCATGACATGTTGCGTTCTCGTTTGACTTAACATGTCGACATTATTAAAGGCGCATTTCACCTCTGAGAAACAATTAATTTACATTTAGTTTGCCGGAAAACAGATATATAAAACCCTGCTAAGAATAAGATTTTAAGGAGGCAATCAGCGTTTCCACCTGCTCCCGACGGGTAATGCGGACGAAGCGAATATGGCTATATTGCGGGTTTTGCAGGTCGGCTTCATAGCGCGTACGGTTATTACGCCAGGTTTTCATCGTCCAGATGATAATGGATTCTCTGCTGAAGAACGCGCGCCGGAAACTCTCTTTATTCCCCGTTCCCGGCCAAAGCTCGTGTTTATGCCAGGCCCGCTTTATTGCTCGGGTGACGGCCTGCCAGAGGGTGCGGGTAAACCCGTAATCCACCCACACCACCACATCGACATCGCGCCATTTCAGCGGTCGCGTGCGGTTGTAGTTACCGTCGAGCACCCAGTCTGGCGAAGCCTGTAGCGCCTGCGCCAGCTTTGCCTGAAACTCGTCGTCCGGCGTGCCCTGCCAGTTAGCCTGCCAGTAGAGTCTGTCCATCTCGATACAGGGAATAGACAGCGCAGTCGCAATCTGCTTCGCCAGCGTGCTTTTTCCGCTCCCGCTGGTACCGATGACGTTAATTTTCACCTCAGCCTCCCTGTATTTACGAAAATGTGACCAAATGATAGCGTTTTCATCCTGTTAACGAAACGCTATTTCAGCATGACAATTTTTCCAGAGAGACGATCTCCCTCTTGCAGTTTGGCTTATGTCATTTATTTAAGCCGATTCAAAATAACACCCACTAAAATATTTTCAATTTTATTACATTCGACAACATTAACAGATTAAAAATAATGAATGCCGGGTATTTCGGAGAGTCTCAATTTCAGCGAGAATATATCCAGGCCGTTATTAAAATAATCATACTTATCTTGCCGGAGCGCTTTCCGGATTTTTATTCTTGCACAACATCATGGAGTTACTCATGAGGCGTAACACCCCCGTTACACAAAACGAGTATTTGCTTAACGCCGGTTCGACGTTAATGTCCACCACCAATACAAAAAGTCATATTACCTATGCTAACTCGGCTTTTATAGAAGCCAGCGGATATAAAGAAGAGCATCTTCTGGGGGAGCCGCATAACCTCATCCGCCATCCCGACATGCCTGCCGAAGCGTTTGGCGACATGTGGTTTACCCTCCAGCAGGGCGAGACCTGGACAGGTCTGGTGAAGAACCGTCGTCATAATGGCGATCACTACTGGGTGCGGGCCAACGTGACGCCGGTCTGGCAGGGGGAATCCCTGACCGGCTATATTTCGGTGCGCAATATCCCCTCACGGGAGGAGATCGCGGCCAGTGAAAATCTGTATGCAAAAGTGCGTAATAATGAATTAAAACATCATCGTTTTTATAAAGGACTGTTCGTTCGGCGCGGTATATTTTCCTTTTTGTCGCTCTTTAAATGTCTCAGTACCGGAAAACGAATTCAGCTTGGTATTACTGCGACGGCGTTACTTTCCTGCCTGGCGATGTATTTATTCCGCGATCGTCTCGTTCAGGCCGCCACTCTGGTGCTGCTTTTTTCTGCGCTGTCCTGTTATCTCCATGCGCAGATCGCCCGGCCGGTAAAATCCATTGTTCAACAGATGCAGCGCGTGGTTTCAGGACGTAAAACGGACTATTACCATTTTGACAGAATCGATGATATCGGGCTGATGATGCGCCTGGTGAATCAGTCTGGTTTAAACCTGAACTCGCTGGTTGATGATGTCGGGGCGCAAATCAGCGGTATTGGCACCATCAGCCAGCAGGTCGCGAAAGAAGGCGCGGCGCTGCAGGCGCGTTCTGAAGAAACCGCCGATTTCTTGCAGCAAACCGCATCTGCGGTGGAAGAGATCGCCAGCGCCGTGAAGCAGACGGCCGAAACCGCGAACGAGGCGATTCAGATGGCGGATCGCACCCGCGACAGCGCCCACTGCGGTGAAGCGATGATGAAAGAGACCATTGGTATGATGCAGTCCGTTTCGCAGGATAACGGCCAGATCGTCGATATTATCAGCGTTATCGATCGTATTGCCTTCCAGACCAATATTCTTGCGCTGAATGCCGCCGTGGAAGCGGCGCGCGCGGGTGAAGCCGGCCGCGGCTTTGCCGTGGTCGCAGCTGAGGTGCGCAATCTTGCGCAGCACTCCGCGACGGCGGCGAAAGAGATCAAAGCGCTGATCGAGAAAAACGTTGCCAGCGTCAACGCTGGCGTGGAGAAGGTGGGACAAACCGAATCACAGCTGACGGTTATGATCGACCATGTTCTGCAGGTTTCCACCCTGATTAAGGAGATTGGCCTCGCCACGCAGGAGCAAACCCAGGCGCTGACGCTCATCAACGCCTCCCTCTCCCGTATCGGCGCAATGACCCAGAGCAATACGGGGATGGTGGATAACGTCACTCACGCCGCGAATCACCTGACGCAGCGGACGACGCGCCTGCAGCAGGCAATTGCCGTTTTTGGCGGTTAGCCGTTCGGGTACTGCTCGTCGGTCACTTTTTCCAGCCATGTTACCGGGCTGCCGTTTACCGCTTCGGCGATGGCAATATGCGTCATCGCCGTTTGCGCACTTGCGCCGTGCCAGTGCTTCACGCCGGATGGGATCCAGGCGATATCGCCCTGATTCAGTATTTCCGCCTCTTCGCCCCACGCCTGTAGCCAGCCGGGACCCTGCGTCACAATCAGCGTTTGTCCCAGGGGATGCGTATGCCAGGCCGTGCGCGCGCCCGGCTCAAAGGTTACGGTTGCCCCGCCGACGCTGGCAGGTTCGGTCGCCTGAAAGGGCGCGTCAATGCGAACAGCCCCGGTGAACCAGGCTTCCGGTCCTCGTACTGAAGGTAATGAACCGCTACGGATAATTTTCATCTTATGCTCCTCGTTGACTGTTGCGTTAACAGTAGCGCAAAGCACTCCGCAGCATTAGGGTGCATAATCAGATAGGACACATGACTGAAACTCATAAATAGAACCGCGATGCTAAAAGATAATTTCAACGATCTGCTCTCCTTTATGGTGGTGGCCCGCGAGCGCAGCTTTACGCGCGCAGCGGCGCAGCTGGGCGTCTCGCAATCGGCACTGAGCCATGCGATGCGCAAGCTTGAAGCACGATTAGACGTTCGCCTGTTAACCCGCACAACCCGCAGCGTGGTTCCGACACCCGCGGGTGAGCAGCTTTTTTCGCGCCTCAGCCCGCATCTGCTGGAGATCGAACAGGAACTCACGGCGCTTCGCAGCAGCCGCGACAAACCCGCAGGCGCTATCCGCATCGTCGCCGGCGAGCACGCGATGGACGCCGTCCTCTGGCCAGTACTGAAGGCTTTTATGCTGCAATATCCTGACATTAACGTCGAAGTGACGGTCGACAATGGCCTGACAGATATCGTCGATGGCCGCTTCGACGCGGGGGTTCGCCTGGGTGAACAGGTGGCAAAAGACATGATTGCGGTGCGGATTGCGCCGGACATGCGCATGGCGGTCGTCGGCTCCCCGGATTACCTGGCTCGTTTTGGCGTGCCGCTCGTGCCGGAGCAGCTGGGTGAACACCGCTGTATCAATCTCCGCCTGCCCACCAGAGGGGGATTGTATGACTGGGAATTTGAGCGCGACGGGCGCGAGCTTCGCGTGCGGGTTGACGGACAGCTTACGCTCAATAACCTGTCGCAGCGCATCGACGCCGCGGAGAATGGTCTCGGATTAGCCTACGTGCCCGAGTCCTCGGTTCTGGACGCTCTGAATCAGGGACGGCTGGTCAGGGTCCTTGAATCGTGGTGCCCCACGTTTGAAGGATACCACCTCTATTATCCGAGCCGTCGGCAGCACACAACCGCGTTCAGGTTACTTCTCGATGCCCTGCAGCAGCAAAAATTTATACCATCTGGTAATAATTAAGAGAATCTGATGATTAAATAATCAACCCCGCCATTGTTTTGACTAAAAACTCATCACGTTTCAGCGTGTTGTGATCCCCGTCTGCTCTGACCACACGATTTCCTTCGACGTGCATCACTTTCGGCACGGTTATATTTTGCGTCGCTTATGAATTGCAGGTAGGATGCCTCGCCATGTTTCGCCTTATCCATACGCAGAATGACTGGGAAGGCGACATGTGTTTGCGCAGAAGCAATCGTTTGTATTGCGCTCTGCCAGGCAGGACTATCACGATAATGGTTCAGACAGGCAAACAGGTAACTCAATGAAAACAAGCAATAAAAGCGCAGCCGATCATCACGCTGCTAAACGTCGCTGGTTGAACTCCCACGAAGAGGGCTACCACAAAGCGATGGGCAACCGTCAGGTTCAAATGATCGCCATCGGCGGCGCTATCGGAACGGGTCTGTTTTTAGGTGCGGGTGCACGTCTGCAGATGGCTGGCCCGGCTCTCGCCCTGGTCTATCTGGTGTGCGGGATCTTCTCTTTCTTCATTCTCCGCGCGCTGGGCGAGCTGGTACTGCATCGCCCTTCCAGCGGCAGCTTCGTCTCTTACGCCCGTGAATTCCTCGGTGAAAAAGCCGCTTACGTGGCGGGCTGGATGTACTTCGTCAACTGGGCGATGACCGGTATCGTCGACATCACCGCCGTTGCGCTGTATATGCACTACTGGGGCGCGTTTGGCGATGTGCCGCAGTGGGTCTTTGCGCTTGGCGCGCTGGCGATTGTCGGCACCATGAACATGATCGGCGTGAAGTGGTTCGCGGAGATGGAGTTCTGGTTTGCGCTGGTTAAAGTGCTGGCCATCGTGGTGTTCCTGGTCGTGGGTACCGTCTTCCTCGGCAGCGGTAAGCCGCTGGATGGCAATGCCACCGGCTTCCACCTGATAACCGATAACGGCGGATTCTTCCCGCACGGTCTGCTGCCTGCGCTGGTGCTGGTTCAGGGCGTCGTGTTCGCCTTCGCCTCCATCGAGCTGGTGGGCACCGCAGCAGGTGAATGTAAAGATCCGCAGACGATGGTACCAAAAGCCATCAACAGCGTGATCTGGCGTATCGGTCTCTTCTACGTCGGCTCCGTGGTGCTGCTGGTGCTGCTGCTGCCGTGGAACGCCTATCAGGCGGGCCAGAGTCCATTCGTGACCTTCTTCTCGAAGCTGGGCGTGCCGTACGTGGGCAGCATCATGAACATCGTGGTCTTGACCGCAGCGCTCTCCAGCCTGAACTCCGGCCTCTACTCGACCGGTCGTATCCTGCGCTCCATGTCCATGGGCGGTTCCGCACCGAAGTTCATGTCCAAGATGAGCAAGCAGCACGTGCCGTACGCCGGTATTCTGGCGACGCTGGTGGTCTATGTCTTCGGCGTGTTCCTGAACTATCTGGTGCCGTCTCAGGTATTCGAAATCGTTCTGAACGTGGCGGCACTGGGGATTATCGCGTCCTGGGGCTTTATCGTGGTCTGCCAGATGCGTCTGCGCAAAGCGATTAAAGAAGGCAAAGCCGCTGACGTCAGCTTTAAGCTGCCTGGCGCGCCGGTGACCTCCTGGCTCACCCTGCTCTTCCTGTTCAGCGTGCTGGTGCTGATGGCGTTCGACTACCCGAACGGCACCTACACCATCGCGACCATTCCGCTGCTGGCCGTTCTGCTGATTGCGGGCTGGTTCGGCGTGCGTAAACGCGTTCATGAAATTCACAGCACCGCGCCGGTTCATCCTGACGATGAAAAACACGACGCCCCGCTGGTAGAAGAGACCTCGCGTTAATAAAAAAGCCGGGTGGCGGCTTCGCCTTACCCGGCCTACATTTCATGGTTTTGTAGGCCCGGTAAGCGGCAGCGCCACCGGGCAATCCCATCTTACAGAGCAATACGCATCACATCGTCAGGCTGGGTGGCTTCCTGCTGGCGGGTGGATTTTTGTTTCACCGTCACGTACAGGGTTTTGCCATCCGCAGAGAGCGCCAGGCTGTTCGGGTAGACCGGCGTGTCGAAGGTTTTAGTGACCTTATACGATTTCGCGTCAATCACGCTCACCTTACCGGCTTCACGGTGCGTCACGTAGGCTTCATTGCGGGCCGGGTTAAACAGGACCGCCAGGGATGCCGGCGCGGCGATTTTCTCGATCACGCTACCGTCTTTCAGGCTCACCACCAGCACTTCCGGCTGTTTTGAATCGGTCAGGAACGCGCGCTGACCGGCAGTGTCGAGGCTCAGGTTCAGGTAGAAGTGCTCTTTACCGTCATCCTTCACCTTTTTACGGGCAATAATTTTATTGCTGGCCGTATCAATCGTCACCAGTTCGCCGTCCGCATTCGTGGTGTACAGACGTTTCGCCTGCGCATCCAGCGCCAGGCCGGTGCTGTAGGTGCCCGTATTGGCAATGGTTTCTTTCAGCTTCAGCGTGGCGCCATCCACCACCCAAATCACGCTCTCTTTACCGACACCGGTGATGTAAATCGTGTTGCTCGCGTCGTCCGCCACCAGCTGGCGCGGCTGCAGCGGTTTGACGGTTTCGCTGCGCTGACGCCCGTCCAGCACCAGTCGCCCTTTTACGTCACCCGTTTTTGCATCAATCGCGGTTACCGCGCCGTTGATCGTATTGCCGAACCACAGCGTTTGAGTCGCCTTGTCAAAGGTGGCACCAAAGGGTTTCAGATCGCTATGGATTGCCTGCGTCACGTCCAGCGTGACCGGATCAAGGCGGTAGACAACCCCGCCCTTGTCGGTTTTACGGCTTTGCGAGGTTGCCACCCACAGCGCATTCTCCTGCTGGCTCACGGCCATTTCATACGCCCCTTTGCCCACCGCTTTACGCAGTACCTCTTCGGCGGCATGCACCTGGAACGTCCCGGCAAGCAGTAAAGTGGCAGACAGCAGCGACAGGCTCAGACGCGGCGAGCACAGTTGACGTAAAGACATATCAATTCCTTTTCTGAAAAGTGGGGTTGGGCTGACATCACTTCCGGCAGACAACGTCATGGCATTGTCTTTTGATAATGAGAATAGTAATCATTAATGTGTTAAATGTGGAGTTTTTCTTTCCCGCTTCGCCTTCCATTAACGCAATGTGCGGTTATAGTTTTCAAAACTTTTACAAAACCTTTAACATATATGGACATGTTCCATTTGGTTCGTTTATACACCACAACCGGTTTTATTCATGAAAATCATTTCTGCCCGTAAGGCTTCTCTCCCGCTGCTGCTGGTTCCTGTTATTTTTGCGCCGCTCACCGCCGTGAGTGCAGAGGAACAGACCATGATCGTCAGCGCCACGCCGCAAACCGTATCGGAGCTCGATACTCCGGCCGCGGTCAGCGTCGTCAATGGCGACGATATGCGCCAGGCCGCGCCCCGCATTAACCTGTCTGAATCCCTTGGCAGCGTACCCGGGCTGCAAATTCAGAACCGTCAAAACTACGCCCAGGATCTCCAGCTTTCGATGCGCGGATTTGGCGCCCGCTCAACCTTCGGGGTGCGCGGTATCCGTATGTACGTCGATGGTATTCCAGCCACCATGCCGGACGGACAGGGTCAGACCTCCAACATCGACCTTTCCAGCGTGGAGAGCGTTGAAGTGCTGCGCGGTCCCTTCTCTGCCCTGTACGGCAACGCCTCTGGCGGCGTAATCAACATCAACACCCAGACCGGGCAGCAGCCGCCGACCATTGAAGCCAGCAGCTATTACGGCAGTTACGGGACCTGGCGCTATGGCATGAAAGCCACCGGCGCGATGGGTGACGGCACCCACGCCGGTGACGTGGATTACACCGTTTCCACCACCCGCTTCACCACCAAAGGCTACCGCGACCACAGCGGCGCGCGGAAAAATCTCGCTAACGCCAAACTGGGTGTACGCATTGACGACGCCAGCAAGCTGACGCTGATCTTCAACAGCGTGGATATGAAGGCCAACGATCCGGGTGGACTGAATTACCAGGAGTGGCGGGACAACCCGCGTCAGTCGCCGCGCGGCGATCAGTACAACACCCGTAAGACCATCAAGCAGACCCAGGCCGGCCTGCGCTACGATCGCCAGCTCAGCGCTCAGGACGACCTGAGCGTGATGATGTACGCCGGCGAGCGTGAAATGACGCAGTACCAGTCGATTCCGTATCAGCCGCAGCTAAAAGCCACTCACTCCGGCGGGGTGATTGATATGCAGCGCCACTATCAGGGCGTGGACACTCGCTGGACACACCGCGGCGAGCTGCTGGTTCCGGTGACCTTCACCACCGGTCTGAACTACGAAAACATGAGCGAAGACCGTCGCGGATACGAGAACTTCGTGATGCGCAACGGCGTGCCGGACTACGGCGTCAAAGGCGATAAACGTCGTGACGAACGCAACCTGATGTGGAACGTCGATCCTTATCTGCAAACGAGCTGGCAGCTGACGCAGAAACTCTCTGTCGACGCGGGTGTCCGCTACAGTTCGGTCTGGTTTGATTCCAACGACCACTACGTTACGCCGGGCAACGGCGATGACAGCGGTGACGCGAGCTACCACAAGTGGCTCCCGGCGGGCGCCGTGAAGTATGCGGTGACGGATGCGTGGAACCTCTACGCTGCCGCAGGGCGTGGCTTTGAAACGCCAACCATCAACGAGCTCTCCTATCGCGCCGATAACCAGGGCGGTCTGAATATTGGCCTGAAGCCGTCCACGAATAATACGTATGAAGTGGGCAGCAAAACCCGCATCGGCAACGGCCTGCTGACGGCGGCGTTGTTCCGCACCGATACGGATGACGAGATCGTGGTGGACTCCAGTTCCGGCGGCCGTACAACCTATAAAAATGCCGGGAAAACCCGTCGTCAGGGTGTCGAAATTTCCCTGGATCAGCAGTTCGCGGAGAACTGGAAGCTGAAGATGGCCTGGACGTACCTGGATGCCACCTACCGGACTAACGTCTGCAGCGACGCAGACTGTAACGGTAACCGTATGCCGGGGATTGCGCGCAACATGGGCTTCGCCTCGTTTGGCTGGCAGCCGGAGGAAGGCTGGTATGCGGGGACAGACGTGCGCTACATGAGCGATATCATGGCCGACGACGAAAACACCGCGAAAGCGCCGTCCTATACGGTAGTCGGGCTGAATACCGGGTATAAATTTAACTACGGCAACTGGGGAATGGACGTCTTTGGCCGCGTCGATAACCTATTCGATAAAGAGTACGCGGGCTCGGTAATTGTCAACGAGTCCAACGGTCGTTATTACGAGCCTGCACCAGGCCGTAACTATGGCGTCGGACTGTCGGTCTCTTATCGCTTCGAGTAAGCAAAAAGAAAAGTTTATTTTATAAATGAAATAACCCTCCTGATGGCATTAAGCCATCAGGAGTTATTCACCAGATAAATAATTAGCGGCGGTATATAGTCGCTCTAATAAATAATCTCTCAGTTAAAATATTGTCGCTGTAAAAGAGAATCTGCTTCATCAATCAACTTATCAATCGCCTTCTGGCTCGCATCAACATCTCTCCGCTCAAGGGCCGAAAGCAGCTCGTCATAGTGATACGTTGCCGTTTTGATGTCGTTAAGTTCGTGATGCAGGTAGTTCATGCAGGGCCCGATGCGGACCCATAGCTGTTCAATTAAGGCATTAAGCGTAGGCATTTCCGCATACTGATAAAGCGTAAACCTGAAGATACGATTCGCATGCAATGCCTGCTGAACGTTTCCATTGCGCATGGCCTCATGGAAAGCCTCTGACATTTTGCGCAACGCCTCCAGCTTGCCGTCTGACATCTTCTGGCATGCTGCGGCGACCGCCATTGGCTCAAGCTGTTTTCTGATGGCGTTAATCTCGTTATAACGCTCCAGCGTCACTTCAGGGACCAGAAATGCCTGTGCGGGCGTGGCGTGAAGCGCGCCTGAGGAGACCAGGCGCAACAGCGCTTCGCGGACCGGCGTAATACTGGTGCCTAATTTATCAGCAATCTCTTTCGTAATCAGTCGTGCTCCTGGTTTGAGAGAGCCTGTAATTAACGCCCCTTTCAAACTGTGTTCAACCTGCATGGTAAGGCTAACCCTTTGGGCTTTTTCTAAGTGATCCAAATCAAGCATGTGGAATTCCTGTAGCTAAAACTTAATGCTATTTTTAAACGCCAGTTTTAATAAAACGGCGCCGGTACGATATATCCTGTATCGTCATGCCTGGTGGTGGGAAGTACAAAAAACAGCAAAAAAAGTAAACGTCATTTTTTTTATCGTTTTCGGGCTCATCGGGGATGATGGCGCGAAAAGTCATGTCCAGTAATTAAAGACAATATATCGTATCTTCACAAATAAATATGGCGGGAACCCCCGCCATATTGCGCTTTATTTATTGTCACTCGCGACGCGAATCACGACTTTGCCGAAGTTTCGTCCTTCCAGCAGGCCAATGAGCGCCTCGGGGGCGTTTTCCAGCCCGTCCGTGACCTGTTCGCGATAGTGGATTTTTCCCTCCTGCACCCAGCGCCCCATCTCTTCCTGGAACTCATGGATGCGATGTCCATAGTCCTGGCCGATGATAAAGCCCTGCATCCGAATGCGTTTCTTGAGAAGGGTCGCCATCAGAAGCGGCAGGCGGTCCGGCCCGTCAGGCAAGCCCGTCGCGTTGTAGCCGCTCACCAGGCCACACACCGGCACGCGCGCGGAGGTGTTCAGCAGGGGCAGCACGGCGTCAAACACTTTCCCGCCGACGTTTTCATAGTAGACATCAATGCCGTTCGGGCAGGCCTGCTTGAGCTGGTCGGCAAAATCCGCGGCGTGGTGATCCAGACACAGGTCAAACCCGAGCACCTCAACGGCATGGCGGCATTTCTCTGCGCCACCGGCGACGCCGACCACCCGGCAACCTTTGATTTTGCCGATCTGCCCAACCGTCGCGCCAACCGGGCCGGTCGCCGCCGCCACCACCAGCGTTTCACCCGCTTTCGGTTGCCCGATATCCAGCAGCCCCATATAGGCGGTAAAGCCCGGCATACCCAGTACGCCCAGCGACCAGGAAGGATGAGACGGATTTTCGCCCAGCTTCACCAGGCCGCTGCCGTCCGAGAGTTCATATTCCTGCCAGCCGCTGTAGCCCAGCACCCATTCACCGGCTTTGAAGTCGGGATGGTTTGACTGTTCAACGCGGCTGACCGTTCCCCCCACCATCACCGCACCGAGCTCAACCGGCGGCGAATAGGATGGCGCATCGCTCATGCGACCCCGCATATAAGGATCCAGCGACAGCCAGACGGTACGAAGCAAAAGCTGCCCCGCCCCTGGTTCCGGAACAGGCTGCGTTTCCAGACGAAAATTTTCCGCTACCGGTGCGCCCTGTGGACGAGAGGCCAGCACCCAGCGGCGGTTATGCGAAACAGAGTGATTCATCAGGATCTCCTTCTGGTACAAATGTCATTACAGCCTGGCTCACGTTCGGCGTTATCGCATTAGCATTACGAGCCAGACTGATTGAGGCGTACAACCAGATAGATGCAGGTTTCGTTCGTCTCGTTAATGAACCGGCAGTCATTAGGCGGCCCCAGCTCAAGACAGTCTCCGGCGCGCATCTCGTGGCGCGTATCGCCCTCCTGAAACACCAGCTCACCGGACTGCAGCCAGATAAGCTGACGCGCCAGCGCGTAAGAAGAGGCCGGCATCGGAACATCGCTGCCCGCAGGCAGTTCAACCTGAACAAGGTCGATGGGCAGATCGGTACGGGGGGAAACATGGCGGCGGAGGTAGTGCGTCTGCGGGTCGCGCCAGACGGGCTGATTTGCCAGGCGCAGCAGCTTGCCCTCCTGCATCTCGGCCCGGGCAATCAGCGTTGACATGCTGATGCCAAACGCGCCCGACAGGCGGGCAAGCAAGGTGGCTGTCGGGCTACTGTCCCCGCGCTCGATTTTATGGATCATGGCGCGGGAGACGCCTGCCCGGTCCGCCAGCTCGCTCAGGGACCACCCGCGAGACTCGCGTTCAAGGCGAATTCTTGCGCTAATCCGTTGATTCATTGTGTCTGTTATGGTGTTCATGACGTCATACTATAGTGTATGAACGGCAATTCAATGGGCTTTTGATAACAAAAAAATATGGCTTATGCCGTAGCGATCGGGCGATACAGTTGTGTAATATCGTAGCGATAACGTAATACTATAGTGAACAACACACAGAGGCTTCATCATGATCGTTCGTCATGCCTGCAAAGAAGACTGCGCTGCGATAGGCGAGATTTACAACCACGCGGTGCTGCACACTGCCGCGATCTGGAACGATAAAACCGTCGATACCGATAACCGCATCGCCTGGTTTGAGGCGCGCTCGCTTGCGGGCTACCCGGTTCTGGTGAGCGAGGAAGACGGCGTAATCACCGGCTACGCCTCTTTCGGCGACTGGCGCGCCTTTGACGGCTTCCGTCATACGGTTGAGCACTCGGTCTACGTCCACCCGGCCCATCAGGGCAAGGGGATTGGCCGCACGCTGATGAAGGCGCTGATTAACGAGGCCCGCGCCATCGGTAAACACGTGATGGTGGCCGGGATTGAAGCGCAAAACCATGCCTCGATACACCTCCACGAAACGCTCGGCTTTGTGACGACGGGACAAATGCCGCAGGTGGGAACCAAGTTTGGCCGCTGGCTGGACTTAACCTTTATGCAGCTGCAGCTGGACGAGCGCAGCGACCCGGACGCGATCCCATGAATCAGTCACTGACGCTGGCGTTTCTGGTGGCGGCGGGTATTGGCCTGGTGGTGCAAAACACCCTGATGGTGCGTATCACCCAGTCCTCCTCCACCATTCTTATCGCGATGCTGCTGAATTCGCTGGTCGGCATCGTGCTGTTTGTCAGCATTCTGCTGCTGAAACAGGGCGTCGCCGGGTTCAGCGAGCTCGCCGCAACGGTGCGCTGGTGGACGCTTATCCCGGGACTGCTGGGGTCGTTTTTTGTGTTTGCCAGCATCAGCGGCTATCAGAACGTTGGCGCGGCGACGACCATCGCCGTACTGGTGGCAAGCCAGCTGATTGGCGGGCTGGTGCTGGACGTGCTGAGGAGCCAGGGCATCCCGCTGCGCGCCCTGATCGGCCCGGTGTGCGGCGCGGTGATGCTGGTGGTCGGGGCCTGGCTGGTGGCGCGACGCCAGTTTTGATGGTTACAGTATGGTGCCGCCTTTCGTCAGCTGTTCCTCACGCGCGTCCATCTCCTCTTTATGCTGCTTACCGTGGTGCGAAATCGCGGTGCGCAGACGCTGCTGCTGAGTGTAGCGCTCTTCACGGCTGAGCTCTGCATCATCGCTTAATTCGATCAGCAGTTCGTTCATGTGGGTAATCACGCTCTCTTCGATGGCGGCATCGACGCGGGCGATAACTTCGTTTAAATGTGACATTGTCACTCCTCATTATGTGCCCGGTGGCGCTACGCTTACCGGGCCTACAGGTGCCAAATGTAGGCCGGGTAAGGCGGAGCCGCCACCCGGCTAAAAAGGCTTAGTTCAGCTTCGCTTTTGAGAAATCGCTGCCCATCAGGCTTACGCTGTACCCGCTCACATTGCTGCGGGTCGCGTAGAACGTTTTCCCGTTTGCGAGCGCAATCCACGGCGCCTGCTGATAGAAAATCTCCTGCGCCTGGCCATAGAGCTTCGCGCGCTCGGCCGGGCTGCTGGTCAGCTTCGCTTTTTGTACCAGGGCATCATACCCCTTATCGCACCAGCGCGCGGCGTTTGAGCCGGTTTTAATGCTGTTGCAGCCGAGCAGTACATCGGCAAAGTTGTCCGGGTCGCCGTTGTCGGACATCCAGCCAAACAGCGCGGAGTCATGCTCGCCTTTACGCATTCCGGAGAGATATTCGCCCCACTCGTAGGAGACAATTTTGGCCTTCACGCCGACTTTTGCCCAGTCGCTCTGGATCATCTCCGCGATACGACGCGAATTCGGGTTATACGGACGCTGCACCGGCATTGACCACAGCGTGACTTCCGCGCCCTTCTCCAGACCCGCCTGCTTCAGCAGGGCTTTCGCTTTTTCAGGATCGTAGCTGTAGTCCTTCAGGTCTTTATTGAAGCCCAGCATATTTGGCGGGATCGGCGATTTTGCCACCGTGCCCGATCCCATAAAGACCGCATTAACGATGGCCTTCTTGTCGGTCGCGTAGTTGAGCGCCTGACGCACCAGCACATTATCAAACGGTTTTTTCTCGGTGTTAAACGCCAGATAACCGACGTTCAGCGCATCGACGGCGTGCAGCGTCAGGTCTTTGTTGTTTTTGATGGCGTCAAACTGAACCGGGGATGGCGCAGGAATAATCTGGCACTCGTTGGTCTGCAGCTTCGCCAGGCGGGTTTCCACGTTTGGCGTAATGGAGAAGATGAGATGCTTCGTCGGCACCTCGCCTTCCCAGTAGTTCGGGTTCGCGACGTAGCGGATCAGCGAATCCACTTTGTACTGCTGCAGCACGTATGGCCCGGTACCAATCGGCCAGGTGTCCACGTTTTCAGGCGTGCCTTTTTTCAGCATCGCGTCGGCGTATTCCGCGGAGAGAATCGAGGCGAAATCCATCCCCCAGTCGGCCAGAAACGCAGCGTTGGGTTCGCTGAGGGTGAACTGGACGTGGTAGTCATCGACCTTTTTCACGTCCTGGATCAGCTTATCGAGACCCACATCGTTAAAGTATTCGTAGTTGCCCTGCGACACGTTGTGGTACGGGTGTTTAGGGTCTTTCTGGCGCATGACCGAGAAAATAACGTCATCGGCATTAAAATCGCGCGTCGGTTTGAAGTATTTGTTGCTGTTGAACTTCACCCCTTTACGCAGGGTAAAGGTATAGGTCTTGCCGTCCGGGGAGATTGTCCAGGACTCCGCCAGCGACGGCACCGGAGTATTTTTCACCGGGTCGAAATTGATCAGGCGGTTATACAGCACCTGAGAGCTGGCCACAAAAGACGGGCCAGAGCTGGCGATTTGTGGGTTGAAGGACTCGGGGGAGGCTTCTGAACAATAAATAAGGGTGTCGTTGTTTGCCGCCCATGCGGCACCGGCTGGTAACAGCGCGCTCAGCGCAAGGGCGAGCAGTGTTTTCCCTGTAGACATGGTTATAACCCTGACAGTTTTATTATATAGGACAGTAATAACAGCACAGGCGTTTTGACCTGGCAAATAACGAAACACTATCAGGTTATTCTAAAGCCGCGGTTTTTGCTGTTTTAACCGCCAGCAGCCAGAAAGACGATTTGTCTTAAGTGCCATTATTCGTCAAGCACAACCGTCACTTTCTATGCCGCAAGAAATCGGCGCTTTTAGCGTCTCTTCCTCCGTTTGGTTGCGTCCTCGGTTCGTTAAAGTAATGGTGTGAAGAAGTATATGGGATCAAATCGTGGCAAAAACTCTTTTACGCAGCGGTAATCTGGATGATTTTCAGGCCGTTGGCGGCGGCGGACAAGCCGTTTTCGAATCAGCGTTGCAAATCCGGGAAGCGCTCCGGTTGCGCAAACAACAGGCCATCGTCGACTGTCTGGCGATTCCTCAGGTCAACGACAGCGGCGACCGCGTGGACTGGTATTCCCCGGTTGAAGGGAGCGTAACCAGCTGGAAAGCGGCCGATGAAGATGATCGCTATCGCGCCCTGCGCTATCTGGAAAACACGCTCGCCAGCGTCGAGTCATTAAGCAAGAAATGCCTGCAGTCGCCTAAAACCGCGCAACAGCTTTTTGGCTCTCTGCTGTCGAAGGCATTTCAGTTTCCGGGCGAAAACTTCCTCTTCCTGGTGGACGGAAAGCCGGTCATCAGCTTCTGGGGATTTGTAAACCTCAACGAGAACGCGCGCGACGATGTCCTCGACTGCCTGCGTGAATCGCTGATCCCTGAGCCAGCCCCCGTTGTGATTGACGATCCTGAACCCGAGCCTGAGCCAGAGCCGGTGATGACCTTTGAGCATGCGGACGAGCCGCTGATCGCCCCGTCCACGGTGGTGCGTATTACGCCGGAGGATCTGTATGAGCCCGAACCGGCCCCCGTCGTTGCGCAACCTGTCCAGGAACCTGTTCCGGCGAACGTCGTGAAAAAGCGCCGCGTTCCCCTGTGGACTCTGCCGGTTGCCGCCGTGATCGTTGCCGCCGTTGCCGCCCCGCTGCTGTGGCCGAAACAGGCGCCTTCCGCTGAGCCCGCCCCGGCGCCCGCACCTGAACCCGTGGAGATTGCGCCAAAGCCGATCAAGGCGGTTGAACCGCTGGCGATGAAGTTACCGCTGCATCAGGCTGAGGTCGTGGCCATCAAAGAAAAAGAAGCGGCTCCGGGTGAAGCTGCACCACAACCCGCTCCGGTGGTGATTGTCGCCATTCCGAAAGACGCCATGGTGATGGAAGCGAATCAGGTGAAAGCGGGATCGACGCGCTTCCTGAACGGCACCTGGCGCGCCATCCTCGACGTGAAGGATCCGGTCACCGGCAAGCCGCCGTCGCTGCGCTATCAAATCCAGAACAACAAAGGTTTCGCCCGCGTTGTCCACGGCGACAACATTGTCTGCCGCGCGGAGGTCTTCTCCGGGCTGCACAGCAATGGCGAGCTGATGATTAAGAGTCGCGGTACTGCCCGCTGCACCGACGGTTCCCGCTACCCGATGCCGGAAGTGGCCTGTAAAGCAGGCACCAGCGATATCGCAGAATGTCGCGCCCGTTATGATGCCAACACCGTCGTCCCACTGACGTTCAAGAAAGCAGGTGCCTGATCCTATGCTGGTAAATCTTTGCGACTATAAACAAAGCGTCACGCTTATTGCCAACAGCGGCGTGCAGTTCCTCGATTTCGGTCTGACGCCGCAGGACTCCGCCAGCAACGGGCGCTTCGTACGTAAAACCGCGAACGGCCCGCTGTTGCGCCTCGATTTCGACCTGGTCAACGGTCGCTATACCCTGCCGGGCATGAACGGCGGCCAGCCTGAAGTGGTCAAGCCGGAAACCACTATCCCGCTGCATCAGTCGCTGACGGTACTGGATGGCGTCTGGCTTCCGGTTCCTTTCCTGCGCTTCAACCCGCCGCGGACGTTTGTGGAAGGGCCGGATAACTGGGCCCGCGTTCAGGTGCGCAAGCTTGAGACCCCCGACACGGCAGGCAATACCCACCGCGTGACCCTCGCGCTTGACAGCCAGATTGCCGACCATGCCACGTCCGCGCTCTCTCCGGTGGAAAACGATATTCTGAACGGCACCCGCTTCGCGCTGGCCTGGCGCGATAACGAGGTAGACAGCTTCCTCGATCAGACCTGGATTGACGGCTGGCTGCGCGAGGCGTTTACCCAGTATGCCGACGGCGTTGAGAACCGCTCTGAACGCGACCTGCAGCAGGCGATGCGCAGCTTTGAGTATCAGGCCCACTGGCTCAACCTGCTGACCATGCTCGGTGAACAGCTCACCGTGCCGGAAGTGAAATTTGTCACCCATACGCTCAGCACGCCTGCCATTCCGGTCGACCTGATCCTCGACGTGGGCAATACCCACACCTGCGGCGTCATTATTGAAGACCACGGCGATGCCAACGATGGGCTGCGCCAGACCGCCGAGCTGCAGGTCCGCTCGCTCAGCGAGCCGCAGTTCCTGAACGAACCGCTGTTCACCAGCCGTCTCGAGTTTTCGGAAGCGCGTTTTGGCAAGCAGCACTTCTCGGTGGAAAGCGGTCGCGAAGATGCCTTTGTCTGGCCGTCGATTGTCCGCGTCGGTGATGAAGCCCGCAAGCTGGCGATGCAGCGTCTGGGCACCGAGGGCAACAGCGGTATCTCCAGCCCGCGTCGCTACCTGTGGGATGAAACCCCGGTCGTGCAGGACTGGCGCTTTAGCCAGATGAACAGCAAGACCCAGCGTGAACCGCTTGCCACCGCGTTCCCGCTGATGAACCTGATGAACGATGACGGCGAGCCGCTCTTCACGCTGCCGCAGGACGAGCGCCTGCCGGTCTTCTCGCCGCAATACAGCCGCAGCACCCTGATGACCCATATGCTGTGCGAGCTGCTGGCACAGGCGCTGGGGCAGATCAACAGCGTCGCCACGCGCCTGCGCCTGGGCTTCCCTGCCTCGCCGCGCCAGTTGCGCACGCTGATCCTGACGCTGCCCTCCGCCATGCCAAAGCAGGAGCGCGAGATCTTCCGTCGCCGCATGTTTGAAGCCATCGCGATTGTCTGGAAAGCGATGGGATGGCACCCGCAGGATGAGGATTTTGTCACCCGCAAACAGCAAGAAAAAAGCGTGGTGCCGGTACCTGAAATCCAGATGGAGTGGGATGAAGCCAGCTGCGGTCAGCTGGTCTGGCTGTATAACGAAGCCATCTCCCGCTTTGGCGGCCAGACCGAAGCCTTCTTCGCCTCCCTTGCCCGTCCGGACCGTGAGCCTGAGCCGGGCAGCCAGCCGGGACGGGCGTTACGCGTCGCGTCCATCGACATCGGCGGCGGCACAACGGATATGGCGATCACCCATTACCAGCTGGACGACGGTTCCGGCAATAACGTCAAAATCACCCCGCAGCTGCTGTTCCGCGAAGGGTTTAAGGTCGCGGGCGACGATACGCTTCTGGACGTGATTCAGCGCTACGTGTTGCCCGCTCTGCAAACGCAGCTGCAGAAATCCGGTATCGCGGATGCCTCGCTGCTGATGGCCTCGCTGTTCGGTGACTCCGGGCGCATTGATACCCAGGCCGTACTGCGCCAGCAGACGGCGCTGCAGCTGTTTATGCCGCTTGGCCATGCGATTCTTGCCGGGTGGGAGTCCAGCGACGTTGACGATCCGCTGGCTGGTCTGCACGCCACCTTTGGCGATCTCCTGCCGCAGAAGCCGACCCGCAACGTGATGAACTATCTGCAGCAGGCGATCGACCATGCCCTGCCTGCGGGTTCTGACGCTTTTGACCTCTTCGCCGTGCCGCTGCACGTCAATTTCCGCGAAATGCAGGATGCGATGCTGGCCGGGCAGTTTACGCTGGCCTCCCCGCTCCACGCGGTGTGTGAGGCGATCTCCCATTATAGCTGCGACATTCTGCTGATCACCGGACGCCCGGGCTGCCTGCCTGGCGTTCAGGCGCTGATTCGCCACCTGCAGCCGGTGCCGGTCAACCGCATCGTCTGGCTGGATAAATACCAGGTGCATGAGTGGTATCCGTTCAGCCAGCAGGGGCGCATTGGCAACCCGAAATCGACCGCTGCCGTGGGGGCCATGCTCTGCAGCCTGGCGCTTGACCTGCGTCTGCCGCGCTTCAACTTTAAGGCCGCGGACATTGGCGCGTATTCCACCGTGCGCTATCTGGGCGTGCTGGATAACACCGTCAATACCCTGCGCGAGGAAAACGTCTGGTATCAGGATATCGATCTCGATAAACCCGGCGCGAAGCTTGACGCGCGTCTGCACTTCCCGCTGCGCGGTAACGTCACCCTCGGCTTCCGCCAGCTGGCGAACGCGCGCTGGCCGGCCACGCCGCTCTACACGCTCAGCATTAACTCGGCCGAACTGGCAAAAGCGATTGCCGGCGACGGCGTGCTGAACGTGCGGCTCAAACTCTGCGGCGGCAGCAAGCATGAAGGCCCGGAGGCCTTCGAGCTGAGCGATGCCTGGTTGCAGGACGGCACGCCGGTGGCGCCTGACGCCTTAACCTTCAAACTGAATACCCTGGCCGACCGCCGACACAGCGGCAGCCACTACTGGATCGACAGCGGGAGCGTATACCTGAAATGACAGCGACGACCACCACCACTCAGGCCTTAATCGGGTGGATCAACGAGACGCGCCTGAACGCCCCCGTGCTGGATAACGATGCCGACGCCCTGCTTGCCCGCATCAACGCGGCGCAGGCGCGCGAGCAGGCCATTGAACGCGCCATGACCCGCCTGAGCAGCATCGGGCTTTACGGCCATTCGCAGAGCGCGAAAGCGCACCTGCTGTTGTCGCTGTGCGGCAGCGGCAATGGACGCCTGAACGTGACGCCAGGCCAGCGCACCTTTGACTATTTTTCGCATATCAATCCGGGACATGCCCTGACCAACATGGCCGTCCGCTTCACCGGGGAAACCCCGGAAGCGCTTGACGAGGCGTTTCCGCTGCGCCTGAGTCTGGTCACCGAGGCCGAGCTGGTGCAGCTGTTTATTGCCCGCACGACGCTGCACCCGCAGATGCGCGCGGTGGATAAGGCGGTCATCGAAACCCGCCTGGAGAAATGGCGCGGTCTGCGCCAGCCGCAGAACGTGCCCGGCATCACGGCGCAGGACGTGGGGGCGATTGCCCGCTTCTGGCAGAGCACGGTACCCGCCGCGAAACAGCAAATTGATGATGCCCTGTGGCACGAGTTCGCCCAACTGGTGCCTTCGCTCGATCTCAGCACCCGCGCCAGCGTCTGGTCGCTGCTGTGGGGCGAGCAGCAGGAACTGACCCAGCAGTGGTTAAATCTGGCCCATGTGCTGCACCAGACCAGCCATGCCAGCGAGATTGCGGCCCCCCTTAGCCTGCTGGTGGACAGCTTCGGGCTGCCTGGCGAAGGGTTCCTGACGCACGACGGCTCGGTAGCGCTGCAGAATACGCAAGAGACGCTTCTCCATCCGCTGAACAACGGTGAGATGCTGAACGCCATCAGCCTCCCCGTCGATGTGCTGGCCTTCCTGACCCGCGAGCTGGTACTTCCGGTTGAGAACGGCGCGCTGGATAATGTCGATATCATTGATATCCCGGTGTTTGAAGACCGCCATGCCGATCCGCTACGCCAGGCAAAATCCCAGTGGCTGCTTGAGCACTACCGTCAACAGCTCCAGCCGGATGTGCTGGTCATCTGCAACGCGACGGCGCAGCACGAACAGACGGCCAAAAAAGCAAAAGTGTTAATGAACTGGGTCAGGGAGACGCAGCCTGCGGAAGAATCTGCCCTGCCGGGTCTGGTATGGGCGATCACCCCGCACGACGCTCGCTTTACCACCCGGCAGAATCTCGATGAAGCCGTACAGCATCTGCTCGGGAAGCCCGGCCTGCGCTGGGGCACGCTGCAGGCTCTGGACAGCCACAGCATGCAGCGCGTCATTGAGTGGCTGTCTCAGGCCACGCTGCCCGCGCAGCGACAGAAGCGTCTCGGCACGCTCAAAAACGCGCTGCGTCTGGAGCTCTCGGCGATGATGCAAAGCTACCTGGCACCGCTGGTTGAGGAGCCAGGTATCCGACGCACTCAGGCAGAAAACATGGTGCGCACGCTGCAAAGCAGTGCCGCCCGCCACGGCGAGCTGCTTGAAGGCCTGCTGCCGCCGCTGAAGGCCTTTGAAACGCTATTGGCCGTTCAGCAGCCGCGCGAGGAGCAGGTTAACGGGCTATTTACGGATACCATTGACCTGTTTGCCGAGAACGCCCAGGAAAGCGCAGGTCTGTACCAGACCAAAGACAAAGCGCGCCTGGCGCACAAAGTCTGGATAAATCATCTGCGCCAGTGGAGCCGCAACGAGGCGACAGCCGCCCGTCTTGGGCTGGATCCTGCGGTATTGCAGCAAATTGCGGATGTGCTGGTGGTCACCAGCTACCGGCTGGATCTGCCTCAGCAGCTGCAGCGAATTGTCGAAGCGGATAAGAGTAGCGCTGCGCAACTGCATGCCGTGATGGGCAATTTCATTGGCTGGCTGGGTTACGACAAGACGCCCGTGGCGACGCGCCCGGCAAGCCGCATCCGCAAGGGGCAGGCCATCTTCGTCACCCCGGTGGTGAGCAGCGCCGAGCCCCGCCTGACGCGTCTGGGTGAACAGCCGGTCCATGCGGCTACCGCGTACGTTTACGACTGGCTAGTCGCACTCTATAGCCGCGCGATCGAGAACATTGATTACCATCACCCGCATGATGTTCAGCCTGACGCTCGTCAGGCACTACGTGCTTTAATAATGTAGCCGCCTTCTTGCCGGGTGGCGCTGCGCTTACCCGGCCTACATTTCGCCACGATGATAAATTGCACAATAATCACATCGTCATACACCCGGCTAATGCCTGCGCCAGCGCAGAGGGGTTTTCCCACGACATAGAGTGCCCCGCCGCAGGGATAATTTTTACCTCAACGCCTTTCTGTTGCAGATTTTCCACATCGTCATCCGGCAGAGAGAGCTCGCCAAAAATCAACGTTACCGGGCAAGGAAGTGACAGAAACTGCGCTTCCCATTCCGGTTCAACGCCGGCCACCAGGCTGGATGCACCGCGCCAGACGGCATAAGCCGCATTGCTCTGCAGGCACCCTGCCCACGCCGTTTTTTCTGCGCTGAGCATGGCGTCATAACCCTGCTCCAGAAACTGTTGCTCGCTTTGCGCCGCGATTGACCGGCTGAACATCCCCCCACCCGCGTGAAAATTGGGTTCTGACACCATCAGTCCCTTCACGCGCGTAGCCAGCAGCCCCGCCGTTTCGATAGCAATACTGCCGCCCATGCTGTGGCCGTATAACCAGAAGGAATCCAGTTTAAGATGGTCAATCAGCTCCGCCACAACGTGCGCCTGGTCGGTGGTTTTATAGCTGTAGTGCTCAGGCTTATCGCTGTAGCCGCTGCCGGGCAAGTCGATGAGAATCGCTCTGCGCGCGCCAAAAAGCGGGTCACAAACGACGCGGGGATATTCATAGGAAGCGGCGCAGCCCAGCCCGTGAATGAACACCACGGGATCGCCGGAGCCGGGCAAGTCGTGCCAGCGCACGGTGCAACCGGCCTGTTGCGAGTAAAAACTGTTCATAAGCACTCCTTTTACGATGCACTGTGTATTTATACAGTTATCACATCAGGAATGCTATGTTCATCTTTTAAAACTGGAAGCGTGCTTCAGAAAAGCGAGACCAGCAGCGCAACGGGAAAGCTCATTGGCCAGGTTGACCCCACCAGGAAAGCGCTCAGCAGGCGGATACGTTTGCGGTCTTTTGAGAGGAACCAGGTGATTAACGCGCAGATGGAAGCCATGATTGCGTAAAAAACCAACATCTTTTGATACAACGTCATTCTGTATACCAGAGCCGAAAAAATAACCGCACGCAATATGCGTCATATGTTGACACAGATCAAGTTTTTTCGTTACAGAATAACCACTTAAAAATTATGGCTAATAACAATTGAGTATCTTACGTAACACATCTGGCGGGCAAAGAGAACGCCTGACCGCGCAAGCGGCCAGGCTAAGCGGATCAGTGTTTGATCATGACATGCCGGACAACCGTATAATCCTCAAGCCCGTAGACCGACATATCTTTCCCGTAGCCCGATAATTTCATGCCGCCGTGCGGCATTTCGCTCACCAGCATAAAATGGGTATTCACCCAGGTGCAGCCGTACTGCAGGCGCGCGCTCAGGCGATGGGCGCGCCCCACGTCTTTGGTCCAGACCGATGACGCCAGGCCGTATTGCGAGTCGTTTGCCCAGGCCAGCACCTGCGCCTCGTCATCAAACTCGGTGACGCTCACCACCGGGCCAAACACCTCGCGCTGAACGATGGCGTCGTCCTGTTTTGCCCCCGCCAGCAGGGTTGGCTGGAAGTAGTAGCCCGCCCCCTCTTTTTTGCTCCCGCCGGTGACAACCCGGATATGGCCGAGCGCTTTCGCCTCATCGACGGCCTGACAGACGCGTGACAGATGGGCGGCCGAGCTGAGCGGTCCCAGTTCGGTCGAGGTGTCTTCAGGCGCCCCCATTTTAAGGCTGGCGACTGCGGCACCCAGTTTTTCTACCAGTTGGGCATAGATTCCCTTCTGGGCATAAATGCGGCAGGCTGCCGTACAGTCCTGCCCGGCATTGTAGAAGCCAAACGTCCGCACCCCTTCAACCACCGCATCCAGATCGGCATCATCAAACACGATCACCGGCGCTTTGCCGCCCAGCTCCATATGGGTGCGTTTAATCGAGGACGCCGTATGGCCGATGATATGTTCCCCGGTCGCGATCGAACCGGTCAGCGAAACCATGCGGACCTTCTCGTGCCCGGTGAGCGGGTCGCCGACCGTTTTCCCGCGACCAAACAGCACGTTCAGAACGCCCGCCGGGAAGATATCTTTTGCCAGCTCTGCCAGCTTCAGCGCGGTCAGGGGCGTGATCTCAGAGGGCTTTATCACCACGCAGTTCCCTGCCGCCAGCGCGGGGGCCAGCTTCCAGGCTGCCATCATCAGCGGGTAGTTCCACGGCGCGATAGAGGCCACCACGCCCACCGGATCGCGGCGAATCATCGACGTGTGGCCGTCAAGGTACTCGCCCGCTGCCAGACCGTTCAGGCAGCGGGCGGCCCCGGCAAAGAAACGGAAAACGTCGACCACCGCCGGAATTTCATCCCCCAGCGCGCAGTGCAGCGGCTTGCCGCAGTTGAGGGACTCGAGCCGGGCAAACGCCTCACCGTGCGCTTCAATCGCGTCCGCCAGCTTCAGCAGGCACTCGGCGCGGGTTTTCGGCGTTGTTTGTCCCCACGCCGCAAAAGCACGGTCAGCCGCCAGCACCGCCGCGTCGACCTGGGCCGCTGACGCCTCAGCAATCTCCAGCAGCACCTCTCCGGTGGCCGGGTTATAAACCGGCTGTTTTTCACCTTCTCCGGCAACCAGCTCACCGTTTATCAGCAGATGTTTTTGCATAGCATTTTCCTGTTGAATTCACTGTTATTTCCCGCTGCCGGCAATGTTTTCGCCGTCGCGGGTTAGCCACCAGGCTCCAAGAATGGGGATAGTTGTCACCAGCATCACCAGCAGAGCCACGACGTTGGTGACCGGCACGTCGCGTGGACGCCCGAGCTGGTTGAGCAACCACAGCGGTAACGTGCGCTCGTGTCCCGCCGTAAACGTTGTGACGATGATCTCGTCAAACGACAGGGCAAACGCCAGCATTCCCCCGGCCAGCAGCGCGGAACCCAGATTGGGCAGCACTACATAGCGAAAGGTTTGCCACCCGTCAGCCCCGAGATCCATCGACGCTTCCACCAGGCTCCAGGAGGTGCGTCTGAACCGGGCAATCACGTTGTTAAACACCACCACCACGCAGAAGGTGGCGTGTCCGACCACGATGGTGAAAAACCCCGGCTCCAGGTTAATCGTTTTGAAAGCCGTCAGCAGCGCCAGGCCGGTGATGATCCCCGGTAACGCAATCGGTAACAGCAGCAGCAGAGAGATCGCATTCTTGCCAAAAAACGCGCTTCGCCACAGCGCTGCTGCAGCAAGCGTGCCAAGCACAAGGGCTATAGCGGTAGAAAGCGCGGCAATCTGAAGTGACAACGTCACGGATTCGATGATATCGCCGCGCCCCGCCGCCACGCTAAACCACTTCAGCGTCAGCCCCTGCGGCGGAAAGCTGAAGGCGGCGTCCTCGGTGTTGAAGGCATAGGTCGCGATGATCAGCAGCGGGAAGTGCAGGAAGATGACGCCTCCCCACGCTGCCACTTTCAGGAACAGCGGTGCGCGTTCAGAGTGCATCGAATGCTCCCAGACGTTTCACGAACGCCAGATAAAGAGAAATCAGCACGATGGGCACCAGTGTGAACGCGGCGGCCATCGGCATATTGCCGATAGCGCCCTGCTGGGAGTAGACCATGTTACCAATGAAGTAGCCCGGCGGCCCCACCAGTTGTGGAACGATGAAATCCCCCAGCGTCAGAGAAAAGGTGAAGATTGAGCCCGCCGCAATGCCCGGAATGGCCAGCGGCAGAACGACATAGCGAAAAGTCTGGCGAGGACGCGCGCCAAGGTCGGCTGAGGCCTGCAGCAGCGAGGCCGGAAGGCGTTCCAGCGCCGCCTGGACGGGCAGGATCATAAACGGCAGCCAGATATACACGAAGACCAGAAACCGTCCCAGCCCGGAGGTGGACAAGGTGTTGCCGCCAATTGCCGGGAGCGTCAGGATTGAGGTCAGAATCGGCTCCAGTCCGAGATGGCTGAGAAACCACTGGGCCACGCCGTCCTTCGCCAGCAGCAGCGTCCAGGCGTAGGCTTTGACGATGTAGCTCGCCCACATTGGCAGCATCACGGCGATATAGAAGAAAGCCTTCCACTTGCCGCTGGTGTATCGCGCCATGTACCAGGCCATCGGGAATGCGAGGATGGCGCTGGCAATGGTCACCGCAATCGCCATCGTTAACGTGCGCAGGATGATGTCGTAGTTTGCCGGGTTGAAGAGCGCCTGAATGTTCGCCAGCGTGAGATCCGGCGTGACCGCCATGGTGAAATCGTCAAAGGTGTAAAACCCCTGCCACAGCAGCGTCAGCAGCGAACCTAAATAGACGATGCCAAACCACATCAGCGGCGCAAGCAGAAGCAGGAACAGACCGAGCGACGGCTGTCGCCAGAACAGGGCCGTCATGCGGCTCAGACGGCCGCGCGGGGCGGGAGGATGCGCAACGCTCATATCCATTTCACCTCTCCTCGTGAAGGCGGATCATCGCATCGCGTGACCATGACGCCATGACCGCCTGCCCCGGCGCAATGCCGCTCAGCGGCGAGGCGTCACTGAAGTTAGCCTGGCTCACCAGCAGTTTGGCGCCATCGGCGAGCTTCAGCTCCAGACGCGTGGCAGCCCCCTGATACTGAACGGCCTGCACGACGCCCTGAACCTGAACGTCACCCTGTTCATTAAGGCGAATATGCTCCGGGCGCAGGGAAAAGGTGCCCTCCATGCCGCAAAGCGTTTGCGCAAGGCCCGCATCAAAAACGTTGGAGGTGCCGACAAAACCGGCGACAAACGGCGTGCGCGGACGCATGTAGAGATCGCGTGGGGTATCCACCTGCTCGATGCGCCCGTTATTGAACACCGCCACCCGATCCGACATGGAAAGGGCCTCGCCCTGATCGTGGGTGACAAAAATAAAGGTGATGCCGAGTTCCTGCTGAAGCTTCTTCAGCTCGAACTGCATTTGTTCCCGCAGCTTGAGATCGAGCGCCCCTAAAGGCTCGTCCAGCAGCAGGACGCGCGGTTCGTTTACCAGCGCGCGGGCGATGGCGACACGCTGACGCTGGCCGCCGGAAAGTTGCGACGGTTTGCGGGCGATGGCAAAGCTCAGGCCCACTTTTTCCAGAGCATCGCGGGCCTGGGCATGGCGTTTTTTCTTGTCGACGCCTTTGACCATCAGCCCGTAGGCGACATTGTCGAGGATCGACATATGCGGGAACAGCGCATAGTCCTGAAAGACGGTGTTCACGTCCCGTTCCCAGGGGGGCAGTTCGCTCGCCTCTTTGCCGAAGATGGAAATCGTCCCGCCTGACAGCTGTTCAAAACCGGCGATCAGACGCAGGCAGGTGGTTTTGCCGGAGCCCGAAGGCCCCAGCATGGAGAAAAACTCTCCGTCGCGGATCGCAATGGTGACCCCATCCACCGCCCGGACGTCGCCGTACAGACGGGAAACATTGTTAAACTCGACTGCGTACGTCATGTTCTGCTCCGGGGCAATTAACGACCGCCCATGATGGCGATGTAATCCTGCGTCCAGCGGCTGTAAGGGACAAATTTGCCGCCTTCTGCGATGGGGGTTTTCCAGAACATGATTTTGTCGAACTCATTATAACCGTTTGTTTCGCAGCCTTTATCGCCCAGCAGCGTGCTGGCTTTACACCCTTCCGGCACCACGGGCAGGGAGCCAAACCATGCGGCCAGATCGCCCTGCACTTTCGGCGTCAGCGACCAGTTCATCCATTTGTAGGCGCACATCGGGTGTTTAGCCTGCGCGTGGAGCATGGTGGTGTCCGCCCAGCCTGTCACCCCCTCTTTCGGGAAGACGGTGGCAATGGGCTGGTTCTCGGCCTTCAGGGCATTCGCCTGATACGGCCAGGCGCTGGAGGCCACCACGCCCTCGTTTTTGAAATCGCTCATCTGGACGGTGGTGTCATGCCAGTAGCGGTGGATCAGCGCATGCTGGTCGCGCAGCACTTTCAGCACGGCGGCATACTGTGCTTCGGTGAGCTGGTAAGGGTCTTTGATACCCAACTGCGGCTGGGTCGCTTTGACGAACAGCGCCGCATCGGCGATATAAATCGGGCCGTCATACGCCTGCACGCGTCCCTGATTGGTTTTACCGTCCGGCAGATCCTGTTTGGTAAAGACGACGCTCCAGCTGTCCGGCGGCGTCGGGAAGGTTTTGGTGTTGTACATCAGCAGGTTTGGCCCCCACTGGTACGGCGTGCCGTAGACTTTACCGCCGACGTTAAACCATTCCCCTTTCACAATCCGCTCGTCGAGGGTTTTCCAGTTGGGGATAAGATCGGGGTTAATCGGCTGGACGCGTTTGCCCATGATCAGCCGCAGGGAGGCATCACCTGAGGCGGTCACCAGGTCATATCCCCCTTTCGCCATCAGGCTGACCATTTCATCCGACGTGGCCGCCGTTTTGACGTTGACCGCACACCCGGTCTCTTTTTCAAACTGGGTGACCCAGTCGTAGTTTTTATCCGTCTGCCCCCGCTCGATGTATCCCGGCCAGGCGATAATATCCAGTCGACCTTCCCCGTCGCCAATGGCCTTGGGTGGTTCTGCGGCTTGCGCGGCCATGATAGTCATGCCGAGCGCGCACAGGCTGCTGCGGGCAAATTTTTTGCTCATAAGAGTTACTCCTGTCGCAATGAAATTTAGCGGCAGCCGTGCCGTAAAAATATCTCCCTTATTAAACGTAGACCGCGCAAATGCGCCGCACCGTTCGGCTTCAGGAAATTTCATCAAGGTGTGACCGAGGGCGCATTCCCCGTTAACTGGATTATAGACAAGGGGTTAAGCGCGAGAGACGGTATGCAGATTTCCTATGACGGGTCACCGCGAAATAGTCGCAGCGCCGTCATCAGGATAAGAATTGATTATTTAAATAACGGAAAAAGGATTATTCCAGCATCGTGCTAATTAATTTTCCTAACTGAATGACCGCCTGCTCTTCCCGCTCTCCCCAGGCCCAGGAGGTATTAAAACGAAAGAACGGCGTCCACGCGTCAGAGGTGGAAAACATTTTTCCGGGAGCAATGCTGATGTGGTGCGTTAAGGCCTTTTCGCTCAGCAGCCCCGCGTCCAGCTGTGCCGGCAGTTCCAGCCATAAAAAGTAGCCGCTGTCGTTATGGTGAATTTTGACGCCCGCAGGCATATGGCGAAGAAGTGACTGCCAGGCCTGCTGCTTTCGCTCGGCCAGCGTACGCCGCAGGCGGCGCAGGTGGGCGTCGTAGCGTTTGGTCGCCAGGTAATCCACCAGCGCCAGCTGCATGGGAGAACTGGTTGAAAGCGTGCTCATCAGCTGCAGCTGCTGAATGCGCCGCGCGTGTTTTCCTGCCGCCACCCAGCCGATGCGAAAACCGGCCACCAGACATTTTGAAAAGGACGAGCAGTGTAGCGTCATGTCCTGACGATCCCACGCTTTCGCCGGGAGCGGCTTTTCACGTCCAAAATAGAGCTCGCTGTAGACGTCATCTTCAATCAGCGGGACATTATGCTGGGTTAACAGGGCGACAAGCTGGGCTTTTTTCTCCGCGCTCAGCGTGAAGCCGAGCGGGTTTTGGCTGTTAGTCATGATCCAGCAGGCTTTAACCGGGTATTCATTCAGCGCCTGCTCTAAGGCATTGAGATCGATCCCCTCGCGAACGTCCGTCGCAATCGACAACGCTTTAAGCTTCAGGCGTTCCAGCGCCTGCAGCGCACCGTAAAAACAGGGGTTTTCGACAATCACCCAGTCACCCGGCTCGGTTACCGCCTGAAGGCTAAGATTCAGCGCTTCGAGCGCGCCTGCGGTGATCACGATCTCTTCCGGGGAGATGTTCATCCCCTGCTGCGCGTAGCGGCGGGCAATGGCGTGGCGGAGATCGACGTTTCCCGGCGGCAGGTTCTCAATCACGCTCATCGCCGTCGCGGTTTTGCTGACGTTTGCCAGCGAACGGTTGAGCTGCTGAAGCGGGAAAAGCCTGGGGTCGGGAAACGCGGAAGCAAAAGGAACAACGGACGGGTCGCGGCTGGCCTGTAAGACGTCGAAGATGTAGGTATTGATATCCACCGCTTCGTCACGCATCACCTGAGCGGGTGGCGCAGGCTGTTGTGCGGTCGGGCGCGAGGCAACGTAATAGCCCGACTGCGGTCTGGCGACAATGCGCCCCTGACTTTCCAGCATCTGATACGCGTGGCCAACGGTCATAAAACTCATGCCGCTGCTTGCCACCTGCTCTCGCAGGGAAGGCAGCTTATCGCCCGGCAGCCATACGCCAAGCTCAATCTGCGAGATAATTTGTTGCGCCAGACGCTGGTATTTTTTCATCAGATTCTCCTTAAGACCGACAGTGTATATCAGCAGGAGAAAAAGAGAAGATTTAGCGAACTGTTATAGTCTGGAAGATGATTTACTTACGGTATTCGGTCACGTGGCTCTGAGCGGAACGCGCGGCGGCCAGGTGGTCGAGCGTGATCATCGACGATTTGCAAAAAATGCATTTCGCGCCAAACGGGTTTTTCTCAGACACATCAAAGGCTGAGGTACGGTACTGCGAGCCATGACAGCATGGGCAGCGAAAATGAATATATGAAGTCATAGGTTTCTCCTGAAACGTAAAAACGTAAATTACTAATGGGCCGATTGGGCATAATGGTTTTAAACAAAACGAATCGGAATGTAGATAAAGACCCAAGAGAGGCTGCGGAGAGGCACAACGTGATGAGAACTGCTTTATAAAACTACGTCAGATATTTATTTGGACTCAAAACCAGAAGGCCATTAACGCACGACGCTGACGACAAAGCAAGCGGTTTAATGCGGAAAATTCATAAAAAGAATGTTTTTATTCCACAACGGCGAGGTATATCAGATGGCCAAAGCGTGAAATTTACGCCAACTGTTATGGTTAAAATTCGCTTTTCTGCGTCTGCTCGTCCGATCTTCGCCCCTATACCATAACAGCACACCGTTTGACATTGAGGCTGTGCATGTTTGGTTTAGATGCTTTTCACCTTGCGCGGATACAGTTTGCCTTTACCGTATCCTTTCACATCATTTTCCCGGCCATCACCATTGGTCTCGCAAGCTATCTTGCCGTGCTCGAAGGGCTGTGGCTGAAAACAAAAAATCCGGTCTGGCGCTCGCTATACCATTTCTGGTCGAAGATTTTTGCCGTCAATTTTGGCATGGGCGTGGTCTCCGGGCTGGTGATGGCGTACCAGTTTGGCACCAACTGGAGCGGCTTTTCGCAGTTTGCGGGCAGTATTACCGGCCCGCTTCTGACCTATGAAGTGCTTACCGCCTTCTTCCTCGAAGCCGGGTTCCTCGGCGTGATGCTGTTCGGCTGGAATAAAGTCGGGCCGAGGCTGCACTTCTTTTCCACCTGCATGGTGGCACTGGGGACCATTATCTCCACCTTCTGGATCCTCTCCTCCAACAGCTGGATGCAAACCCCGCAGGGCTATGAGATCGTCAACGGTCAGGTGGTGCCGGTAGACTGGTTCGCGGTGGTGTTTAACCCCTCCTTCCCTTACCGCCTGCTGCACATGTCGATAGCCGCGTTCCTGAGCAGCGCCCTGTTTGTTGGCGCATCCGCGGCATGGCATCTGCTGCGCGGGAATAATACCCCCGCCATCCGGGCAATGTTTTCAATGGCGCTGTGGATGACGCTGATTGTCGCGCCCCTCCAGGCCATGGTGGGCGATATGCACGGGCTGAACACCTTAAAGCACCAGCCCGCGAAAATTGCCGCCATTGAAGGTCACTGGGAAAATCCACCGGGCGAGCCTACCCCGCTACTGCTGTTTGGCTGGCCGGATATGGAACAGGAGCGCACCCGCTTTGGGCTGGAGATCCCGGCGCTGGGAAGCCTTATTCTGACACACAGTCTGGATAAACAGGTTCCGGCGCTCAAAGAGTTTCCAAAGGAAGACCGCCCAAATTCCACCATCGTCTTCTGGTCGTTCCGCATTATGGCGGGCCTGGGCATGCTGATGCTGCTGCTTGGGGTAACGGCACTCTGGCTGCGCTATAAAAAGCGCATTTATTCTTCCCGTCCTTTCCTGTGGTTTGCCCTGCTGATGGGGCCCTCCGGGCTGATTGCTATTCTGGCCGGGTGGATCACCACCGAAGTGGGCCGCCAGCCGTGGGTGGTCTATGGGCTCCAGCGCACGAAGGATGCGGTTTCTGCCCATGGCGATTTGCATATGAGCGTGAGCCTGCTGGCCTTCTTCGTCGTTTACACTTCGGTATTTGGCGTGGGTTACAGCTATATGGTGCGCCTCATCCGAAAAGGCCCGCAGCCGCATGAATCTTTCGCCACCGAGTCCGACGGACGTCCGGCGCGCCCGCTTTCTGCCGTCACAACTGAACATAAGGAGCAGCCGTAATGGGTATCGATCTTTCCATTATCTGGTTTGTGATCATCGTCTTTGCCACGCTGATGTATATCGTGATGGACGGTTTTGATCTGGGGATTGGCATTCTGTTCCCGGCCACGCAGAACGCCGACGATCGCGATGTGATGGTTAACAGCGTCGCGCCGGTCTGGGACGGGAATGAAACCTGGCTGGTGCTGGGCGGGGCCGCCCTGTTCGGCGCCTTTCCGCTGGCCTACGCCGTGATTATCGATGCCCTCACCATTCCGCTCACATTAATGCTGATCGGTCTTATTTTTCGTGGCGTAGCGTTTGAGTTTCGCTTTAAAGCCACGCCAGCACACCGTCCTTTCTGGGATAAGGCGTTTATAGGCGGTTCCATTCTGGCGACGTTTACCCAGGGCGTGACGGTGGGCGCCGTCATTAACGGCTTTAGCGTCACCGGCCGGGCCTATACCGGCGGCCCCTTTGACTGGTTTACCGCGTTTAATCTGTTTTGCGGCGCGGGCCTGGTGGTGGCCTACGCGCTGTTAGGCTCGACCTGGCTGGTAATGAAAAGCGAAAATGCATTGCAACAGCGGATGCGTCAGGTATCGAAAACCCTGTTAATCGTGCTGCTGGCGTTTATTGCGGCGATCAGCCTCTGGACACCGCTGGCGCAGCCGGCCATCGCGGCGCGCTGGTTTACGCTGCCGAACCTGTTCTATCTGCTGCCCGTCCCGGCCCTGGTGGTGATTTTTAGTTTGTATCAGTGGCGCTGCCTGAATAATCCCGACAGCCATAGCCGACCGTTTATCCTGACGCTGGGGCTGATCTTCCTCGGCTTTAGCGGGCTTGGGATCAGCATCTGGCCGCACATCATTCCACCGTCAATCACCCTGTGGCAGGCCGCCGCACCGACGCAAAGCCAGGGCTTTATGCTGGTCGGCGCGCTGTTGATCATTCCCGTTATCCTGGTCTACACCTTCTGGAGTTACTACGTATTTCGCGGCAAAGTTCGGCATGGGGAGGGTTATCACTGATGCAACAACCGGTCTGGAAAAGATTACTGTGGCTGGCCATTATCTGGGGCGGCAGCGTACTGGCGCTGGCTGCGGTCAGTATGCTCTTCCGTATGCTGATGACGGCGGCAGGGTTTAAATCACATTAACGTCATCCCGGGCAACCGCTGCGTTGCCCGGCTCCTCCCCGCACTTTCAGATAAACCCCATTAACGCATGGCAGAGTATCGTTACACTGGAAAAAGATTCACGGTGTTTATAGTTTGAGAAGAAAAATGAAAAAGCTCATTGCGTTAAGTGTTATCAGTCTTGTCCTTACCGGCTGCGTTAATCCGGGTAAAGCCTCCGTTCAGCCGGAGCAACTTAAGAACCACCGCTTTGTGCTGGAAAGTGTGGACGGTAAGGCCGTGAAGACCGCGACAACGCAACCTGAGATCGGTTTTAGCGCACTGCCAGATATCAGTCTGGTGAATAACATCAGCGTTTCTGGCCAGATGTGTAACCGCTTCAACGGACAGGGGAAATTGTCCGAAGGCGAGCTGAAGGTGAAAACGCTGGCCATGACGCGCAAGCTCTGTAGTGAGCCGCAGCTTAACGAGCTGGATCAGGCCATCGGCGACATGCTGCGCAAAGGCGCGCAGGTCGACCTGACTGAAGACCAGTTAACGCTGGCGACAGCCGATAAAACGCTGATGTTTAAGCGTGCAGAATAATCAGTAGTTACCGCAGGTTCCAACGGCAAGCGACTGTTCACTACAGCGTTTGCCGTTTGGCAAGGCGCACATCCCAATAGCTGAACCATCAAGCTGGCGAGCTACCGACAGCGAACCGCCAATCATCGCGCAGTTGGCCTGACCGGAGCTGGACATCGCGGCTTTCATACCCGGCACCACGTGCGCGGCCGTTGCCTGCTGGACAGGTTCACTGCTGCATGCCGACAACAATAATGCGGCACACCCTACCAAAAATGCTGAGCGCATGCTCTCTCCCCCATGAATAATGCGAAACCTATGCATAATAGGCATCCCATCCCGTGTCGTCGAGAGCGGAAGTGCGTATTTATGCGCTCCTGAAACAATTTCTCGCAATTTTTCTGCCAAAAGTTTGATCTACACATTGATGGCAGGAATAACGAGGACACAAAAGCGAAAATCGAAAAATCCCCCGTTTGCTAGAATACACAGATAATATTCAGGGTTTGTTGCCGTAATACAGACCCCTATTTTTTTGCGCAATGTAAGGGTGTTGTCCTATGCAAACTATTGACGGTAATGGTGCAGTTGCCTCAGTCGCGTTTCGCACCAGTGAAGTTATCGCCATCTACCCGATTACGCCAAGTTCTACCATGGCTGAGCAGGCGGACGCCTGGGCGGGTAACGGGTTAAAAAACGTCTGGGGCGATGTCCCGCGAGTGGTTGAGATGCAGTCTGAAGCCGGTGCAATTGCCACGGTGCACGGCGCGCTTCAGACCGGGGCGCTTTCCACGTCGTTTACCTCTTCCCAGGGATTGTTATTAATGATCCCGACGCTGTACAAACTTGCCGGACAACTGACTCCCTTCGTTCTGCACGTCGCTGCGCGTACCGTTGCCACCCACGCGCTCTCTATCTTTGGCGATCATTCTGACGTGATGGCCGTTCGCCAGACCGGCTGCGCGATGCTGTGCGCCAGCAGCGTTCAGGAAGCCCAGGACTTTGCCCTGATTTCGCATATCGCCACGCTCAAAAGCCGGGTGCCGTTTATTCATTTCTTTGATGGTTTCCGTACGTCTCACGAAATTAACAAAATCGTCCCGCTGGCTGACGAGACAATTCTGAATCTGCTTCCGCAGGCGGACATTGACGCGCATCGCGCCCGCGCTCTGAATCCGGAACACCCGGTGATTCGCGGCACGTCGGCGAACCCGGATACCTATTTCCAGTCCCGCGAGGCCACCAACCCGTGGTACAACGCGGTTTACGACCATGTTGAACAGGCGATGAATGACTTTGCTGCCGCAACGGGTCGGGAATACAAACCCTTTGAGTATTACGGCCATCCGCAGGCGGAACGGGTCATTGTGCTGATGGGATCGGCCATTGGCACCTGCGAGGAAGTTGTTGATGAGCTGCTGACGCGCGGCGAAAAAGTTGGCGTGCTGAAAGTGCGTCTCTATCGGCCGTTCTCGGCGAAACATCTGCTCTCTGCGCTGCCGGAAAGCGCGCGTACCGTTGCGGTGCTCGATCGCACCAAAGAGCCGGGCGCGCAGGCGGAACCGCTGTATCTGGATGTGATGACCGCCCTGGCCGAGGCCTTTAATCATGGCGAACGTGAAACGCTGCCGCGCGTGATCGGGGGGCGTTACGGTTTGTCCTCCAAAGAGTTCGGACCGGACTGCGTGCTGGCGGTCTTCAACGAGCTCAGCGAAGCGAAGCCCAAGCCGCGCTTTACCGTCGGCATTTATGATGATGTGACGAATCTGTCCCTGTCGTTGCCGGAAAACACCCTGCCCTCGACCGCCAAACTCGAGGCGCTGTTCTATGGTCTGGGCAGTGACGGCAGCGTCTCCGCGACCAAGAACAACATCAAAATCATCGGGAACTCCACGCCGTGGTACGCCCAGGGGTACTTCGTCTATGACTCCAAGAAAGCCGGCGGCCTGACCGTTTCCCACCTGCGGGTGAGCGAACAGCCCATACGCTCTGCGTATCTAATTTCTCAGGCTGATTTTGTTGGCTGTCACCAGCTGCAGTTCATTGATAAGTACCAGATGGCCGAGCGCCTGAAACCTGGCGGTATTTTCCTCCTGAATACGCCATACAGCGCGGATGAAGTCTGGTCGCGCCTGCCGCAGGAAGTGCAGGCGGTGCTGAACCAGAAAAAAGCCCGTTTCTATGTGGTTAACGCGGCGAAAATTGCCCGCGAATGTGGCCTTGCCGCGCGTATCAATACCGTTATGCAGATGGCCTTCTTCCATCTGACGAATATCCTGCCGGGCGACAGCGCGCTGGCGGAACTGCAGGGCGCGATTGCCAAAAGCTACAGCAGCAAGGGCCAGGAGCTGGTCGAACGTAACTGGCAGGCGCTCGCGCTGGCGCGCGAGTCGCTGTTTGAGGTCCCGCTGCAGCCGGTCAACGCCGCAAGCCCGAACCGCCCTCCGGTGGTGTCTGATGCGGCACCTGATTTCGTGAAGACCGTGACGGCGGCGATGCTGGCCGGGCTGGGTGATGCCCTGCCCGTCTCTGCCCTACCGCCGGATGGCACCTGGCCGATGGGCACCACCCGCTGGGAAAAACGCAACATCGCCGAAGCGATCCCCATCTGGAAAGAAGATCTGTGTACTCAGTGCAACCACTGCGTGGCGGCCTGCCCGCACTCTGCCATTCGCGCCAAAGTGGTGTCGCCGGAAGAGATGGAGGCCGCCCCGGCCAGCCTGCATTCCCTGGATGTAAAATCCCGCGATATGCGCGGACAGAAATACGTTCTGCAGGTCGCGCCGGAAGACTGCACCGGCTGTAACCTGTGCGTCGAGGTTTGTCCGGCGAAAGACAGGCAGAACCCGGAGATTAAAGCCATCAATATGATGTCGCGTCTGGAGCACGTCGAAGAAGAGAAAGTGAATTATGACTTCTTCCTGAATCTGCCGGAAATCGATCGCAGCAAACTGGAACGCATTGATATTCGCACTTCGCAGCTGATCACGCCGCTGTTTGAATACTCCGGCGCCTGCTCGGGCTGCGGTGAAACACCGTATATCAAGCTGCTTACCCAGCTGTACGGTGACAGGATGCTGATTGCCAACGCCACCGGCTGTTCGTCTATCTATGGCGGCAACCTGCCCTCTACGCCGTATACCACTGACGCCAACGGCCGCGGTCCCGCGTGGGCCAACTCGCTGTTCGAGGATAACGCCGAATTTGGTCTGGGCTTCCGCCTGACCGTTGACCAGCACCGCGCGCGCGTGATGCGCCTGCTGGAGCAGTTTGCCGGGCAGATCCCCGCCGGGCTCAATGACGCGCTTCACGCCGACGCGACGCCAGAGGTACGTCGTGAGCAGGTTGCAGAGCTGCGTCAGGCGCTTCAGGGCGTGGCGGGCGCTGAACAGCTGCTGACCGACGCGGACGCCCTGGTCGAAAAATCGATCTGGCTGATTGGCGGCGACGGCTGGGCTTATGACATCGGCTTTGGCGGGCTGGACCACGTGCTAAGCCTGACCGAAAACGTCAATATCCTGGTGCTGGATACGCAGTGTTATTCCAACACCGGTGGTCAGGCGTCGAAAGCCACGCCGCTGGGTGCCGTCACGAAATTCGGTGAGCACGGGAAACGCAAGGCACGCAAAGATCTCGGGGTGAGCATGATGATGTACGGTCACGTTTACGTCGCGCAAATCTCGCTGGGGGCACAGCTTAACCAGACGGTGAAGGCGATCCAGGAGGCGGAAGCGTATCCCGGCCCGTCGCTGATCATTGCCTACAGCCCGTGTGAAGAGCATGGCTACGACCTGGCTCTTAGCCACGATCAGATGCGACAGCTAACCGCGACCGGCTTCTGGCCGCTGTACCGGTTCGATCCGCGCCGTGCGGACGAGGGTAAATTACCGCTGGCGCTGGATTCGCGTCCGCCGTCAGATGCTCTGGCCGAGACGTTAATGCAGGAACAGCGCTTCCGTCGCCTTAACGCGCAGCAGCCGGAAGTGGCCGAACAGCTATGGAAAGACGCTGCGGCAGATCTGCAAAAACGGTATGACTTCCTGGCGCAGCTGGCGGGTAAAGCCGAAAAATCGACCAGCGACTAGTCTCTCTGCCCGGCGCGTCCGGGCATTTTTTTGCCATAAAAAAAACCGGTGTATTCACACCGGGCGAATCCAGATAATCATTAAATATCTATTTAGTTCCCTAAATATTATTCATGCGAATTATGGATAAATAATCTTAAAGGCATATAACGCCATCAAGAATAGCTTAATTCATACCTGATTAATAATTTTAATTTATTATGTTTAGCCTTAAAGCATTCACCAAACCAATGACCATTACCGTTGATGTATTCAGTTTAGATTTTACTTAGTTCGTAACAATTATAATTTATTACTCTTACACGGGAGTGATTTAGCATGAGACAACTTTCGCATTCGGAAAGTTCAACAGGTAATTAAATAAAAACAACCGCAAAGGAATATCAAAATGCAAAGAAAAGTACTGGCCCTGATGATTCCGGCTCTGTTAATGGCTGGCGCAACTCATGCAGCAGAGATTTATAATAAAGACGGTAACAAATTAGATCTGTACGGAAAAGTAGATGGTCTGCACTATTTCTCCGATGATAAAGGCGCTGACGGGGATCAAACCTACATGCGTCTGGGCTTCAAAGGCGAAACCCAGATCAACGACATGATGACTGGCTACGCACAGTGGGAATACAACATTCAGGCCAATAACACCGAAGGGTCTGATAACCAGTCCTGGACGCGTCTGGCCTTCGCCGGTATCAAAGTGGGTGACTACGGCTCCTTCGATTACGGTCGTAACTATGGCGTACTGTACGACGTGGAAGGCTGGACCGATATGCTGCCTGAGTTCGGCGGCGACTCCTACACCAAAGCCGACAACTTCATGACCGGCCGCGCCAATGGCGTAGCAACCTACCGTAACACCGACTTCTATGGTCTGGTGCAGGGTCTGAACTTTGCGCTGCAGTATCAGGGCAAAAATGAAGGCAGCAACTGTGACGAAAATGGTTGTTCTCAGGAAGGAACGAACAACCGTTCTGATAACAACATTCGTAACCAAAACGGTGACGGTTTCGGTATCTCCACAACCTATGACTTTGGCATGGGGATTACTGCGGGTGCAGCGTATACCTCTTCAGATCGTACTAATGACCAGGTGATCGCAGGCACCGGTGCAGCATCTCAATATGCTGGCGGCGATAAAGCGGACGCATGGACCGCGGGTCTGAAATACGACGCTAACAATATCTACCTGGCGGCAATGTACTCTGAAACCCGCAATATGACGCCATACGGTTCCAGTGACAGCACTTCAGGCGGCGGTATTGCCAACAAAACCCAGAACTTCGAAGTGACCGCACAGTACCAGTTCGACTTCGGCCTGCGTCCGTCCCTTTCCTACCTGCAGTCTAAAGGCAAGGACCTTGGCAACGGCCAGGGCGACCAGGATCTGGTTAAGTACGCTGACGTCGGCGCAACCTATTACTTCAACAAAAACATGTCCACCTACGTTGATTACAAAATCAACCTGCTGGATGAAGATGACAGCTTCTACAAAAACAACGGCATCGGCACGGATGATGTCGTGGCACTGGGTCTGGTTTACCAGTTCTGATTGCCAGAGCCCGCATCAGTATGCGGGCTCACCCATCTCTTGACGTTCGTCACAAAAAGCAGGTTCTGAAATCACGTGGTTGAGGGTAAGTTGAGGTAAAGCTGTTTAAACTCAGGTGATAGCCTTTCCATCACTAAGGATAACAGCGTTGTTTGGTCGTGTATCCGTTGTCGTACTAACTCTTTTAGCGCTCATCTGGATGGCGTTAATTTTTGATTTTGCTGATATTGTCGGGCATCTCAGTGCTGTGTTGAACCACCTGGATGGCGGTTAACATTATTCCCTGAGAAATGAAAAGCCACCAGCAGTGCCGGTGGCGGGAAAACGCACAGATTGCGTTATTTTTTCACGGGTTGAGGCTTTTTATCACCTGATTCAGGGGCCTCACGCGGATCGTCTTTTTCAACACAAAGCATAGTTTCTCCTGTTTCAGATAACCACCCTCCACTATAGCCAGGCTAATTACAGAGTGGCCAGGCGGCAATTACGCCTGACCTGTTCCTTTCTTGCGAAAAGAGAGGTAGCCAAACACCCCGCTATCTCCATCCGAGGGATGGTTAACCCCGTCCATCACCGTCACTTCAGGGAAATCGAACGGTGAGACGTTATCAAAGCAGGCCACATTCACGCCGTATTCGTTTGGATTAGAACGCCGCTGATGGAACGTGTAAATTCCGCACACCGAGCAGAAAAAGTGCCGTGCCGTTCCCGTATTGAAGCGGTACTCCGTGAGCTTATCCTCACCTTTGGTCACGGTAATCCCTGACAGCGGCGCAGAGACGACGACCGCACCCCGCATGCGACAAAAGGAACAACTGCAGCGCCGCGCGGTATTCAGGCCATCCGTTAGCGCAACGGTAAAGGCCACCGCGCCACAATGGCACTGCGCATGACGAATATCAGCCATGGCTAGATCCCCTTCCTCACCAGGTCAGCAGCCTTGACGAAAACCTCATCCTCTACACCATCGCCTTTCTGCCTGCCGAGCCTGACCAGCTCATCAACAATGCTGTCGCGATCGATTGGTTTCTGGGCAAAAACCAGCCCAATAACGGCCGCCCCAATCGCCAGCCCCACTAATCCTGTTTGTTCGTCTTTGTTCTTCATACTCATGCTCCTGATACAACAAACAAGCGTAGCATGATTTTAAAAGCGCGGGGTTAGCCCGTATTTTGGCGCTTTGATATTTGCTGCCCAAATTTTGATATCGTTTTGCAGGAGAATAGTGAAATCAGATTTCAGATGCGTCACCATGCCATTAACGCTGTCCGCATCCACCACTGAAAAATGTTCAATTCTGTTCTTTCCTATTTGGACACAATTATATTTGGCGGGCAGCACTTTACCATTCACATTAAGCGGTAGATTATTCTCACCACAGCGGCCTTCCGTAATATATGACACCAGCAAATTAGCGGATTTTCTCCCAGGCTGGGATACGCTCACCATGACGGGAAAACCTTCCGAGGTCTGCGTCATATCATAAAGCACCGCATTTTTCATATACCAGGTATTATATTCCCGCTCCTGAAAAGCGGACCAGGCAGGTGCAGAATAAAGCACCAGCGCTGCCAGCGTAATAGAGACTATTTTCATGGGATGTTGCCGTCCGTGTTGTTGCACGTATTATTCAGATTGTGCAAAAAACAGCAACAACTTAAGAATAGTCCTACTACTATTGGCAGTGATAGAGGATTTATTCACGACGCACTATCCGAATGACCGTTCTTATCAACGTAGTGCTGGCATCTGAAAAACTCAGGTTAACTTGATGTCAAAACGACCATAAAGAAGAAACAGGCGAGAAATGGTAAACCGCCGCCATCACGGCGATGCTGACGACAATGCTTAAGAAAAAGTAGGTTTTAAACGGCTGCTTTTGTGTTTTATGGCGAAAGAGCTGTTGGCCCACAATCGCGCCAGGCCAGCCGCCCGTTACGCCAAATACCAGCAGCGTGGCTTCCGGAACCCTGCGCATGCCTTTCCGCGCCGCTATTTTATCGGCGCCATACATGACCAATGTCAGCATATTGATCAGCAGAAACCACATAGCCAAAGGGCTCGAGGTAAAAAGACTGCCGATCGCAGCAAAGAGCAGGAGTAAATAACAAACGCGATTGAGGGTCATAGTACTGGCCAGAGAAGAGTTGAGCGGTTTTCGACGCCGCATTATACGCTACTTATGAATGTATCGGGCGGGAATTGCTGACAACGGGACAAACGTCACTCCACCCTCACTTTAACCTTTGGCTTCGATAACAGAATTTTTATCAACTCCTTAAAAGGAACGGGTTTGTAGAAGAAATAGCCCTGTAAAAACGTGATGTTATTGCGCATGAGGTAATCAAGCTGTTCCTGGGTTTCAACCCCTTCCGCCACAATACGGATTGACAGTTTTTTTGCCAGTTCCAGTACCGAATCCAGGATCAGGGTGGAATCCTCATTGGCATTCACTCTGGCAACAAAGCTTTGGTCGATTTTAATGTAATCGATGTGCAGATCCTGCAGGTAGGACAGACCGGAATATCCCGTTCCAAAATCATCCAGGGCAATGGCAAACCCTATTTCATGTAGCGCATTCAGGGTCTTAACGAGATGTTCATCTACGTGGAGAGGTTCACGCTCGGTCACCTCCACAACGAGATTAAGATCCTGTTGAACAAAGCTGCGCTTGTAATTCAGACACTCTTCAAAAAAGGTAGAGGCAACGATATGAGACGCACTGAAGTTAATCCCGACATGAAATCCTTCCGGCAGCAGCGTAGAAATTGCATTCATCTGCGTTGCAACCTGACGCATTAAGCTTTGGGTTAAGGGAATGATTAGCCCTGTTTTTTCAGCAAGAGGAATAAATGACGAGGGAGAAATAAACCCGGATTGCGGATGCTTCCATCTTGCCAGCACCTCTACACCGCGCAAGGTGCCCTCTTTTCCGCTCACGACGGGCTGGTAATAGGGAATAATTTCATTTCTGTAGATGGCAGTCCGCAGCGATTCTTCCGGCGAAATATCCTTAGACAGATATCGCAGCAGAAGATAAGCAGAAAGAGAGGAAACGAGCAGCAGAAATAACACCACTCCACCGGCCTGGTCGAATAATCGCGTTAGGCTAAAAAGAGGCGGAGCGTTAAATTGAATCGCGAAGGCATAATCAACGTCTTTTACCGTCAGAACATCGTTGTTTGAATGGGCTGCCGTCAAGACATCGCCAGATTGGCCTAAACGACGATTGCCGACCAGCAGCGAATACGCCACGCCACGTAGTGGCATATTCAGCGCATCCCGGATATGGCTGTCGCTGATGCTCACCATGATTCGGCTTCCGGCATGATTTGTCTGGTATAAGAGAACCGGCAGGCCGTTGACCGTACTTTTCGATGGAACAAGTAACAATGGCGCTTCAGGCAGCGCTGACCCGTTAACCAACAACACGCGGTTTCCCGGCAAGGAGGAACACCAGACCACATCTTTTTTCAGAATAACGATCGTTCTCAGATGGGGTTGTAATGCCGCTTCAGTGCCGAGCCGATACTGTCCTTCAGCATCACACTCATTCTCAGCAAGCCGCATTGCAACCTGGGTCGCATGATGCGCTTCTGTAAGAATGACGTGCATATTCCTGACGACGTAGTGCGCCCCGGCAAGGCTGTCAACCCGCGCCGAGTACCAGACCTGGATATTGATGATAAAAACGCCCAGCACAAAAATTGCCGTGGCTGCAGCTATGGAGATAGGTGCGTGGCGCATTCAGGATTCTCGACTCGAGTGACGTTGCCGCTTCGGTGATGCTGAAGTGATTGAATTATCTTCGCCTTAAGCATGGTTGATAAAGAAAGAAATACCATGTCCGCCGTCAGAAATTTTCCCGCAAACCAGGCTCCATCTTTGCACCTTCTCAAATGGGTAAATAAAAAGGCCGCCGAACGGCAGCCCTGGTTGTTAAGTGCTTATTAGTATTGCTTTATTGTCTTGACCGGCGTTCTTTCTGACCAGTCAGGCCGCTCGCCAGCCATGATTGCACGCTGTTGTGATGGCGTCACAGACTGCGTTATTTCAGGCATCGACTTGTATTCAGGTTGCTTAGGTGGGTTGAGAACCAGATCGGAGCTACAGCCTGACAGCAGCAAAACCGCCAGTAGAGATGTATTAAGCTTGAACACGCTAACCCCTTCCAATGGGATAAAAGTTACAGAAAATGCGTGGTGCCGATAGCATCCCGATGACTCGTTACTGATTATAACGTCACGCGCCGGGGTGCAGGCAGCAGATTCACCACACAGATACCCCATAAGAATATATTTACACAACCAATGCATGCAACCCTTTGTATTCCAGGCAGCCTGTGTACAAAAGTAGAAGGAAAGCCGATTACGCTTCAAATATCGAGGGAGTTTATGCTAAAACCGCTATTATGTTTCTTATGGTCAAGGATTGAGAAGGGATTTGAATGGTTAAGGTTGAAGAATTAAAAACGAAGTACCCAGGCGCAGCGGCCTGGCAAATGGGTGACAGCCCGGAACTGGCGAACGCGCTTGCGGACCTGATTAAAAAAGGGCTCAAAACGGCCACCTGCGGATCTTTTGCCTCGTACTCGCAGGATGTCTCTGCTCCACGGATAGGAAGCTACAACATAATCCTTGATGGTCAGAATGTCCCGGTCTGTGTGATCCGGCTGGTTTCCATGCGACTGGTGCGTTTTTGCGATGTTAATGAGGAATTCGCTCGCAAAGAGGGTGAAGGTGATTTAAGCCTTGAATACTGGCGGAAAGAACATCAGCGATTTTTCTTCCGCGAAGGCCATTTTTCTGAAGATATGGAACTGATCGCAGAAGAATTTGAATTGGTTGAGGTGCTGTAAGCTGAGATAAAGTGGCAGAGATGTGTCGCTTAATTAAGCAGGCTTACTCATGTTAAGCTCATACACAACGCATTCCGTATCGTAATGCCGCTCTATGGCTTTATAAGACATACCTAACCTTTTCATTACACGCTGCGATGCGATATTTTCTGGATCGGCCACGGCCACCAGATAAGATGCTCCCACCCGTTCTACAGCGTAATCAACGATCGCTTTCGCTGCCTCTGTAGCATAGCCTTTGCCATTGTGTTCAGGCACGAGGCGCCAGCCAATCTCTAATGGTGCCCCCTCCACGTTTGCCAGGTGCTGGAGGCATGCTGCACCAACGATCGCACCAGAAGATTTCTCTCTGATAGCCCACCACGAGAAGTGATACTTATCCCAGCGAGTCTGCACCCTTCTGATGCCCTCCCAGGTTTCTTCGGGCGTTTTAACGACACCCTTATTGATATAGCGCATCACCTCTGCATCACTATCCATTACCCTTAAGCCTTCATAATGTGAATCATTGTAGGGTTCCAGGATTAAGCGGACCGTTTCTACATTCATCTTAAATTCCTCTTGCATTCAGCCAGTACCTTCGTTGAACTCGTCCCGATAAAACACCCTAGCACAATGTAAGTTACTTCCGCTCTGGCACACAGGGATCATGGGTGGCGCTGGGCTTGTGCTTTGGTTTACGTCTTGTCGAAGATTTTATATCAAATAATGTCTGCTTTATCCCATGGAAGGAAAATCAATGGCGTTATGCGCTAGCGGTGATATTAACCATTGAATGGATCTAATCTCGCTAATTGCCCTACAATGCCTAACTTACAAGCTAAAGGAAAATGACATGTTCCCCTTTCTGAACACATTTAAGCGATTAATAAGCAAACAGCAAGAAACACATACCGCTCCTCAGAAATATTCAAATGAACAGCTTATCCAGTGGGCTACCGGTTGCATGCTGGAAGGGCTCCCGGATGACTTCTACCAGGCCAGACTGCTATGCACTCGCCAATCCGATCCTGAAAACCCCGATGGATGGATAGTCAACGTTAATCATGATGTGATGCTTAACCCTGACTCCGAATATGAGCGGTTCCAGCCAGCCGATGACCTCTACCCTACCCAGTGTGTGGAAATGTTACTTGATGGCAAGGAATGGAGTAATGCATCAATAACATTCAATAAAGAAAACGCGTCGTTTAAATGGAGTTAGCCATTATCAAGCCCAACCGCAGATGAACATTGTAATGGTTTATCCGATCAGCAAGTCAAGCCGGGTAAGCCGACGCAGAATGCGTTTATCGAACGGTTCACCGGACGTACCGGACAGAAATCCTGGATTTTTACCTGTTCTGAACGCTGAATGAAGCACGGGAAATCACTGAACGCTGGCTGAATGAATACAACAGCGAGCGTCCTCATGAATCCCTGAATAACCTGACGCCGGAGGTAGCTTATTGGAATCGTTTTAATCTAGTAGAATTCAACTTTCGTTTGCGCTGTCATTGAAACTGGTTTCGGCGCCGGATTACCTGCGTTCTGTACTGTGGCATTACATATTTCAGGCACAAGCATTTCATTATAATGACAAGAACTGGTTGCTGTATAACCCTCCGAGAAAACTGATGAGTTTATTAGTTTATAATCAAGAGGCTTTCTTTTTTTATCAACATAAGATATTTCATTTTTAGACATAACGCTTTCTGAACTATAAAATTCAGAGCGCGTCAAATTATCGTCTTCATCATAAAAATGTTCAGATATTTTTTTGCCTAAAAAATAGGTGTCTTTAATTAATCCATTCGGGTAAAGAGTGTAACGCAACTCGTCACCGTTTTCATTTTTACTCAAAATGTGACATTTTTCATCAAGTTGTATTGAGAAAGGCTTGCCATCTCTATGGCCAATAAGACTTCCATTTGTATATTTTAGAATGGTTTCATGTCCAGAAGAAACATTATCAAGGTTTAAGCTATCAACACAACCATTTTTATTCAGTCTGATGGAGATTTTATAAGTAATTTTTCCATTCTCCTCAACATCAGTATCTAAGGATTTAACAGTCCCCTTAACTGGATTGAAATCAAACATAGTCGATAAGTTATAAAGTAGAGGTATGTAGTGATTTTCTGCAAAAGCCATGCTTGAAAATAAGGAAGTACAAAGGAAAAGAGTAGAAGTTTTTATCATATTTAAATCTTAGCTCAAGTTACCCTCAAATTAAGTAAACTCATTACAGCATGCTTACTGCTAATCTTCAACATTGATACTGGCGGAGATGATTGCGCCACAACTGCGCCGTTTGCCGTAAAGTCGCTATCGTATCCAAACGTCTGAACGCTACCCTTTATCACGTATCGGCGCCAGATTTCACGCAGCAGTAAAACGTGCTGGCATTCGCCGCCGGAATCCGTACCATACGCGGCATACAATTTTTGCCCCTGCTGGCTCCGAAGGTAGTATTCAATGCAACAGAATCAAGAGATTAACAAAAAAGAGCAATACAACCTGAATAAGCTACGCTGATTTTGCCAACTCATTGATATCATTTGCTTTACCATTGAATTCAATTAGTTATAGCATAATAACTTCTCCCTAAAGCTACCCAGAACTACATTTTTAATGCCCTTTTTTTGTCCCTATTTCGCATTTTTGCCCCTAAATTTGCCCCTAACACTAGCCAGTGCGCCCTCTTCTTCTCCCTGCCCTATACTTTAAGTCTGACATCTGGCTGGAGGTTTCTATGTGTGGGCGTTTTGCACAAGCTCAAACGCGTGAAGAATACCTGGCTTACCTGTCCGATGAAGCTGATCGCGACATCGCATACGACCCTGAACCTATTGGCCGATACAACGTCGCGCCCGGCACCAAAGTGCTGCTGTTGAGCGAACGCGACGAGCAGCTGCATCTTGATCCGGTTTTTTGGGGTTATGCGCCCGGATGGTGGGATAAGCCGCCACTGATTAACGCTCGCGTCGAAACCGCGGCCGCAAGCAGAATGTTTAAACCTCTGTGGCAACATGGCCGGGCGATCTGCTTTGCAGATGGATGGTTCGAATGGAAGAAAGAAGGTGACAAGAAACAACCTTATTTTATCCATCGGGCAGACGGTCAGCCGATTTTTATGGCGGCTATCGGCAGCACACCGTTTGAGCGAGGCGATGAGGCAGAAGGTTTTCTGATAGTAACGTCTGCCGCTGACAAAGGCCTAGTGGATATTCACGACCGCCGGCCCCTGGTCCTATCGCCAGAAGCGGCCCGGGAATGGATGCGCCAGGACGTTGGAGGGAAAGAAGCGGAAGAGATTGTATCTGACGGCTCTGTACCAGCTGAGATGTTTATCTGGCATGCTGTGACCCGTGAAGTAGGAAATGTAAAAAATCAGGGGAGAAAATTGATAGAACAAATAGATATATAATCTGATGTACTTTTGATGTGTACTTTATATTTGGTTCAATATTATCTCACTTTAAGAAAGAAATATATTTGCAGCCATCGGACCACTAAGCCCATTTATACGATAAAATTCAACACGAACGCCAGGCTTTAACGTTTGGCTTTCATTATTTCTTAATGCAGAAATATGTAAAAAAACATCTTTTCTGCCATCTGATGGGATAATCAATCCCTTTCCGCTCTTTACGTCAAAACTTTTGACAATTCCTGTCATTTTACGAGACAAATATTTTCCTAATGGCAATCCAGATTTGACTATACAGGATTGGTTAATAATAGCTAATCCTAGCTCATTGGCCTTCCGGAAGGCTAAAATAAAATTTGCTTAATCTTTCAACACGTGCCTTAATGGTTTGACTGATTCGTTGCGATGATGAATCTAACTTTTCCAAAAGCCGTTCTCATAACCAGGTGTTATCTCTGATACCTCCTCCTCTTGAGTCCATACATATACCAGCATACGTTTCTTATCATGAGCTTGCTTGTCAGTTGAAATGTTCAAACGGAGTTTGTATGTCATCTAAAATCATAGGTCTTGTTAAGTGGTTTAACGAAGATAAGGGGTTTGGTTTTATCTCCCCACTCGATGGAAGTAAAGATGTTGTTGTTCACACTTCTTCCCTGCTGGGAGAAACATTTAATACTCTATTTGAAGGACAAAAAGTCAAATTCGCTATCATAGCTGGAACTAAAGGTCCAATCGCTGCCAATGTAACACTTTGCGATAGATAATTTTTAGATGGTTGACTTAACTTAAGCCAGCATGACTTTATCAGTGGAAGGTGATTGTTCGGTTACGCACATCATTACAACAGGCCAGCATGTTTACTTACCATCAAGTTTGCTGACCGATGTGATGAAATGCAGGACTGCTGCATGAACAGTCTCAAAGCAGAAGCTAACTGCTTATAAAATATTAAAGTGCGTAAGAGGTTAGGCAGCCTCTAAAAGCATCACTTCTTATTTTTTTATTAATTTTTTTAGAAGCGCTGGGGAGATTTGAATAAAGCACAGCAGTATGGGCACACCAATTGAGCCCCCTTTTGTACACGATTGTAACTATGTTCGGAATCTTTTGAGCAGTTTGGACAAGGGCATTTTACTAAATAATTTCGGCGGAATTGAGTGTTTTTACGTGCTGACATAGACTTCTCCAGTTCAAATGGACCGTTACAGTACACGTTAAGTCAGTATAATGCTTGTTTTAATTTCGAAAGAGGCAAAAAAAATGAACAAACAGCCCCCTTTCGAACACCTGCAGGGGCTAAAAGCCTTCAAAATACATGGTGATATATGAAAAAAGTAATCATTTTTTTTAATGGTAAGCCAAGTAAAGTTATCACTGTGCTTAAAGGTGTGACATCAATACGCGAAGAATATCCTAATGGAGAAGTGATAAACCTTCAGATAATGTCAGCAGGTTTTCCTTCTTTAACAGGTGACCATGAAGTGGTCTATGTGGCTTCAGATCGAGAGCTTACCTCTCAGGAAATATTAGATGCGGCGCAGAAGTATCTTTGACGCTTGGGATTCAACGCCAACATTCATGAAATCATTATTATAACTACGTTTAATTATTATAGCCTGCTTAACGCAGGCCTTTTTTTACCCCCACACAAACATTTATAATTAAGACTTGTACATCCAACGCCATGGCAATATGACTTTATTGCTGAAGCAACCATAAGGCTTCCATGAAAATCCTACATTACACAGTATTAATAGTTATTGAAGCCCCATTCTCAGATAATAATATCAACCCTCTTATCTTAGGTCTCTTGCATGACCGAAACTATTCAAGTAAGTCAAACCGAGGCGTTAAACTACCATCCCATGCATTCATTGGTTCAGAGGGTCAGGCAGTTTTAGAGTGGGAGTCTGAAAAAGATGGAGCAGAAAAACTAAAAAAAAGACTCTACCAGATGCTGCATGGAATTACACGTTTAGAAGAGTCTCCCACAGCAATTTTTCTAATGATTTGCCCAGAAGATAAAACCTTAACCTTTGTTTCAAGACTTAAAGTAAAAAAATGAACATCGATATTTTAACCTTCACCATCTGAAAATACCGTGACCGTGAAAACTGCGAAAGAAAATCATGAGGCACATCAGTAAATTTTGTATCATTTGCTAAGCATTGCTGTTACATTCGGCTTTATGATGAATCCTCCTCAGCGGCAGGGCTAACTAACCTGATGATTTGTATATCAAGCGGCTCATCGTGAATTTCTGAAGCAGCGAGTCACGAGTGGTTAGCTCAATGACTCACCGGGAGGCACCCGGCATCATATCCATAAGCCCCTGTATAATTGCAGGGGCTTATTTACATTACAAAAGCATAGTAGTAGACATATTACTCTTAATACTCATAGCCGATAATTAGGTTCGAATGAATATACCGTTTAAAGAATCATCTGACTTTTATTAGGTCTGAATACCTCGTAGTATATCGTGGAGATAACATATCCCGTTTCATCTGCCATTGCTGCTGTATGCCCTGCACGGCAAAATAAAGTGTTCCCTTTCCATCTTTCGCGTTCAGATAATCCAGAACTTCCATCAACCTATCGCTACCAGCGCGCGGCGCGTTCTCGTCGAATAAGTTGAGCTGGGCCACACCATGGCTAAAGAAGTCACCCAGCATAATGCCGGCTTTCTGGTAACGGTGTCCGTCTTTCCAGATTTTGTCCAGGCACTTTACCGTGGCGTTAATGATGTCGCGTGAATCCTGAGTGGGGGTAAGAAGCTTGATGGACGCACTGTTACCATAATACGGCTCGTTAAGCGCAAAGGGAGAGGTTTTCACGAACGCAGAGATAAACCGGCAATACTGGTGCTCACCACGAAGCTTTTCAGCACCACGGGCCGCATAGCTGCAGATGGCCTGACGCATCTGCTCATATTCTGTGACGCGTTCACCAAAAGACCGGCTGCAGACGATTTCCTGCTTAGCTGGTGCAAACTCCTCCAGCTCGAGGCATGGCTCGCCGCGCAGCTCCCTGACCGTTCGCTCAAGTACCACGTTAAAGTGCTTGCGGATAATCCAGGTGCTTTGTTCTGAGAGGTCCAAAGCCGTTTTGATGCCCATGGCGTTAAGCTTCTTGCTGATACGCCTTCCGACGCCCCATACGTCTTCTACTGGTACCAGAGCCAACAATCTGCGCTGACGGTCGATATTGGACAGGTCCACTACCCCGCCCGTCTGCCGCTGCCATTTCTTTGCGGCGTGGTTGGCGAGTTTAGCGAGTGTTTTTGTCTGGGCAATGCCAACGCCAACGGTAAGGTGCGTACGCTTCAGAACCGTAGCGCGGATCTCTTTGCCAAAGTCAGTCAGATCCCGGCAGTTCCTAACACCCGTCAGGTCACAAAAAGCTTCATCGATACTGTAAATTTCGACGCGAGGACTCATTTCCTCCAGCGTTGTCATTACCCGGTTCGACATGTCTGCGTACAGCTCGTAGTTACTGCTGAAGCAAACAACCCCAGCGCGCCGGAATAGATCCTTTTGCTTAAAGAAAGGCTCTCCCATGGTAATTCCGGCGGCTTTGGCCTCGGCGCTGCGCGCGATTACGCAGCCGTCATTATTCGAGAGAACGACAACCGGGCGCCCTCTCAGGTCAGGCCTGAATACGGTCTCGCAAGATGCATAGAACGAATTCACATCACAGAGCGCAAACATACTCAGCTCGCCGATTTGACGATGAAAGTAACAACGCCGAAAACGTCCAGCGTATCTTCGCTGCCTACAACAATCGGACTGTAGGCGCTATTCATTGGGATGAGTTGGACTGTCGGGCGTAGCTGCAGGCGTTTAACAGTAAATTCCCCTTCCACAGCGGCGATGACAATGTCACCGTGCTCAGCTGTGCGCGAGCTGTCCACCACCAGCAGATCACCATCGCTGATCCCGGCTTCGATCATTGAATCACCTGCGGCTTTGACGAAATAGGTGGAGCTCGGATGAGCGACAAGTAACTCATTGAGATCGATACGCTGTTCAACGTAATCAGCCGCGGGACTTGGGAAACCACACTGTACTAAGTCACTGAAAAGCGGGAGAGCGATAATTTCTCTCAGTTCTGTTGGCCTGATGAATTCCATTGCACACACCTCAAATACTGTTTTTATATACAGTAGTTTTATTTGTAAGTGTCCGCAAGATACGGGCATCCCATCACTGCTTAATGTTTCGCCGTTTCGTTTCTAAGTTTCTATGCCGATTCGAATTATGAATTTTGTAAATTTTATGCCAGTGGCTCTTAGTGAGCAGATTTAAGCCGCCGCCCATTCTTGCACACGATGGACAGCGGTTTTTTTTATGAGCCCTGTTCATGCTTTAAAGCCTCTTCCGTTTGTTTCTGATTCCAGATGCTGTCAGCTGGCATTTCTACACGAACGCTGACGAACTGGTCAGCCGGGATGTCAACCGGCTCGCCATCTGCCAATCCATCACGCTCATTCCTGGCAAATGCTGGCGCAGAAGGATGTTCGCGGTGATAGGTTTTTACCAGCACAGAGCCGTCTGCGTTAACCTCGTAGTCCAGCCATATAAGCGGTTGCTTATTCCTGTCTGTGGGAATCTCAAACCCTCCGTCGATACCTCCCCATGCAGCGTCTGAATTGAGTGCTTTACAGCCTCCAATAAGATATTGCCCGACATCCAGACGAGTGACCGTGACGCCTTCTGATTCGTCGTTAGTTTCATACTTACCATCAGTGAAGATTTT